>JBOGID010000035.1:0-7660 GCA_050742295.1 Acidimicrobiales bacterium | reverse complement strand
GTACAGCGACGCCAGGTTCCGCCGGACGACCAGGTTCTTGAAGAAGTGCTGGGTCGTGGCGTCGGTGGCGATGCCGGTGGGGAGGATCACGCCGAGGCGGCCGTTGTCGCCGAGGAGGTTGTGGTCGGTCTCGGCGAAGACGGCGTAGGTGTTCACGTCGCCCCGACCGCAGAGTGGGTAACGGCCGCTGCTGCGGATGAGGTGGCTCTCGCCGTCGGCCTGGCGCTTGGCCGCCTCGAACTCCGAGAGGAGCGCCGGGTTCGCCTCCGAGAGGTCGCGGATCAGCTTCTTTCGCGCCGCAGCGTTCGGGGCCCCGGCGATGTCGGGATCACGAGCGGCGAAGAACTCCTGCTCCTGGAGCTTCACCCGTTCCCACGGCGGGTTGCCGAGGACGCAGGAGAAGCCACCGGTCCATCCGGGGCCGTCGGCCGCCCCGCCGCCGTCCGCCCCGAAGACCTGGGGGAACTCCAGGTGCCAGTGAAAGAACCGGAACCTGGCCGCCAGGCGCTCGACCTCGGCGTAGGCATCATCGGCCGCGAGGCGGTCGAGGTCGGCGCGCTGCCAGCGATCGAGCACGGCGTGGGTCAGCTCCGGTGCACCCGCACGCTTCACGATCACGAAGGCCGCGCACCAGGCGTCGGCCAGCAGCCGGGCTCGCCGCAACTCGGGTGATCTCTCCAGCTCGCGCTGGCGGCGCTGGGCCAGGGCGACGTCGGCCAAGGACATATCACCGGCGGCCTCGATGGCGCGGGCCGCGTCGGCCAGCGTCCGGTTGCCGACGGCGATCCCGCCGCCGCCGAAGAGCACGCCTTGGCCCTCGCGCTCGGTGCGGTTCCGCTTGCGCAGGGCCGCCACCGTCTTGCGGTCGTCGCCTTCCAGGGCGGCGAACGCCTCCTCGGGAATCCCCGCCGCCAACAGCGAAGGCGTCGTCCCCAGCAAGGCGTTGCCGACCTTGATGTGGGCGTCGAGGAACGACAGCGGGCGGCCGGGCTGGAGGGCCTCAAGCCAGAGGCTGACCTTGGCCAACTCGGCGGCCATGGGGTTGAGGTCGACGCCGAAGATGCAGCGCCCGACCACATCGTGCATGGCGGCCTGGGAGTCGATCAGCGTCGGCTCCGCGCCGTCGGCCCGCACCCTCGCCAGGCGGGCGGCAATCCTCCGAGCGGCGGCGACGAGGAAGTGCCCGGAACCGCAGGCCGGGTCGCAGACGGTGAGGGCAAGCAGGGCGGCCTGGGGGTCGGCAGCACGTTCGGCTTCGTCGAGCAATGGGTCGAGGGCGGAGTCGAGCAGGCAGTCGATGAGCGACGTGGGCGTGTAGTAGGCGCCACTGGTCTTTCGTTCGTTGCCGACGAGGGACTCGAGGGTGAACGTGCGGTTGGCTCCATCAAGTCGGGGCACGAACTCGAGCAGGCTCTCGTAGATCCCGCCCAGCTCCTCGGCGCCCAGGTTGCGGTAGTCGACCATCCGTCGGGGCCCACCCCCCGGCGGCTGCACCACGCAGAGGTGGCGCAGCGCCTCGAGCAGTGCCTCGTTCGAGAGCTGGCACTCGCCGACCACATCGGCGGCCGTCGGCTCGAATAATCCACCCAGGGCCGGGAGGCCCAGCTCGGGGCGTCCGCCGGGCGAGCCCAGCCCGTCGAGCACGAGCGACAGGGCTTGCCAGAGGTCGCCGTGGCGCGTCCCCCGACGCCGGGTGGCGATGCCCCGCAGCCGGGCGGTGGAGAACCACTCGGCGTAGCGCTGCCGGGGGCCGGCCCCTGACCCGGGGTCGGCGAGCAGGCCCCGGTCCTCGGCCACGAAGCAGAAGAGCAGCCGGTAGACGAGGCGCAGCAGACTGCGGTGGTAGTCGGCCAGGCTGAGGTCGCCGTCCAGGGCGAGCCGGCCGCGCAGGTCGCCGTTGGCAGGGTGGCGGACGAAGCCCGTCCCCAACGCCTCGATGGCCCGCTGCACGCCAAGCCGCAGGGCGCCGAGGGCGCGGATACCCGACTCCACGGCGTTGGCCCGCCACCGCTCCAACCAGCAGTCCTCGGGCCCGGCCTCGGGGTCGACAGGCTGGAACCGGCTCTCGTGGCACAGGAGGTAGAGAACAGCGAAGTCGCTGAACACCTCGCCGTCGAACATGGCGGCGAGGTCGAACTCGACGTAGGCCTGGCCCACCAGGCTGGTCGAGTCACGCAGCAGCCGCAGGGTGGCGCCGTTGGAGAGGATCGCCCACAGGTGGTCGCCGGAACGGTTGAGCAACTCCTGGACCATGGCGTGGGGCGCCCGTTCGGCGGCGCCGGGAACGCCTGGCGTGCGCTTGTCGAGGTCGACGTTCCATCCGAGCAGGTGCATCGGGACGTCCTGCCATACATGGCTGACTGGGAAGTTGCGGCCGTCGGCCGCGATCCCCCCGGCGGGCGTGGTCGGGACCCGGCCGAAGCCCAGCTCCCGGAGGAGCACCGCGAGCCACTTGTCCCGGACCAGCCCGGTCGCCCGGTCGCCCTCGGGCCGTGCGGCGAGGGCGTCCCGGAAGGCGGTCCAGGCGCCGGTGAGCACCGACCACGCCCGGTTGGCCGCCTCGCGGGGCGAGACCCCCAGCTCCAGGCGGTAGTCGTCGGCCCGGAGCCCGGGCAGGTCGTCGCCCGCCACGATGCGAGCCAGCAGGTCGGGCGGGACGACGCCACCGACGGTGCGGACGGTGGTGAGCCCGCCGAGCTGCTCGGCGACGGCGCGCCGGACGGTCGAACCTTGCTGGGACCGGCCTCCCGGGCCGGTCGATGCTTGCTGGGACCGGCCTCCCGGGCCGGTCACTGCAGCCCGGCCGGGCCGGCGACGGGCAGCCACACGTACAGGCCGAGTACGTCGGCGGGGCGTTGCGCCGACACGTTCAGCCCGCGCCGGACCGCAGCGGCAGCCGTTCGTACCCGGCGGTGGGCGTCGAGCAGATCGGCGGCCAACCGTTCGCCCTCGGCGTCGAGGTGAGGGCCCAGCGCGACGAGCGACGCCGCCACCCGCTCGGTGAGCTGGGCAGCCAGGTCGGGGGCGACGTTGGCGTCGGCGGTGGCGTTCAGCAGGTCTTCGACGGCGGCCGGTTCGAGCCACGCGGCCTGCTCGGGCGCACCGGCGAAGGCGAGGAAGCGGGCGTCCTCGGTCACCAGCGATCGAACGCCGTCGCGGCCGGGCAGGTCGAGATGGAACCGGTACCGCATGAGGAGAAGGGTCGTGCGTTGGGATACGGCACGGCTGCGGGCGACGCCGGCCCGGGCTGCCACGCGGGACCCGCCCTGACCCGCTCCGGGGGGCCGCTCGGGCCCAGGCGCGTCGAGGGCGGCGTCGAGCACCTGTCGGGCGACGGCCTCCACGTGCGGGTCGGTGCGGGCCAGGAGGGCGTGGCCCCGAGGCAGAGGCAGGTCGGGGTGGAGCGGGAGCGGCTCGGCGTGGCCGGGCGGCAGGGCGTCGCGGAGGCCCACGGGCAGGGTGGCGGTCACCGCCTCCCAACTGCGACCGCGCCGGGTCACCGACGCGCCGAGGGCACGCAACGCCTCGACGGTGAATGCCGCCACCTCGTCGTGGGTGCCCAGCGCCACCCGCGCGGCTGCGACCTCGCGCGCTACCTCCTCGGGGTGGATCGCCTCCTGGGCGTACTTGGTCTGCGAACGGCGTTCCCGTTGGGCCGCCGACTCCCACGCCCGGTGGAGGTCGTCCCGCCTGCGCTCCAGCCCCAGGTCCAGGGTGAGCTGGTCGGCCGGGCGGTGGCCACGCAGGACCAGTCCCTCCATGAGGGCCTCGACCACGCCGTCGGACTCGTCGGGCACGGGGACTGACACGCCGGTGGCGGCCCGGATGGCTTTGTGCTTGCGCAGGAGCACATCGAGCACGATGCCGTCGATGCGGTTGTCGCGCCCGTAGACGGTGACGGCCCGCACCACGTCGCGGGCCTGGCCGAAGCGGTCGACTCGTCCTTCGCGCTGTTCGTGGCGGGTCGGGTTCCAGGCCAGGTCGTAATGGACCACTGCTTGGAAGTGTTCCTGGAGGTTGACGCCCACGGACAGGCAGTCGGTGGCGACCAGCACGTGCCGCCCGGGTCGGGCGCACAGTTCGGCGATGCGCTCCTCGCGTAGCTCGGGGGGAAGGCGACCGGTAACGGCCGCCACGTTCACCTCGGCCCCCAGCACGCGGGGGCCGGCGAGGTGCGTAGCCACGTAGTCCGCGGTGTCGATGAACCGGCAGAACACGATGGGGTCGTACCCGTCGGCCAAGAGGCCCTTCAGCTCGTCGACCAGCGTGGCGAGCTTGCGGTCGAGCTTCGGTCCCGCAAGTTCGGCGGCCTGGCGGGCGAGGGCGAAGAGGCGCCGCTTCTCGCTGTACACGGGCGAACCGTCCTGGTTGGCGGCCTCGGGATCGATCGGGACGCCCTCCACCGCGTCGGCGCCGGGCGTGGCGTCCAGGGACTCCAGGGCTTCGTCGTCGGCGGTGTCGAGCACGGTGGCGCGGCCCAGCGAGTCGGCCTCCTCGACGGTGGTCGCCTCCGCCGCCGAGGCCCGGGTGCGCAGCGTGGCGGCCGCGGCCTGAGGCGACGAGGCCAGGGTGCGCAGCAGGGCGAGAGCCGACCACCACCGCACCCGCTGGCGCACGGTCGGCCCTCCGGCACCCGCGCCGCCATCCACACTGGGCCGGCCTCGCGGGCCGCCCTCGGTCACCTGCTCGCGGGCGTACGCGAGCACGCGGTCGAAGAAGGCGGCGTAGGCGGGTGACAGGTCGTAGGGCGCCTCCCTGCTCTCGCGGTCGGACGGGAAGGCCGTGTCCTCGTCGAGGTAGCGACGGATGTCGCCCCGCCGACGCTGGACGAAGCGCGCCGCGAGCCGGGCCCGTCCCCGGGCGTCGTCCAGGTCGACAGACCCGAGGCCGGGTTCGAGAAGGTCGAGCAGGTTGCGAAACCCCTCCTCCTTGCCCGAGTGGGGCGTCGCGGTGACGAGGACGAGGTGGCGGGTGGCATCGGCGGCCAGGGCCTTGAGGAGGTCGTGGCGCTGGGTACGGGCGCGGGCCCCGCCGCCGGCCCCGTCGGCCACCGCGGTGTGGGCCTCGTCGACGATCACCAGCTCGGGGCAGTGGTTCACGAACTCGTGGCGGCGGGCGGGCGACTTGATGAAGTCGGTGGAGATCACGACGTAGGGGTGACGGTTGAACAGGGACTCAGTGAACATGAGGCCGCGTTGGAGGCGGGTGGCGGTGGACGGCAGGACCAGCTCGGCGTCGATCGCGAACTTGGTTCGTAGCTCCCGCTGCCACTGCTCGGCGAGCGCCGGGCTGCAGAGCACGGCCAGGCGGCGGGCGTCGCCCTGGGCCAGCAGCTCGGCGGCGATGAGGCCGGCCTCGATGGTCTTGCCGATGCCGACGTCGTCGGCGATGAGGATGCGGACGGGGTCCTGCCGCAGCGCAAGCAGCAGAGGAACGAACTGGTAGGCGCGCGGTTCGACGGCGAGGTTGGCCAGCGACCGGAACGGTCCGGCCGACGACCGGAAGCCGATGCGCAGGGCGGTGCGCAGTAGCCCCGCGCTGGCGGCGTCGCCGAGGTCGGCAGCACTGGGCGGGGGGAAGGTGGCGTGCGTGACGGCTTCGAGCGACGGCAGGACGGCGGCGGTGTCGTCCTCTCCGCCACCCAGGGGGCGCAGCACTAGGAGGTCGGGCGCGCTTTCCGGCAGCACGACCCACTCCCGGCCGCGTGCGTGGACGAGGGCCCCGGGGGCGAAGGTGGCGTCGGGCGTCACGAGCGGCTGCTGTCCTCGGCGTTCGGGCCACGCGGGCCAGGGCCGAAGACGGACGGGAAGCGGGCGACGACGGTTGACCAGTCGTCGTCGTGGCGCACACGCACAACGGCCCACCCGAGGTCGATGAGCCGCTCCTCGGCCCTGACGTCGCGCTGGGCCTGGGCTGCGTCGTCGTGCACCGGCCCGTCCACGAACACGGCGACGGGGCCCTGGGCGAGGTCGTAGACAAGGTCGGGGCGGGCCTGGGCCTCGCGGACGGTCACCTGGCCGCGGTCGGGCAGGCGGTGGCCCCGCTGGTCGAGCCAGTCCACGAACTGCGTCTCCAGCGACGAGTCGGCGAGGGCCGACAGCAGATCCCGGGTGTCGGCCCGCGTACGCCCGCCGGCGCCGGCCGTGGTCGTGGAACGAGCCAGGTCAAGGAGGAGGTCCCGGGCCCGATGGCGGTCGATGAGGGCGTGGTCGAGCTGGTTGCCGTAGGAGAGGAGGCAGTCGTAGCACGCCCGTTCACAGCGCTCCCGGGCACCGGGGGCATGGCCTCGGTCCTCCCCGGTCTCGGGGTCGAAGTGGCAGCGGTCGAGGGCGGCGTGGGCGACTCGGGCGACGCCGTCTGGCTCGAGCACCAACCGGCGGAGAACCCCGGCGCCTCCCTCGGCCGACTCGGTGAGCAACAGGCGGCCTCGCTTGGCGGGGTCGGGAAGCTCGGTCGACTCCAGTTCGGAATCCTCGAGCTGGAAGGTCGCCTCGGCGCCCCGTTCGAGGGCGTAGCGGAGCGTGGTCGCCGCCGTGTCGTCCAGCTGGTCGACGTGGCGCACGACGACGACGTTGCGGGTGTCCTCGACGTAGGGGATCACCTTGGCGCGGCTGGCCACATCGGCCAGGTCGTCGAGCCCGTCGGTGTCGACCGGGGCGTCGGCGGCTTGGCGGTCGGACAGCCAGCGGCCGTTGAGGGTGTCGAGCCAGAACCCCCGATCGCTCCGCTCCTTGCGGCGCCGGCGGCCGATGTTCGCCAGGCGGAGGGTGGCGGCGTCGCCGTAGGTGAGGTCGAGGAGTACGCGGTCGGGGTCGACGGCGGCAGCGGTCGTGGCGTCGATGCGGCCGGGGCGGTCGCCGTGGCTGGCGTAGCGATAGGAAACCTCCAGCTCGAAGCCCGAGCGACGCCGCTCCTCCTCGTCGCTGGAGATCCGCTCCCGGCGGCGGGTGTGCACGGTCTGGAGGCGGAGGAGCCCGTAGGTCTTGGCGCCGAGGCGGCGCCCGCACCCCTCGCAGGTGTCGGTGCCCGCGCCCACGGGGTGGTGATAGCCGCAGTCCTCGCAGCGACGGGCGTCCTCGGTGTCCACCGATGTCGAACCGTCGGCGCTGCGGGGGAGCTGGATGCGCACGACCTCGTAGCGGGCGCCCTCGTGGTAGATGAGCGCGCCGGGTCCGAACTCACGGATGGCCAGGAAACGGGGCCGCTGGAGGTAGTCGCCTTCGCGCGTGCCCCGCCCCGCCCGTCCGCCGGGGATGTAGGCGGCGAGGGGCAAGCGGGGGAACGAGTACCCGGGCAGGAACCCCTCCGACGCCAGGTAGCGATACGAGTAGAAGTCGGTCTGGCCGACCTCGGCATCCTCGTTCCGGAGGAGCTTCAGGCGGTCGCGTGCTTCGCGTTCGCGGTTGGCGGCCGCCTCCCGAGCCCGCTTCGGGGCGTTGGGGTCGACCGCGACCCGGCCCTGTTCCGTGTATTCGGCGAGGGTTGTGCGGTAGAGGTCCCGCCAGCGGTCGAGGGCCCGGTCGAGGCTTTCGGGAGCACGGGTGACGACATCGGAAGCCCAGCCCTCGTACCACCAGGGAGCGGCGTCGCCGCCGAGGACCCACGTGCGGCGCAAGTCGGCCAGCACCCGCTCGGCCCGCGGGACCGCCCGGCGCCGGGC
>JBOGID010000034.1:0-16628 GCA_050742295.1 Acidimicrobiales bacterium | reverse complement strand
CGACCTCGACCGCGACCTCGACGCCGAGCGGGAGGACGTGGCGTGGGAGAGCCAGGCTCTGGCCGCCCGCCGGGCCCAGCTGGCGGCCCAGGCCGAGGCCCTCACCTCCCGCCAGGACGACCTCCGCGCCCGCCTGGCCGAGTCCGAGGCCCGCATGAAGGCCCTGCGGTCGGCGCGCCAGGCGTCCGACGCCCGGGTGAGCCGCAGCCGGCTCGACCTGGTCAACGTCCGCCGCCTGTCCGAAGCGGTGACGGCCAGCCTGTCCGGCATCGACGTTCACCTGGCCGACCTGGAGGAACGGCGCCAGCGCCGGGCCGCCGCGGCCCGGGAGCTGTCGGCCCGCGTGGCCGGGGCCCGCCGCCTGCGGGCCTCCACCGAGCACGAGCTGGAGGAGGTGCGGGCCAAGGCCCGCCGCACCGAGCTGGAGGACGCCGAGACCCGCATGCGCCTGGAGGCGGCGGTCGAGACCCTGCGCCGGGAGCTGGACTGCGAGCCCGACATGGCCGTGGCCGCCGAGTGCCCGCCCCTGCCCGCCGGCACCAGCCCGTCGACAAGGGCCAAGGAGGTCGAGCGGGAGCTGCGCCTCCTGGGCCCCGTAAACCCCCTGGCCGTGGAGGAGCTGGCCGCCCTGCAGGAGCGCGATGCGTTCCTGACCGCCGAGCTGGAGGACGTGAAGACCACCCGCCGCGACCTGGCAAGGGTGATCCGGTCCATCGAGGCGGAGATGACGGGCCTGCTGGTGGCCGCCTACGCCGACGTGGCCGACAACTTCGGCGAGCTGTTCGAGACCCTGTTCCCCGGGGGCGAGGGGCGGCTGCGGCTCACCGACCCCGACCACGTGTTGGAGGCGGGGGTGGAGATCGAGGCCCGGCCTGGCGGCAAGTCCGCCCGCAAGCTGTCGCTCCTGTCGGGCGGCGAGCGCTCGCTGTGCGCCATGGCCTTCCTGTTCGCCGTGTTCCGCAGCCGGCCGTCGCCGTTCTACCTGCTCGACGAGGTGGAGGCGGCCCTCGACGACGTCAACCTCCACCGGTTCCTGCGCCTGCTCGACGAGTTCCGGGACGAGGCCCAGCTCGTCGTGGTGACCCACCAGAAGCGGACGATGGAGGCCGCCGACTGCCTGTTCGGCGTCACCATGCAGCCCGGCGGCACGTCGAGGGTCCTGTCCGAACGGGTGACCGTCCCTCGCTGAGCGAGCCTGGAGGGGTGGCGGTTGGGCGGGCGGCCAGCACCCCCAGCGGCCAGGTGGACCGGCCGCGGATCATCCGTGGCCGGGCCCCGAACCCGGCCGACCCCACCGAGGTCGTGCTGTCGGCCCCGGGCTCCGAGAGCCTCGTCCCTGGAAAGGTCGCGGCGCCCAAGCTGGGCGACCGGCTGACCCTGTCGTTCTTGACCTGGGAGCAGCAGCTCGCGAACCGGCTCGACACGCCCGAGGGCCCCACGGTCACGCTCCACATCGTCGGAATCGGCGAGTCTCCGTTCGAGACCGCGGCCATCCCTACCCATGGCGACCTGTACGCGGGGCCGGCGTTCTTGGCGCGCTACGGGAGCGAACTGGCCACGTTCAGCAACCTGGGTGCGGCTCGCCGACCCGGGCCGGGACGTCCGCCTCCTGGAGGCCGAGGTCGCCCGCCACTACCCGGGACGGGACGTGCCCGTCTACGACCTCCGCGCCGCCGCCAAGCGGGTCACGAACGGCACCAGCCTGGAGCGATCGGGCCCCCTGCTGTTCGGCGCCGCCGTGGCGCTGGCCGGGCTCGTCATTGTCGGCTAGGCCCTCACCCGTTCGGTGCGGGCAGCGGGCGGCGACGTGCCGGTGCTCGTCGCGCCGAGATCTGGTACGGAAGGCCGTGATTGCCGGTTCCCGCGCCCGAATCTTCGCCGAGGATGGCCAGCTTGCCGCGGACGGTAGCATCGGCCGCCGACGGCATCGTTGCTCTTCGAGCGTTAAGGTCGGCCGACCCGTTAGCACGGAGTTCGGCCTGTACGTGGATCGTTCCCTTCCACTGACCACCACGCGGATCCCCGCTGGACAGGGTGTAGGTGACAGTCTGATCGCGTCCCGCTTGAGGTGGCGTCGCTTCCTTCCCCTTGAGGCTGAACCCCGCTGGGACGACAGATACGTTGAGTTCCGGTGGCCCTGGCCCTTCGTATCGACGCCCAGACAGGCAAAGGCGCAGCGTTCCTGTTCGAGCCGAGCTGGAAGAAGCCGTACACGACGCGAGGCGTCCGAGCCCTGTTGGCCCAATACGCGGCCAATGCTGGCCTTGCTCACAACATGCCGCCGCATCGGCTCTGCCACTTCCTGTTCACGTGGCTCAAGACGCAAGGCATCGACGACGCCCTCATCCAGCCCTACAGCGGCCACGCTTCTCGCACCAGCCTGGAGATCTACTCCCGCATCGCCTTGGCGGACGCTCAAGACAGCTACGAAAAGGTGATCGACCGATTCCCGGTGTGAGTCGTCGACCTCCGGTTTGCCCCTGGTCCCACCGACCCGAGAACTGGGCCAGGTCGCAGTGACGTCGGCGGGCTACACCATGCCCGCGAACTTCAGCAGGTCGGGCAGGGTGAACTCCCCGGCCGTGGCGGACGGCAGCTCGGGCTTCCATTTCGGCGCCTGGCGGAGGAACGACGAGGGGTCGCCCTTGAGCAGCCCGAGTAGGACCTCGGCCACGATCCGCCCGCCCGTGGGCCCGAGGCGCAGCCCGCCGGCCACGACCTCGGCCTCCCGCAGCAGGTAGAAGTACAGGGGCGTGTCGCCGTCGGGCAGGCGCAGGTCGGCGTTGGGCCGGGCCGTGCCCATGGCCGTGGCCACGGCCTGGCCCGAGGGCAGCTGCAGGGCCCGGCCCCGCAGCAGGTTGAGCAGGGCCAGGGACCGCCGCTGGGTGTCGATGTTGGCCGGCAGCTTGTGCATCGGGGGCGAGAACTGGGTGTCGATCTTGCGGCTCGACTGGGGCGCCGACCCGCCGATCACGAAGAACTTGCTCCAGTCGAGCGTCCACTTCTTGGGCAGCGGCCGGAACCCGCCCAGGTGCTGCAACGGGTTGGGCGTCAGCGCAGGCGAGAACATCGGGATGTCCTCCAGCTGGTCGTTCAGCTTGTAGACCGACCGGATCATGCTGTGCCCGAACCGGTAGGCCGCCCCCGAGAACTCCACGGGCATGAACGGCTTCTTCCGCCACGCGTAGAACCGCAGGTCGGTCTTGAGCCCCTTGGTGCGCTTGTCCCGCACCAGGATCTCGTCGAGGACCTCCGGCCCGACCAGCCTTCGTAGGAAGTCGTTGACCACGATCCACTGGTAGTGCCAGCACGTCAGCCGGCGGGCCTCGTCCTCGATCTCGGCGTCGGGGAAGAACCGGGCCCGCAGGTGGTCGACGACGGCGTTGTGGAACCTGAGGAAGGCCAGGTGGAGCTGGCCCACGATGACGTGGACGTCGTTGCGGGGGTCGCCGATCAGGGCCCGCCCCTGCTGGTTGCGGGGCAGGTCGACGGGCTCGTGGATGGTCTGGGTGTTCTTGCCGATCAGCAGCTTGACGGGGTCGTCCTCGTCGTAGAGGAACGGGGTCTGCTTGCGCCCGCCGCCGTACAGGCAGTCGAGGTCGAACCGGGGTGACCGGAAGTTGGACAGGGCGTCGGGGTCGTTCAGCCGTTCGAGGGCGGAGGCGGGGTCGAAGGTGATGTCGTGGTCCACGAACTGGCCGAAGTAGGTGTACCCGGACGGGATGTCGGGGTTGTCGCCGGCGGGGTCGTCGCCGGCCGCGGGCGTGGCCGGGGACATCGATGCGGCCAGAGCCGTGAGCTCGGTGTCAGGCGGTGCGAAGGGCGGCAGCGTCCGGAACAGCCGGCCGAACCGGCCCTCGTCGGAGCTGGAGCGGGGGACGACGGTGATGCCCCGCTGCACCGTCCCACCGTGATGGTCGAACCCCTCCCGCTCGGTAGCGCCCTGTCTCTGCTCGGCCATGCTCTCGCCTCCCCGCGGGAGCGAGCATTGTTCCACGCGTTCGCGTACCGTTGACTGTGGACTACCGCAAGCTCGACGCCGCTCTCGCCGCGGCCCTGTCCCGGGAGCCGGCGGTGGGCGCCGCCGGCGCCGGTCCCCAGCCCTTGGCGCCGCCCAAGCTGTCGGTGTTCGTCCACGTCGACCCCGACGCGTCCGACGCCCAGCAGTCCAAGCTCACCCGCCTGGGTCTGCCCCGGGGATCGCTGCAGGGTGGCATCGTCACCGCCAACCTCTCGCCCGACCAGGTGCGCAAGCTGGCCGAGCAGCCGTTCGTGCGCCGGATCCGCCTGTCGGCCCCCCTCAACCTGCTCCGCGACGACCTGAAATAAGCCGTCTGCGGGCGGCGGGGCAGCCCGCCGGACTCAGTAGCGTGTGACCCGTATGGAGTTCGTGCTGCTGGTCGTCGCCACCCTCGTCGTGACAGGGCTGGTCGCGGCCTTTATCGCCTCCCGTCCCCGCCGTTCGAAGACCGACCTCGAACCGCCTCGGTCGTCGCCGCTGCCGCCGTCGCCGCCCAAGCCCCCGTCCAAGGCGCCGTCGCCGCCGAAGCGGGGCCGCATCCCCTCGGCCGAGGAGCTCGACCGCCAGGCCGCCGAGGTGGTGGCCGAGGCCGAGGCGTTGCTGGCGGCCGCCCAGCCCAAGCCCAAGGAGGCCGAGGCGGCGGAGGGTGCGCCCGAGCTGGGGGCGGTACCGGAGGTCCCGGGCGAGGCGCCCGAGGCCCCGGCCCGGCCCCGGTTCCGCGACCGGCTGGGCAAGGCCCGGTCGCTGCTCGCCGGCTACCTGGGCTCGATCCGGTCCAAGGAGAAGATCGACGACGAGACCTGGGACGACCTCGAGGAGGCCCTGGTGCGGGCCGACGTGGGCGTCAAGGCGGCGTCCGCCATGCTCGACGACCTGAAGGGACGGGTGAAGCGGGAGGGGATCGACACCCCCGACGAACTGCTCGACGCCCTCAAGGACGACCTCAAGAAGAACCTGACGGTAGCCGACCGGTCCCTGCGGTTCGAGCCCGGCGCCCCCAACGTGTGGCTGTTCGTGGGCGTGAACGGGGTGGGCAAGACCACCACCATCGGCAAGGTGGGCGCCCAACAGGCGTCGGAGGGGCGGACGGTGATCATGGCCGCGGGCGACACGTTCCGGGCGGCGGCGGCCGAGCAGCTTGAGCTGTGGTCACGGCGGGTGGGGGCGCAGCTGGTGCGGGGCAACGAGGGGGGAGACCCCGGCGCCGTGGTGTTCGACGCGATCGAACGGGCGGCCGCCCGCCAGGTCGACCTGGTCCTGGCCGACACCGCCGGGCGCCTCCACACCAAGGTCAACCTCATGGAGGAGCTGAAGAAGGTCCGCCGGGTGGCCGACAAGGGGGCGGGCCGGGTGACCGAGGTCCTGCTCGTCATCGACGCCACCACGGGCCAGAACGGGCTGGTGCAGGCCAGGCTTTTCGCCGAGGCCGTCGACGTGACCGGCATCGTGCTGACCAAGCTCGACGGCACGGCCAAGGGCGGCCTCGCCCTGGCCATCCAGACCGACCTCGGCATCCCCATCAAGCTCGTCGGCCTGGGCGAGACCGCCGCCGACCTCGTCGCCTTCGACCCCGACGAGTTCGTCGACGCCCTCTTCAACTGACGTTCTTGGCGCAGAAAACGCCCTACCGGAACGGTACGTGTACGTGCGCCAAGAACGGCGCTGGCGTCAGGCCTAGGCCGACAGGGCCAGGGCGGGGCCGCCCGAACCCAGCAGGCCGGCGAGCTGGTCGGCGGGCTGGGGGCGGGCGAAGAGGTAGCCCTGCATGCGGTCGCAGCCCAGCGCCCGCAGCCGGTCGCGCTGGTCGACGGTCTCCACGCCCTCGGCCACGGTGGACAGGCCGAGGGCCCTGCTCAGGCTGATGATGGCGTCGACGATGGCCTCGTCCTCGGGATCGCGGCCGAGCCCGGCGACGAAGCAGCGGTCGATCTTGAGGAAGTCGACCGGGAACCGCTTCACGTAGGCGAGCGACGAGTAGCCCGTCCCGAAGTCGTCGAGGCCCACGGTCACGCCCAGCTTCCGGAGGTCCTCCAGCTCGTCGCGCACGTGCTCGCCCGCCTCCATGAGGACCGTCTCGGTGATCTCGAGGGCGAGCTGGCAGGGACGGCAGCCGGTGCGGGCCAGGGCCTGCTTGACCATGTCGGCCACCGGCACCCGGCTCACCTGGCGGGCCGACAGGTTGACCGCCACCCGGAGGGGCTCGAGGGCGGGCGACTGCTTCTGCCACTCGACGGCCTGGCGGCACGCCGCTTCGAGCACCTGGGTGCCGATGGTGGCGATCAGGCCCGACTGCTCGGCCACCTCGATGAAGTCGGCGGGGGCGAGGATGGCGCCTCCGGGCGTCTCGATGCGGAACAACGCCTCCACGTCGGCGATGCGGCCGGTGAGGGCGTTGACGATCGGCTGGTAGAAGACCCGGAGGCGCCCCTCGTCGAGGGCCCGGCGGAGCGTGGTCTCGGTCTCCAGGCGGGCCACGGCACGGCTCCGCAGCTGGTCGTCGAACACCTCGATGCGGTCGCGGCCCCTGTCCTTGGCCCGGTACATGGCCGTGTCGGCCGCCTGGAGCAGGGCCTCGGCGGCCAGGCCGGCGCCCGGCTCCACCATCACCACGCCCACCGACGCGGTGATGCACAGCTCGACGCCGTCGACGAGGAACTCGCCCGATGCCGCGGCCTGGACCCGTTCGGCCAGGGCGACGCCGTCCTCGGGGCTGAGCACCTGCTCGCACAGCACGGCGAACTCGTCGCCGCCGAGGCGGGCGGCCGTGTCCCCCTGCCGCAGGACGCCGCGCAGGCGGGCGGCCACGCCCAGCAGCACCTGATCGCCGATGTCGTGGCCCAGGCTGTCGTTGATCACCTTGAACTGGTCGAGGTCGAGGAACATCACGGCCAGCGGCCGGCCCGTGCGGGGAGCGCCGTCGAGGGCGTGCTGGAGGCGGTCCATGAACAGGACCTTGTTGGGCAGCTCGGTGAGCGGGTCGTGGATGGCCCGGTGGCGGATCTCGTGCACGAGGCAGGCGTTGCGGAGGGCGCCGGTGGCGATGCCGGCGAGGACTTCGAGCAACTCGCGCTCGGGCTCGCCGTGGCGGTCGAACCCGACCGGGTCGGCGGCGACCAGCCAGCGGCCGGGGACGGCCTCGGGCAGGGGCACCGCCAGTTCGCCCGCCTCCGGGAAGGCGGCTTCGATGCGGGCGTCCCGGCAGTGCAGCAGCGTCTTGGTGGCGGCGATGACCGCCTCCTCCACGTCGGCCACGGCCACCGCGGCGTGGATCGAGTTGGCGGCGGTGAGGAGGCGCTGCGACCGCTGCTTCTGCTGCTCGGCCCGGGTGTGCTCGCGCAGGACCAGGTTGAGGGCGGCCATGGGCAGCGCGCCCAGGGCCAGGGCCCAGGCGTGGGCGGTGCCGCCGATGGCGGCCAGCAGCCCGAGGGCCGTGCCCCCGGCCCAGACGAGGGAGCGGAGCACGATGCCGTCGAGGAAGACGTCCGCCATCCGCCGGTCCTCGCTGAGGGAGATGACCAGCGAGACGGCTGCACCGTTCACGACCAGGTACACGGCGACCCCGATGACGGCGCCGGCCAGCGTGGCCGGGGTGACCGACGCGCTCCCGGGCTCGGCCACCAGGGCCATGGCCGCCAGGCCCAGGCCGGTGCCCGTCACCGTCTGGCTCACGTTGAACAGGGCCCGCACGAACGGCCGCCGCCGCAGCACGGCCCCGAGGACCGTCGCCGCCGCGAACACGGCGATCGTCCCGGGCACGGGCAGGAGGATCGCCATGGCCACGAAGAAGGGCTCGTCGAGCTGGAACGCCTCGGTCTCGTCCCTCCGCAGGACGAGCACCGGGTAGGCCCAGCTCAGGGCGAGCACGACGGTCAGGGCGCCCAGCTCCCACACCGGGCCCAGGCCCGACGAGGGCGCCTGGAACCCGGCGACGCCCAGGGTGACGGCGCCACAGACCGCGGTGGCGACGATCGTCGAGCGAACCTTGGGCGGGAGCCTCCGCATTGCCTACTCCCAGGCCCCGTACCAGGAGGACCCGTACCACGACGAGCCGTACCAGGAGGAGCCGTTGGGCTGGCCGTACCACGACGAGCCGTACCAGGAGGACCCGTACCAGGAGGAGCCGTACCAGGACGACCCGTACCACGAGGACCCGTACCAGGAGGAGGCGTACCAGGACGACCCGTTCCACGGCGTGATCGTGTAGAGGAGCGGGTTCCAGAGCAGGAGCTGGGTGGTGAGCAGGCCGGAGACGACCGTCCCCAGGAGGTTGTCGGCGCTGACCCGCACGGTGCCCCGGCTGAGGTTGAGGCTGCCGAGGCCGTTCGACCGGGCCAGGCCCTGGTTGGCGGTGCCGGAGGGGGCGGCGAGGGCGGCGGCGTAGGCGTCGATCAGGCCCCGTCCGACGGCCATGGGGTCGCTGGAGGCGTCGGGGCGGGCGGTGCCCATGAGGGCGAACTTCACCCGGTCCGGGGCCCACGTGGGGTTGGCCTGGAGCATGAGGGCGACGGTTCCGGACACCACGCCGGTGGCCATCGAGGTGCCGCTGCCCCTGCGGTAATGCGGGCCCATGGTGCCCGGGAACAGGGTGTCGATGGAGCTGCCCGGCGCCCGCAGGGACACCACGTGGGCCCCGGGAGCGACGACATCGGGCTTGGCCAGGCCGTCGGCGGCGGTCGGGCCCCGGCTGGAGAAGTTGGGCAGCTGGTCGTCGCCCAGGCCGGGGGTGCCCCGGTCGTCGATGGCGCCGACGGTGATGACCCAGGGGTCGTCGCCGGGCTTGGAGATGGTGCCTGCCGCCGGGCCGCGGTTGCTGGCTGCCACCACGACGGTGATGCCCGACGACCACGCCTCCTCGACGGCGTAGTTCAGGGGGTCGGTGCGGAAGCTCTGCGTGCCGTCGGTGCCGAGGGAGAGGTTGAGGGCCTTGATGCCGTAGCTGTCCCGGAACGACACCGCCCACTGGATGCCGGCGATGACGTTGCTGACGTCGGACGAGCCGTCGCGCCCGGCCACCTTGATCGAGACCAGGTTCGCGCCCGGGGCGACGCCCTTGTACTCGCCATTGGACGAAGCGCCGTTGCCGGCGATCAGGCCGGCCACGAACGTGCCGTGCCCGTAGGAGTCGCCACAGTTCGCCTCGCCCGACAGGTTCACGCACGGCGAGTACTGGCCGGTCAGGTCGTTGCGGATGGGCAGGACCCGCCCGGCCAGGTCGGGCACGTCGGCGATGCCGGTGTCGAGGACGGCGACGGTGACACCGCTGCCGGTCAGGCCCGCGTCCCACGCCTCGTCGGCCCGCACCACCTGCCGGTACACCGAGTTGGCCGACCCTCCGCCCCCGTCGCTCTGGACGGTGACGGGCCGGTCGAGGGAGATGGCCCGGATGCCGGGCACGGCGGCCAGGTCGGCCACCTTGGCCGCCGCCAGCGTGGCGGCCACGCCGTTGATCAGGGGCAGGTCGAGGGTGACGGTGCCGCCCGCCTTGGTGATGGCCTTCTGGGTCGCGGGGCTGGCCCCCTCCAGTGACTGGACGATGACCCGGACGTCACCCTTGAGCGGCGTGCTGAGCAGCGCGGGGTCGACGTCGACGAAGTTCGTGGCCTGGGCCTGTGTGCGGGATGGGGCCGCGGCCCGGATCGCGCCCGGCGGGGCGAACAGGGTGGCCATGAGCATGGCGGCCACCGCGACGAGGACGAACTGCTTCGGACGGGGCAACCGGCTGGTCGCAGTGCTGCTCACCGGGACTCCCTTCGGTTCGGCGTGGGAAGGGAGCGCGAGGCCCATCGAGGTTCCTTGCCTCATTGCGCGACCCCCTCTGGCGGCGACGAGAACGACGAGCCGATGATCGACGGGGGACGGCGTGCGCTGAACGGCCGCGGCGCGAAATGAGTCGAATGACCCGGCGCGCCAACCACTGCTCGTGGGTCGCCACCACGCCGCGTGGGATCGAACCAGACGAAGTCCCCACTCCTGACGAAGTTGTCGGCCCAATCCCGGGCACGTCCGGCACCGCCGCCGGTCGTGGCCCAACACGGTGGCGCGGCACTCGGGCACCGCGGGAAAGGGCCGACCCAGTGCGGTTCCTCGGTCGTCGCCGTGCCCCAGTGGTCGCCGACGGTCGAGCGCAGCAAGTCCTGGGCGGCCCGGCGGGCAGCCGGGGCCGGCAGAACGTCCGCCCCCGCCACGAAGAACACGATCCACGCCATCGCGGCCGCAGAGTAAGCGGGGCGGCCCCCGCTAGCCTGGGCGGTCCATGTTCGACTCGTTGAGTGACCGGTTCGAGGCGATCTTCAAGCGCGTCCGGGGGCGGGGGCGGCTGGGCGAGAAGGACGTCGACGAGATCCTCCGGGAGATCCGCCTGGCCCTGCTCGAGGCCGACGTCAACTTCAAGGTCGTGCGGTCGATGGTCGAGCGCATCCGCGAGCAGTGCGTGGGCGCCGACCTGTCGGCCAGCCTGTCCCCGGCCCAGCAGGTCGTGAAGATCGTCAACCAGGAGCTGGTCAACATCCTGGGGGGCAAGAACCTCAAGATCACCTATGCCCCCCGTCCCCCGACGGTCGTCATGCTCGCTGGCCTCCAGGGGTCCGGGAAGACGACGGCCGCCGGCAAGCTGGCGCGCTGGTTCAAGCAGCAGGGCCGCAACCCCATGCTCGTGGGGGCCGACCTCCAGCGCCCGGCCGCCGTCGAGCAGCTGAAGGTGCTGGGCGGCCAGGTCGGGGTCCCCGTGTGGTCGGAGCCGACCGACCCGGTCACCGTGGCCAAGACGGGCCTGGAGGAGGCGCAGCGCCGGGGCCGCGACGTGCTCATCGTTGACACCGCGGGCCGCCTCCACGTCGACGAAGAGCTGATGGGCGAGGCCCGCAACATCTCGGCCGCCGTCAACCCGAACTACACGTTCCTGGTCGTCGACGCCATGACCGGCCAGGACGCAGTGAACGTGGCCGAGTCGTTCAACGAGGCCCTCGCCATCGACGGCGTGATCCTCACCAAGCTCGACGGCGACGCCCGAGGCGGCGCGGCGTTGTCGGTCAAGGAGGTCATCGGCAAGCCCATCGCCTTCGCCTCGGTGGGGGAGAAGCTGGCCGACTTCGAGCCGTTCCACCCCGACCGCATGGCGGGCCGGATCCTGGGCATGGGCGACATGCTGACGCTGATCGAGAAGGCGGAGCAGGCCTTCGAGCGGGATCAGGCCCAGGAGGCGGCCGAGAAGCTGACCTCGGGCCAGTTCACCCTGGAGGACTTCCTCGAGCAGATGCAGCAGATCAAGAAGATGGGGCCGCTCCAGAACCTGGTCGGGATGCTCCCGGGGCTGCCCAAGGAACTGAAGAAGGCGGAGATCGACGACGGTGAGATCGCCCGGCTGGAAGCGATCATCCGCTCCATGACGCCCGAGGAGCGCCGGGACCCGTCCCTCATGAACGGGTCGCGCCGCCTGCGGGTCGCCAACGGGAGCGGCAACACCACGGCGGACGTGAACCAGCTGCTGAAGCAGTTCAAGGAAATGCAGAAGATGATGCGGTTGTTCGGCCGCAGCGCCCGCAAGGGGAAGGGCGGGCCCCCCCAGCTGGCCGGCCTCAACTAGCCCCTCCGCAGCCGCAGCCCCAGCGGGGGCCTGAACCCGCCGTAAGATGACCGTCGAAGCGATGCAGCGTGCTGGTCAGCGCCTCGGTGCGAATCGCCCGACGCCGGAGAAACCAGACGCCCAGAGGAGTTGACAGACGTGGCAGTGAAACTGCGCCTGATGCGCATGGGGAAAAAGAAGCAGCCGACCTACCGGCTGGTGGCGGCCGACGCGCGGTCGCCGCGCGACGGCGCCTTCATCCAGATCGTGGGGATCTACGACCCGCGGTCCGAACCGTCGGTGGTCCGCATCGACAACGACAAGGCCGTCGCCTGGCTCCGCCAGGGCGCCCAGCCGACCGAGCGGGCCAAGCGGCTGCTGGAGATCTCCGGCGCGTGGGCGCAGTTCAAGGGCGGCGGGTCGCCCACGCCGGCCGCGGCCGGGGCAGGGGCGGCCGGCGCGGCCAGCCCCGCCTCATGACCGACCAGTCGGTGACGGCCGAGCCCGACGAGGACAACGACTTCGACGACGACATCGACGACGAGGACGACGGGCCCGACGGCAACACCGTCAAGGGTGCCCTGGCCCGGTCGACGCTCGAGTACCTGGCCAAGTCCATCGTCGACGACACCGAGTCGGTGCTGGTCGAGGTCGAGGAGGGCCGGCGAGCGCTGACCCTGCGCCTCCACGTGGCTCCGTCCGACATGGGCCGGATCATCGGCCGGCGGGGCCGCGTCGCCCAGGCCATCCGCACCGTCGTGCGGGCCGCGGCGGCCAAGGAGGGCGTCGAGGCGGTCGTCGACATCGCCGACTGACCGGCGGTGCTCGAGGTAGGCACCGTGGTCAAGCCCCACGGCCTCCGTGGGGAAGTGGCGGTGGACGCCATCACCAACCGGCCCGAGGCCCGGTTCGCGGCCGGGGTGGTGCTGGAGAGCGACCGCGGCCCGATGGAGGTCGTGTCCGCCCGGCCGCACCAGGGCCGGTGGCTGGTGACGTTCGCCGGGGTCGGTGACCGCAACGGGGCCGAGGCGCTGCGGGGGACCGTCCTGCGGGCCGAGCCGATGGACGAGGACGGCGCGCTGTGGGTCCACGAACTGATCGGCGCCGAGGTCATCGGCCAAGACGGCCGGCGCTACGGCACCGTCGAGGCGGTGGAGGCGAACCCCGCGTCCGACTTGCTGGTGCTCGACGGCGAGCGCCTGGTGCCGCTGGTGTTCGTTGTCAGCCAGGAGCAGGGGCGGGTCGTGATCGACCCCCCCGCCGGCCTGCTGGACGAGGGCTGACGTATGCGCATCGACGTTTTCACCGTGCTCCCGCAGATCCTGGAGCCTGCCCTCGCCGGCGGGCTCCTCGGCAAGGCGCGGGAGCGGGGCGTCATCGACGTGCGGGTGCACGACCTCCGCCACCACACCACCGACCGCCACCGCTCGGTGGACGATTCGCCCTTCGGCGGCGGCGCGGGCATGGTGCTGGCCCCCGACCCGATCTTCCGGGCCGTCGAGGCCGTGCAGCCGCCCCGGCCGCTGTTCCTGCTCACCCCGGGCGGTCGCCGGTTCGACCAGGCCATGGCGGCCGAACTGGCGGCTTCGGCGGCCGGCACCGGCTTCTCGCTGCTGTGCGGCCGCTACGAGGGCGTTGACGAGCGGGTGCGCGAGCATCTGGTCGACGGCGAGCTGTCCATCGGCGACTACGTGCTGGCCGGGGGCGAGGCCGCCGCGTTCGTCGTGGTCGAGGCCGTCACCCGGCTCGTGCCGGGCGTGATGGGGAACGAGGAGTCGGTCGGGGACGAGTCCTTCGGCGGCGAGGGCCTGCTGGAGTACCCGCACTACACCCGTCCCGCCGACTTCCGGGGGTGGGAGGTGCCCGACGTCCTGCGCTCGGGCGACCACGGACGGGTGGCCCGGTGGCGGCGGGCCCAGGCAGTGGCCCGCACCCTGGCCCACCGGCCCGACCTCATCGACGCCCGGGGCGGGGTGACGCCCGAGGAACGGCGGCTGCTCGACGAGTTCGGCGTTGCTCCCTCGGTTGACCCCGACCCTGGTCCCCCGGTCGAGTTCGACCCAAGTCGTCCGGTGGTTTATCCTGGTAGTCCTCCCGGCGACCCCGCCGCCGGTTCCGGAGCCCAAGCGCAGGAGCCTGCCGCGCCATGAACCCCACCGATCTCGTCGACCGAAGCGCCCTGAAGACCGACCTGCCCGCCTTTGGGCCGGGCGACACCGTCAAGGTGCACGTCCGGGTCGTCGAGGGCAACCGGGAGCGCATCCAGGTGTTCCAGGGGGCGGTCATCCGCCGCCAGGGGTCGGGCATCCGCGAGACGTTCTCGGTGCGGAAGGTGAGCTTCGGGGTGGGCGTGGAGCGAACGTTCCCGGTCCACTCGCCGATCATCGCCACCATCGAGGTCGTGACCCGCGGCGCCGTGCGGCGGGCCAAGCTCTACTACCTGCGCGACCGCGTCGGGCGGGCGGCCAAGATCAAGGAGAAGCGGTCGGCGCGTTGATGCCGGCAGCCGATCCGACAGCCGCCGAGAGGGCTGCCGAGAAGCCGAAGCCGAAGCAGGAGGACCCGGACCATCATCGTCGGGACGACGAGCACGGGCGCCGCGGTTCGTTCCTACGGGAGCTGCTCGTCCTGCTGGTCACGGCGCTGGTAATCGCCGTGGGCGTCAAGACGTTCGTGGCCCAGGCGTTCTACATCCCGTCGGGGTCGATGCTGCCCCAGCTCGAGGTCGGCGACCGGATCGTCGTGTCCAAGCTGGCCTACAAGCTCCACGACCCCAGGCGCGGTGACGTCGTCGTGTTCGACTCGCCCAACCCTCGTCCCAAGGACACGGCCGGGCCGGTCGCCCGGGTGGTGCGGGGGCTGGCCCAGGCGGTGGGGGTGGCGGCGCCGTCCACCGACGAGTTCGTGAAGCGGGTGGTGGGCCTGCCCGGGGAGACAGTCGAGGCCCACGGCGGGCGGGTGTTCGTGAACGGCCGGGAGCTGATCGAGCCCTACCTGCCCACGAGCACGGTCATCAACGACTTCGGCCAGGTCCGGGTGCCGGACGGCCACGTGTTCGTCATGGGCGACAACCGGGAGAATTCGGCCGACAGCCGGGTCTTCGGCCCCATCCCGACGTCCACCATCGTGGGACGGGCCGTCGTGCGGGTCTGGCCGTTGCCCAACGCCTCGTACTTGTAGCCGCCGCTCTGAACGCCGCCGCGTCCTACAGTGTGGGGATGAGCGAGCCGAAGGCCTCCGGTGAGTAGCGAAGACCTCGAACGGTACGAGACCGAGATGGAGCTCCAGCTCTACAAGGAGTACCGCGACGTGCTCCCGCTCTTCGCCTACGTGGTGGAGACCGAGCGCCGGTTCTACCTGGCGAACCACGTCGACATGCAGCTGCGTGACCAGGACGGCCGCAGCCACCTCGAGCTGGCGCTGCGCGACGCGTGGGTGTGGGACATCTACCGCCCAGGCCCCGCCCGGTTCGTGGCCTCGGTGAAGGTCGTGACGTTCAAGGACGTCAACGTGGAGGAGATCCGGGCCCAGGAGTGACACAGGCCCGCCGCGAGCTCGGCCGCAGCGGCGAGGACGCGGTGGCCGCCTGGTACGTCGCCGGCGGCTATGAGGTCGTGGTGCGGAACTGGCGCTGTCGCGAGGGCGAGCTCGACTTGGTCGTGCGGCGAGGCCGCACGTACGTGTTCTGCGAGGTCAAGGCCCGGTCGTCGGACGCCTTCGGCGTGCCCGCCGAGGCGGTGGGACGGACCAAGCAGGCCCGCATCCGCCACCTGGCGGCGCGCTGGCTGTCCGAAGGCGAGGTCCGGGCCGTCGGCATCCGCTTCGACGTCGCCTCCGTCCTGGCCGGCAAGGTCGAGGTCCTGGAAGGCGCGTTTTAGTTCTTGGTCACGCGCAACTGGTTGTCACACCCCCCTCTGTAGGATTGAGGCACGCCTCGAGCGGCTGGTGGACGGCCCTCCCCTTGGAGTTCGCCGTTCGCTGTCCGGAGGTCGCTTGTGATCGCCATGGTCCCGTCCGCCACGTTGCTGGGCGCCGAAGGCCGGCCCGTCACCGTCGAGGTGCACGTCTCCAACGGGCTGCCCATGTTCACCGTCGTGGGCCTGCCCGACGCCGCCTGCCGGGAGTCGCGCGACCGGGTGCGGGCCGCACTGCTGTCGTGCGGCCTGCCGTGGCCGACCAAGCGGGTGACGGTCAACCTGGCGCCGACGGGTGTGCGCAAGGGCGGCCCGGGGCTCGACCTGCCCATCGCCGTCGCCCTGCTGGTGGCGGCCGAGGAGCTGCCGGCGACGGCGGCCGACGGCATGGCGTTCCTCGGCGAGCTGGGCCTCGACGGCTCGCTGCGACGGGTGGCCGGTGTGGTCCCCATGGTCGGCGCCATGAGCGCCGAGACAGTGGTGGTGCCCCAGGCGTGCGCCCACGAGGCCGCCGTCCTGGGCCGCCACAAGGTGCGGTGCGCCCGCACGCTGGGGGAGCTGGTGGCGTGCCTGCGCGACGAGTGGCCCTGGCCCGAACCCGACCCACCGGGCGGGGGTGAGACGGCGGCGACTGGTCCGGTTGCGCCCGACCTGGCCGATGTCCGGGGCCAGCCCGTGGGGCGCACCGCGGTGGAGGTGAGCGCGGCGGGGGGCCACCACCTGCTCCTGTGCGGGCCGCCGGGCTCGGGCAAGACCATGCTGGCCCGGCGGCTGCCCGGATTGCTGCCGCCCCTCGAGAGCGAGGAGGCGCTGGAGGCGACGTGTGTGCACTCGGCCGCGGGCGTGGCTCTGCCGCGCGGCGGCCTGGTCGTGGAGCCGCCGTTCCGGGCGCCCCACCACGGTGCCTCGGCCGTGGCCCTCATCGGTGGGGGCTCGGCGTGGATGCGGCCCGGGGAGATCAGCCTGGCCCACGGCGGGGTGCTGTTCCTCGACGAGCTGGGCGAGTTCCCCGCCGGTGTGCTCGACTCGCTGCGCCAGCCCCTGGAGGAGGGGGCGGTGCGGCTCTGCCGGGCCAAGGGCAGCGTGACCCTGCCCGCCCGGTTCCTGCTGGTGGCGGCCACCAACCCGTGCC
>JBOGID010000033.1:0-6682 GCA_050742295.1 Acidimicrobiales bacterium | reverse complement strand
GGCCGGGGCCACGCCCGTCGCCGCCGCGGCCGCGCCGCCGGCCGCCGATCCCGTCGACCCCACCCACGTGGCCCGTCCCGAGCCGGGCTGGTACCACGGCGACTTCCACATGCACAGTTGGCACTCCAACCCCAAGGGCCCGACGCCGGCCGAGTTCGTCGAGTTCGCGAGGGCCGCCCAGCTCGACTTCCTGCCCGTCACCGAGTACGTGGTGGGCCACCACTGGGAGCAGTACGGCCAGGCCCAGCGGGACAACCCCGACCTGGTCATCTGGCCGGGCCGGGAGATCGTGACCTACTTCGGGCACGTCCAGTCGCTGGGCGAGACGCCCGGCTTCATCGAGTTCCGCCACGGCTTCGAGGACGTGAACATCGCCGACATCCAGAAGGCGGTGAAGGCGGCGGGCGCCCTGTTCGGGGTGAACCACCCGACCACGTTCCCGGGCCCGCTGTTCCGCAACCTGTGCCGGGGCTGCGAGTTCGAGCTGGGCGACGACATCGACTGGAACGAGGTCGACACCATCGAGGTCCTCACGGGCGAGGCCCTGGTCAAGCCCAGCGAGTACCAGCTCCCCGACGTCGGTATCTCGGTCGGCAACCCGTTCTCGTCGGCGGCCATCGACCTCTGGGAGAGCCTCCTCAACCGGGGCTACAAGATCTGTGCGGTGTCCGGCTCGGACGACAAGAAGGGCCCCAAGCTGGGCACCTGCGCCACCGCCGTCTACGCCACCGAGCTGTCGCGGCCGGCGATCATCGAGGCCATCAGGGCGGGACGGGCCTACGTCCGTACCCGGGGCGTGGCCGCCAGCCCGGCGCTGGAGTTGGAGGCGGTGGTCGACGGGCAGCCCCCGGGAACGTTCGGCTCCGTCCTCCACCTCGAAGGGCCGGCTACCGACGCCGCCGCCGCCGAGCTGCGGGTGATGGTGCGGGGCGGCAAGGGCCAGACCCTCCGGCTCGTGCGCAACGGTGACGAGCTGTTCACCGTGCCCGTGGCGGCCGACGCCTTCGAGCACACGTTCACCGTGCGCCGGCACGGGGGCGAGGGGCCGCTCGGCACGTGGTACCGGGCCGAGACGTTCGACCGCCGCAGCCGCACGACCATCGGCAACCCCGTGTTCCTCCAGGAGCCGCCCGGGTAGGGACGGGGCCATCCCGGGGGTCGAATCGGGCGGAGCCGGGTAAGACAAACCGAATCTCCGACACCGTCAAGACCGCCTTCGAACGGTCGATCGATGAAGGCGAACGCCGCCTGAACCGCTCGCGCTCGACCCTGCTGGCTACGGGCGCGGTCGGGGGGCTGGACGTGAGCATCGGCCGTGCTCGCCCTCTCCTGGTCCTCCACCGGACGGGCAACGAGCTGCTGGCCGCGCTGGCCCTCAGCGTCGGCTTCATCGCACTCACGCCACGCTGGCGTCGAGCGAGCTGTTCACCGAGAACTTCCTGGTGCCGGTGACCTCGGTGGTGGCGGGGAAGTGCCGGATCCGGGGGCTGCTGCGCCTCTCTGGGTGGGCACGGCGGCGGCCAACATGGTCGGCGGCATGGGCCTGGTGACCCTCCTCCGGCTGATCCAGGTCGGGCGGGCCCACGTGGCAGGCCGAACGCCGGCGCTCCCGGGGCGAGCCCCGCGACGCCGGCGACGCCAGCGAGCAGCCGAAGATCCTTGTGGCCGAGCGCCGGGACCCGTTCCCGTCCATGGGCCCCGCCTTCGAGTGGACCATCGCCGCCCAACGCCCCATCCCACGCCGCCGTAGGCGGTTTGCCAAGATGGGCCGGTGTCCGGTTCCGCCGAAGCCATCTCCTTCGGCGGGGGCGCGCCGGCGGTGGCCATCCGGGCGGGGCGGGACGCCACCGGCGAGGACCTGCTCGACGCCCTCCAGCTGCCGGTCCCCAAGGGGACGGTGGTCGTCAGCGGCAGCACCGCCGCTCTCGCACCCGAAGTCGAGCGGCGAATCCGTTCCCTGATCGTGGACGGGATCGGCCGGGTGGTGGCCGAGGCCGGGCTGACCGTCGTCACCGGCGCCACTGACGCCGGCATCTTCGCCGTCGTCGGCACGGCCCTGGACGCTCACGAGGCATCCGTCGTCGGCGTGGCGCCGCTGCAGCTGGTCACCTGGCCCGGTCGGGAAGATGAGGGCGACGACCCCCTGTCCCTGACCCCCCTGGAGCCCCACCACACCCACTTCGTCCTCGTCGACGGTGAGGACTGGGGGGACGAGACGGCGGCCCTCATCGAGCTGACCAGGGCCCTCGACGCACGCGGCCCGGCGGTGGCCGTCCTGTTCGGCGGGGGGTCCATCTCCCGGTGCGAGGCCGTGGCCCATGTGGACGCCGGCCTGCGGCTCGTCGTGGTGGCCGGGTCGGGACGGCTGGCCAACACCCTGGCCGACGCGGCCGAGGCCCCCGATGCGTGTGGCGACAGCGAGCTGGCCGACCTGGTCCGGGACGGCAAGGTCACGATCTTCCCGGCCACGGGCGGGCCCGTCGAGTTCGCGGCCCTGCTGCGAGACCTCCTCGCCGCGACCACGTGAAGAAGTCCGTCGACTTCGGGTTCGACGATCACCCCGAGGGCGGGGAGTGGCCAAGGGTGTCCTGGGCCGTGGCCATCACCGACGACTGCGAGGAATGCCAGGACATCCGGGTGGAGTTGACGGTGGAGGAGGACGGCAAGCGGGGGACAGGCCTCGTCGCCCACCTGACCCCCGCCACCGCCCGCCGGCTGCAGGCCGCTCTGGGCACCGCCCTCCGGGACGTGGGCGAGGGAGAGGTGGGCGAGGGATAGGCCAGGCGGAAATTCCGGCGCCGCCGGGGGTGTTGAACCATTCCCATGACACTGACCAACCCCCGAACCGACACTGCGTGGCGGCAGGAGGCGGCGTGTCGCGACCTGGAGACGAACCTGTTCTTCCCGGCGTCCGACGAGGACGCAGGACCGGCCAAGGCCGTGTGCGCCACCTGCCCCGTGCGGGATCTCTGCCTCGAGTTCGCCCTGCTGACCCGTCAGGACGACGGCGTCTGGGGCGGGCTGGCCGAAACCGAGCGCCGGCGCCTGCGCCGTCGCCGCCGGGAAGCGGCCCGCAAGGCCGCCTGACCAGGTTGCCGCTGCCGGCGGGCAAAGATTTTTTCGCCCGGAACGTGTGAAGGGCTTCCGGGCTGGGTAGGCCACCGGCCGGCGAGCCTCTCGCCACTTTCTCTCACCGTGTCCCCGGTACGAACCGTCCCCGCCGCCGCCCCGCGTCAGAAAGACGTCTGGTTCTGTCGCGCCGCCTGTCGCGCCCTGCCGACCGAGCTGTTCTTCCCGGCCGGCGAGCTCGACGATCAGGCTGTCGAGCAGGCCGAGGAAGCCAAGGCCGTCTGCGCCCAGTGCCCGGTGCGGGGAGCGTGCCTTGAGTTCGCCATCGCCACCAACCAGCCCTACGGCATCTGGGGCGGCGCCAACACGTCCGAGCGCCGCTCGATCCGCCGCCGCCGCCAGGCCGAACGCCGCCGCCAGGCCTCCTAGAAGGCTGGTGTCATTCGCGATCGGCGCTACGCGCCGAGGCGGCCGACCTGCCTTTGACCAGCCCCTTTGCGTCGCCCGGAGGCCTCCAACCGGGCGGTCGGCCGCCGGACGAGGGCTTTGACACCAGCCTCCTGATGTGCCTGAGACAGGCCGTCAGACGAGGTGGACGCCGGCGGCGGCCAGGTCGCCCAGGGCCCGTTTGCCGTCTCCGGGCTCGAGGTCCACGGCCCGAACGGCGGCGGTCACGACCGTCGCCCGGAAGCCCAGGCGGACGGCGTCCAGGCCAGTCTCCCGAACGCAGTAGTCGGTGGCCAGCCCGGCGACAACCACCTCGGTGATGCCCCGTTCGCGCAGCAACCCGTCAAGGCCGGTGCCGCGGGACTCGCCGCTCACCGGCTCCCGCACGCTGAAGGCGGAGTAGCCGTCCTCGCCGGTCACGCCCTTGCGGACGGTCTCGGCGCCGTCGGACACCGTGAGGCGAGGGTGCAGTTCGGCGCCCCAGGTGTTCCCCACGCAGTGGACGGGCCAGATCCCGCCGTCCTTCTGGAAGTGGGGGGTCGAGTGCGGGTGCCAGTCCTGGGTGTAGACGATCGTGGCCCCGGCCAGGACCGCGGCCGCCACCTCGCCGTTCACGGCGTCCACCGCCTCGTCACCGCCCGCGACGTACAGGGCCCCCGAGGGGTCGGCGAAGTCGTTCTGCACGTCGACAACCAGGAGGGCGACCGACGGCCCGTAGGCGGGAGCGGTCACGCCGCGCCGCGCAAGGCGTCGGACTTCTCGTGCATGGCGCGGATGAGGTCGTCGTAGGCGGCCTTGAAGCTGGCCACACCCTGCGCCTCCAGCGTCTCGGCCACATCGGCCAGGTCGACGCCGGCGGCCTCCAGGGCGACGAGGGTGTTGTGGGCCTCGTCCACGTCCCGGTCGACCGTGCCGGCGATGACCGCGTGGTCGCACACGGCCCCGATCGTGGCCTCGGGCATGGTGTTTACCGTGTTGGGCCCCATCAGCGGCTCGACGTACAGCAGGTCGGGGTAGTTGGGGTTCTTGGTGGACGTCGACGCCCACAGCGGCCGCTGCACGGTCGCACCCCGGGCGGCCAGCGCCTCCCAACGCGGGCCCGTGAACCGCTCCTGGAACAACCGGTAGGCGAGCTTGGCCTGGGCCACCGCCGCCTTGCCCCGTAGGGCGAGAGCCTCGGGAGTCCCGATCGCCTCGAGCCGGCGGTCGATCGCGGTGTCCACCCGGCTGACGAAGAACGAGGCGACGCTGTGCACGCCCGCCAGGTCCCCCGGATGGGCCTCCAGGCCGCTCAGGTACGCCTCGATGACCTGGTCGTAGCGGGGGAGGCTGAAGATCAGCGTGATGTTGATGCTGAGCCCGTCCGCGAACGCCTGGCGGATTGCAGGCACGCCTTCGGCCGTGGCCGGGATCTTGACCAGCAGGTTGGGCTCGTCGATCCGTTCCCACAACCCGCGCGCCGCCTCGACCGTCCTGTCCGTCTCGTCGGCCAGCGACGCCGCCACCTCAATGGACACGAACCCGTCCCCGCCCCCGCTCTCGTCGTAGAGGGGCCGGAGCACCCCCAAGGCGTCGCACACGTCGGCGATGGCCAGCTCCCAGTACGCATCCTCGACCGGGTGGCCGGCGGCCAGCAGTTCGGCCAGATGGTGGTCGTACCAGGACCCCTCCGACACCGACTTCTGCAAGATCGTGGGGTTCGACGTCACCCCCCGGATGCCGTCGGCCACCGCCTGCGACAGCTCACCCGTCGCGAGGGCGGCCCGGCGCAGGTTGTCTAGCCACGGGCTCTGCCCGACCTGCTCGTAGAGGTCGTGAAGCTTCGTCATGGCACGGTCACGTCCACGCCCAGGAGCCGTTCCACGGGGTCGATGGCGAAGTACACGACGAAGAGGGCGGCGACCAGCCACAGGAGCCAGTGCACGTCCTGCGCAGCACGACGGTGCGGAAGTTGATGTCCTCGACCATCCCTTCGATGTCGTTGGTGCGGACGAGGTCGCCGCGCTTGAACGGTCGCCGGGTCTGCAGGATCACGCTGGCCAGGAAGTTGGCCAGGATGCTCTGCGCCGCGAAGGCGATGGCCAGACCGCCGATCCCCAGGGCGCCGACGAGGGGCCCCAGGCGGATGCCGAGGTGGGCCAAGGCGTAGAGGAGGGCCGCCACGGCCGCCACCGTCGTGACGATCCGCCCCACCACCTCGACGGCCAGTTGCTCATCGTCGCCCTTGAAGAACGTCCGCACGACGACCCGCCGCACGAGGTGGCCGACGAGCATCCCTCCCAGAAAGATCAGAGCCGCGGCCAACCAGTCGTGCCACGTGAGCGGAGATGCGACGACTTCTTCGGCGGCAACGAGGATCCTCCATTCCTACCCGCTCAGCGGCCAAGATCACGTATCAAGTCAACGTCGGTAGAGGTCGAAGAATCAGGGTAGAAGGGAGGTCGACGTGACAAACCAGCAGTTGAAGGACCTGCGAGAGCTGGAGGGTCGTCAGGTGAGTCTGGCCCTCGTCGACGGTTCCCGCATCGACGACGCCACGCTCGTCTCGGCCGGGCGGGGCCACACAAACACGATCTGGCTGTTCGACGCCGGCAACGACGTCTTCATCGCGATCGCCGACGTGCGCCAGGGGTGGGAGAGCCACCCCTCACGGGTCGCGGCCTGAGTTAGCCGGCGGCGCGATGCCGGCGCCAGGCGCCGGCGCTCACGGCGAGGAAGCCGGCGGAGAGTGCCATCTGGGTGTACCACCACCAGCCGATGCCGGCGTGGTGGCCCGACATGGGGCACGTCACGGTCAGGACCACGGCCCCGACTCCGGCTGCCACCGCGTAGGGGAAGATCTTGGTTTCACGGCGTGCTGCGAAGACCGACGTCGCCACGACGGCGGCGGTGAAGGCCAGGAACAGGAGCGACGCCGCCACGGGCACCGGCGCCTGCGGGTCGGCGGGAACGGGCTCGATGGCGATGTTGATGGCGGTGATGGCCGGGCACCCGATCCCCAGCCACATGGCCGTGCGCCGGTCAAGCCGCCGGTCGGCCGGGCGGCGCACCCGATGGCGCACTTGGCAGGGCGCACGCGGCGGAAGGGGTGTCGCGGCGACCGGCGCCGGCGTGGGCTCGGCCGTCACCAGTGCGGGCGTCGGTGCGGGCGTCGGTGCGGGCGTCG
>JBOGID010000032.1:0-4764 GCA_050742295.1 Acidimicrobiales bacterium | reverse complement strand
CGTTCGATCTGGGCGCCGTCCACCAACCGCTCCGCCTCGCCGCGACGGGGTGGGGCGGGCACAACCAGGTGTTCCGCCTCGTCACCGCGTCAGGGGCGTGGGCCGTGAAGCGCCACGGCCGGCCCGGCTCCTCCGCACCGGGCTCGGCCTTCGGGATCGAGCTGGCGGCCTACGAGGGTGGCGTGCCGATGGCGCCACCGGTGCCCACCGGGGATGGTTGTTGCTGGGCCCAGCTCGACGGCTCGTACTACCGCTGCCACGGCTGGGTCGACGGGTCGGCGAAGGAGAGCCCCCGTCGCCCTGCTCCCGTGGGTCGTCGAGAACGTAGAGATGGCCGTGAGCCAGCCCACCGACGAGCAGGACGCGCTGGCGGCCGTGATGATCGACGCCCTGCTCGTCACACAAACCGGTGTGGCCGGCCGCCAGGCACACCAGCCATCTAGCGGCTGACCTCGCGCAGCTTGCCCGTCTCGACGTCGTAGACGAAGCCGCGGATGGCGTTCCTCTGGGGGATGAACGGGCTGGCCTCGATGCGGGCGATGCTCTGGCGGACGTCCTCGTCGAGGTCGTCGAAGGACTCCAGGGCGAAGGGCGGCCGGATGCCGACGTCCTTGGCGATCTGGGCCTTCACATCGTCGTCGGTGAACGTCAGCATGCCGCAGTCGGTGTGGTGAACGAGGATGATCTCCTCGGTGCCGAGCAAGCGCTGGGAGATGGTCAGGCTGCGAATGGCGTCGTCGGTCACGACCCCGCCGGCGTTGCGGATCACGTGGGCGTCACCCTCTTCGAAGCCGAGAGCGCGAGCGGGGTCGAGGCGGGCGTCCATGCAGGCCAGCACGGCGACCTTCCTCGCCGGCGGCAGCGGGAGATCGCCCTTGGAGAACCCGCGGGCGTAGCTCTCGTTGTTCGTCAGGAAGGTGTCGGTTGCCGTCACGGTTGTCTCTCCTTGGAGGTTGTCGGGGGTTGGATCGAGCCAGGCCTGGAAGCCGCCATCGAGGTCGACGACGTTGCGCAGCCCGAGCTGGCGGAGGGTGTCGGCGGCCAGGCTCGATGCGTAGCCTTCGTTGCAGACGATGACGATGGCCCGGTCGGGCCCGTCGATTGCGGCAATCCGGTGCGGGCTGGTGGGGTCGAGCCGCCACTCCAGCACGTTGCGGTCGATCACCACCGCGCCCGGCAGTTCTCCGTCGCGGCTGCGCTGCTCGACAGGGCGGATGTCGACGAGGAGGGCGCCCGCCGCCCGGGCCTCCTCCAGCCGATCGGGGGTGAGGCGCGGGCCAAGACGGGCCCGGACCTCGTCGAGGAGCTGGTCGATCGCCGGCTGAGTTGCCACGTCCGGAAGCGTAGCCGCAATTCCCGACCAACCAAGTCAGGATTTACCCCCGATCGGAGAATGCCCCGCCTACGCCGGGTGGAAAGAGGCCTTCTCGCAGACACGTCCGAGCAGGTCAGCGAGCTGGCGCCGTTCTTCGGGGTCGAGGACGGCGAAGACCCGCTCCTCCACTTCGACCCGCAGTTCGGCGAACCGGCGGGCGGCAGCTTCGCCCGCCTGGGTGAGGACGACGGCGTGGCGGCGACGGTCGTGCGGGTCCCGGCGGCGCTCGACCAGGCCGGCCGACTCGAGGATGTCCATGACGCCGACGACGTCGCTGGCGTCGAGGCCCAGCGCGTCGCTGATCTCGCGCTGGGAAATGGGCTGGCGGTGGGCGACAACCGCGATCACGCCCACGCACGGCGGACGGAACCCGGCGTCGATGGCCCACTGCTCGGACGCCATGAGCTCGCCGACCTGGCGCCGCAACTCCCGGGCGAGCATGAACACGCCGGAAAAGATGTCGGGATGCGGCCCGTGACCGTGCACGATGACAGCGTACCCGGGGTTGACATTTGGTGGGAAGGGTCTATCGTTGGAAATACCAATGATTTCGGCAGACGGCACGGCAGCGGACACGACAGAACTGACCAGCAACGGCGCGCCGCCGGCCGCCATCGGGGTGGAGGGCCTCGAGAAGCGCTACGGCGACGTCCACGCCGTCCGGGGCGTGCACTTCGAGGTGCACGCGGGCGAGACGTTCGGCTTCCTGGGGCCCAACGGCGCCGGCAAGTCCACCACCATCAACATGCTCTGCACGCTGGCCCGGCCCACCGCGGGCGGCGCCCGTGTGGCCGGGTACGACATCGTGACCGAGCGGGACGACGTCCGGCGCGAGATCGGCCTCGTGTTCCAGGACCCGACCCTCGACACCTACCTCACGGCCGTTCAGAACCTGCGCTTCCACGGACAGCTCTACGGCGTGCCCGCCGGCGAGCTCGACACGCGCATGCGCCAGGTGCTGGAGCCCGGGCCGTCGTCGACCAGCCCCTCACGTGGAACGGCTGGCCCGTGCCCGTGCTGCTCCAACTGGCCGTGTTGACGGTGGTCGGGTTGTTCGTTTTCGCCGTCGCCGTGCGGCGGTTCAGCCAGACCGACTGAGACGGTCTCGGATGTCCATCAGGGCGAACCCGAGCAGGTTGCGGCCGCGCCAGCGCGAGGGCGTCCGGGCGGCCTCGTCGGACTCGGCCAGGCCGATGCCCCACACCCGGTCGTAGGGGCTGGCCTCCACGAGGACCAGGTCCCAGGTGCTGAGCAGGTAGTCGCGTAGCTGGTGGTGCTGGCCGAACTTGGCCAGGTTCCCGGCGACGACGAGGTCGTAGCAGTGGACGGCCCAGGTCGGCTCGTGGAAGCCCTCGACCTCCCGGCCGACGGCCTTGGCCTTACCCGGGTTCTGGGCTTTGAGCACCGACTCGAGGGAATCCTCGTCGCCGAACAGCCGGGCCTTGCCCGCCATCATCCAGTGCTCGGCCGTCCGGTACCGAACCCCGTCGACGGTGAACGGCGCCGGCCACCACTGGCTCAGGCAGCCCGGGCCGGGCTCGCCCGTCGCCGTCGGCTGGTGGCCCCAGAACAAGAGCAGCTCGGGCAGCACTCCCTCCGCTTCGGCCGCGACCAGCTCGGCGAGGCGTTCGTCGGGCGTCATAGCGGGACCGGCTCGAAGCGGGCCGTGAAGTGGCGGAGCAGGGCCGGCTCGTGAGTGATGCGGTAGCCGGGCAGCCGTTCCCGGTCCTGGGCGACAGCGGCGATGACCTCGGCCACGAAGTCCACGTGGCTCTGGGTGTAGACCCGCCGAGGGAGGGCGAGCCGCACCAGCTCGTGCTGGGCGGCGGGGCCGAACATGACCGATCCGATCTCCACCCCCCGGATTCCGGCCCGCCGGTACAGCTCGACGACCAGGGACTGGGCCGGGAACAGGGCGCGGGGCACGTGGGGCAGCATGGCGCCGGCGTCGAGGTAGACGGCGTGGCCACCTGCGGGCCTCACGGTCACAACGCCGGCGTCCCAACACCGCTGGGCCAGGTACTCGGCGGTGCGGACCCGGTAGCGCAGGTAGTCCGCGTCCAGCACCTCGGTGAGGCCCTGGGCGATGGCTTCGAGGTCACGCCCGGCCAGCCCGCCGTAGGTCGGGAAGCCCTCGGTGAGGATGAGGTTGGCGCGGCAACGGGCGGCCAGGTCGTCGTCGCGGACGGCGAGGAAGCCGCCAATGTTGGCGAGCCCGTCCTTCTTGGCGCTCATGGTGACGCCGTCGGCGTAGGAGAATAGTTCGTGGGCGACGTCGACGGGCTCGCGGCCGGCGTAGGCGTCCTCCCGCTGGATGATCAGCCAGCAGTTCTCGGCGAACCGAGCGGCGTCGAGGAAGAGGGGGACGCCGTGGCGGTCGCACACCTCGCGAACGGCCCGGACGTTGGCCATCGACACGGGCTGGCCGCCGATGGAGTTGTTGGTGACGGTGAGGAAGACGAGGGGGACGCGGTGGGGCTCCGCTTCGAGGAGGGCGTCGAGGCGGTCCACGTCCATGTCGCCCTTGAACGGGGCCTCGACCTGGGTGTCCGCCGCCTCCTTGCACGGCAGGTCGAGGGCGACGGCCCGGTCGTACTCGATGTTGGCCCTGGTCGTGTCGAAGTGGGTGTTGCTGGGGACGATCTGGCCCGGCGTCAGAGCCTCGGCGAACAGGATGCGTTCGGCGGCCCGGCCCTGGTGGACGGGGACGACGTGGGGCAGCCCGGTCAACGTGGAGACCACGTCGGCGAAGCGCTTGAAGGACGACGAGCCCGCGTAGGACTCGTCGCCGCGCTGGATGGCGGCCCACTGCTCGACCGACATCGCCCCCGTGCCCGAGTCGGTCAGGAGGTCGATGAGGACCTCGTCGCTGGCCAGCCCGAACACGTTGTAGCCGGTGCGGACCAGCGCCTGGTCGCGCTCCTCCTGCGTCGTGAAGTGCAGCGGCTCGACCGACTTGATCCGGAACGGCTCGATGATCGTCTGCCACCCGTCGTGGATCACGGCTTCACCTTGGCCCTGCCACGGACGGCGGCTCGGACCTGTTGCAGGACCCCCCGCACGTTGGCCCGGGCCTGCCGCGTCTCCTGCCGAGTGCCACGCATCAGGTCGCGCAGGCTACGCGACGCCTGCCGTGTGACCGCCGCGAACCGACGGCCGGCGGAACGGAGCGGCTCCGCGGCGCGCTGCGCCGCCTTGCGGACACTTGCGACGAGCAACCAGGCCGGGGCGATCAAGACCCCCTGCCGCTTGACGGACTATCCGGCCCGCCGCCGTCGCGCTCCGTCGAAGTGGGACAGCCGCGGCCCGTGCCATCTGGATTACGACGCGGCCGGCGGCTCGGACCGCGGCAGCCAGCCGCCGTGCGATGGCGGCAGTGGTGCGAGCGG
>JBOGID010000031.1:0-3849 GCA_050742295.1 Acidimicrobiales bacterium | reverse complement strand
CGTACAGCCAGCGGACCCGGCGCAGCGCCGCCTCCGTCTCGCCGTGCTCGCCAGCGGCGATGCGCTTGACGCCGATGTTCGTCCCCAGGCCGAACAGGACCAGCAGCAGCCGCCGGCGCACCAGCTCGCGTGGCAGCGACTCCCGGGAGGCGACCGAGGCGAAGGCGGCGGTCAGGTCGGTGAGGAAGTCGGCCTCCTTGAGCACGTCGAGCAGGTCGATGGTCCCGTAGGACTGCTCGACCTCCTTCTTCAGTTGCTCGAGGTTGGCCGGCTCGATCAGCTTCTCGAGCTTGGGGACGGCGATCCAGGGCTCGCCCTGGCGGGTGGTGAACCGCACCCCTCCCGTGTCGTCGGCCGCCATGGCGGCGTCGAAGGCGGCCAGGGCGTCGCGCATCCGGCCGCGGAGGTCGTCGATGAACGCCTGGGGGTCGAGCGGCTGGCGCAAGGCGGCGTAGTGGACCTCACGGCTCGCCTCGAAGTCGGCCGGCAGGTCGGCCTCGGGGTCGCGCCAGCGGTTGGCCCCGACCACCCACACCTCCCGCCGGCGCACCCCGTCGCGCAGCGCCCGCAGGACGCAGAGCTCGTAGGGGATTCGCTCCACCCGGCCCCGTTCCTCGACCACGGCGTCGTGCCAGTCCGCCGGCACCACCCCGGCCACCGGCACGCTCTCGCCGTCGGCGTAGAACCGGACCGTCCCCGGCCGGTCGGCGTAGCGCCGGAGGAGGGCGAGCGCGTCGATCACCGGCTGGTGGGCGGCGTTGTTTGATCGGAACTCGAGGGCGGCTAGCAGGCGGGGCAGCATGCGCCGGTAGTGGCCCGAGTAGGAGGAGCGCAGCACCTTGCGCACCTGGCTCTTGAAAGCCGTCTCGTTGGCCTTGGCCTCGGCCACGAGGTCCCTCAGCGTCGCCTCGCTCACCACGGGGTAGAGGGCCTGGCGGACCGTGTCGTCGGGGTGTTCCAGCGCGGCTTGGGCCAGGCGGAACAAGATGCCCTGCTTGCCCCGCACCCGCCGCAGGTCGGCCAGCAGCTCGCCCTCCACTCGGTTCTCGGCCCTGGCGCCGATCTTGTGCACCAGACCGATGAGCAGCTCCACCAGGGCGTCGGTGATCTCGCCCGAGCGGGCCCAGCACAAGGTGGCCAACAGGGTCAGCCGCACGGGGCGCGGCCGCTCACGGAGGTCGGAGGGGTATTCCTGGGTGGCCCGAGCCCGCCACTTGTTGATCACCGGCTCGGTGGCGTCGGCGAACAGCTGTTCGGGCAGGCGGAGGGCTCGGATCTGCTGGAGCTTGTCGATCTCGTGGAGCAAGCTCTCCAGGCTCACCTGGCCCGGGTCTGCCTTCAGCTCGGCGAGGATCCCCCGCCCGCTCGCCAGCTCGTCGTCGACGACGGCGACGAGCTCCTCCAATCGTTGTGCTGCGTCGACGCCGAGGCGTTCAACGGTCGTCGCGCAGAATCGCTCGGTCGCTGTGGTCCGGGCGGACCCGATGATCCGGGCGACTCGCCCGGGAGGCTCGATCCCGGCTGACCGGCACCGGGCCAGTAACGCTTCCCGGAGGCGCTCGTCCGACACCTCCAGAGGGGCGACCTCCTCGGCCAGCCAGGCCGTCAGCGCCTCCTCGTCGGCTCGGGTGGCCTCGCGAAAGCCCAGCGCCTCCCGGACCTGGGCCCGGTGGTACTCGATCGTGCGGCCCGACCAGGAGTACTTGGCGAGTTGGCCCGGGTCGACCTTCACCTGGCTCGCGACATACTCGACGGTGGCCGCGGGCAGCTCGTCAGGGCTGCGGGGGAAGCGGGCCTCCAGCTCGAAGAACTTGAGGATGAGGGCGAACCCGAGCCGCGACGGGCCGGTCTTGTTGGCCAGCAGCCGCCAGTCCTCGTCGAGCAGGGTCCAGCGGGCGACGATCTCCTCGGGCTCCCACTGTTGCTGCACCCTCGCCCCTTTCGTGCCCCGTCGTGCGTCCGCCAAGGAGTGCCGAGAAGCGACGGTGGCGGCACTTCATCCGGCCGCCGCAACCTCTCACGCTGGTGGCACCAACGCAATGGGCGTCATGAAGGTCGCGTTTGCCGATGCCCAAGCGGAACTACTAGGAACTGACTGCCCCGTTCAGCACTTACGGTGGGTGGACCGGACGATACGCCAGCGCCTATGTCCGGCGGGTCGGCCCCTGCTGACGGCCACGAAGGAGATCCGTCTGGCGGACGGGGCTCGTGCTGCCCGGTTCGTCGCTCTACGCTCCGGTGGAGGGTCCGCTTCCTGGAGCCAGCGCCCGCGCCGAGGCACGGAGCCGCTCCACGAGTCCTGCCGGAGCCCCGCCGCCTCGTTCGGTTCGGTGCCTCACGGCCATGCGCATGAGCAACAGGAGTCGGCGGTCATTCGGGAGGTGTTGCCAGGAGTTCTCGCCGGCGATCACGGCGATGTCGACGGCATCGAACTCCGCCTCCGTAGGAAGCGACTCGTTCGAGATGAGCGGCTCTCCCCGACGGCGAGGGTCGCCCGGAACTCCAAGCTCGTGCTGTGCTACAACCCTCGGGTCCATGGCCTTTAGCTCCCGTTCCCATTCCATGAGCAGGGCGGAGGCTGTATCCGTTAACTCGTGTGGGATCGGAAGAGAGCGGTCGAGGAGGTAGTCAATTGCCCACCGATAGATGTCGATCAGCCGCCCGCACTCTGAACTCTCCGACCAAGTCCATACTTGAAACATCGGACGTTCGCCATGCGTGTAATCAGACATCGAGACCAGAGTTGTGCTCTCGACCGCTCAAACAGAGGGCGGGTGCGGTACGCGCTCCGGCCCCTTGTTTGCCCGAGTTTCAATGAACCGGGCCAGCACTTCCGGCTCCACTTCGGTACAGCTCAAACGTGAGTGCCACGCCGTTGCTACAACGACGCCATTACCGAGGGATGGTCTGGATATCAGCAATAGATCGTCTGTGAACTCGCGACGAAGGTTCTTTAGCTCTGGACTTGCCTGAATCGACCCAGTCCAGATCGCTACGAATCCGTGCTCGAGAGCATGGATAACCTGGTCGTCGGGCGGTGCTTGGCGACCACCGGTATAGTCACCCGCGCTTGCGGGGAACGGGGAGTGATTGCCACCGCTGGGTGGCTCCACGGTGTAGGTGGCGGCATCGACATGAGATCGCCCCTTATCCGACAGAGCGTCCAGTCGGCATGATCCGGCTGTCAGGAAGGCCTCCAGCTTCCTCCGCTGCTCAGCGCCATTCCGTGCGCTTGCGAACACAGCTGCGCAAATCGCCACCACACCGATCGTTGCAAGTATCCAGTTCCGCCTGGCCCGTCGCTGCCGGGCCCGGCGGCTGAGTGTCGCACGTTCAACCTTTCGCTGCCCGGGCCTCAGAATACGATCAGCGCCATTCGCACCTTCGGCGGCAGTCGTGCGGCCCGAGCGCGTGTTCAGGGGTCCGACCATCGTCGAGGACAATGAGCGAGCGCCACCATGGGAAGCGGATGGCTGCTTCCCGTGGTGGCGCTTGCGTGTGGCTTGTTTCGCCAAGATTACGGTGCCGCCCCGGTGCTGAGGCCAGCCACCCCTGGCGGCGGACCGAAGCCGCTCTTCGGAGGCCGCGGAGGCAGCTTGGGCAGTTTGAGTTCACTCGGATCGATTGGTCTCGTTGGCGCCTGAAGGGAGGCGTCGGTACCATCCGCGGACGCCGCCAGGGGCGAGACGTCCGAAAGGAAGAGATCCCGGTGGCGGAGCAGATCCACGCCGCCCTGGCCGCCAGCGCCGACGGGCTCACCCGCACCGAGCTGCGCGACCTGTTCGCCCGCAACCTGCCCGGGGCCCGCATCGACGCCGCCCTGGCCAACCTCGGAGCAACCGGCAGGGC
>JBOGID010000030.1:0-19032 GCA_050742295.1 Acidimicrobiales bacterium | reverse complement strand
CGACCTGGCGGCGGCGGGCGGCGGCGGCGACGCCTCGGCCGACTCGGTGGTGGTCAACGGCACCGCCGGCGATGACGTGATCGCCGCCGTCGCCGAGGGCTCGACGGTCGCCGTGCAAGGCCTGACCGCCACCGTCCGGATCACCGGAGCGGGCCCGACGGCCGACCGCCTCACGGTGAACGGGCTGGACGGCAACGACTCCGTCACCGCCACGCCCGAGACGGGCGCCCTCATCCTCGTCAACCTCGTCCCGTAGGACCGGCCTCAACGGCCACAGCGCCTCGCCCGTCACCCCGGAAATCGGGTTGGCGGGCGAGGCGCGCCGGAGCAAGATGACGCCATGGCGGTCGTTGGTGCGTTGGTCGCACTAGCGCCGCTCGTCGGCCTGATGGTGCTGCTCGTCCTCCGCACCCGGCGGCTCTGGTGCCCCCCGCCCGTCGCCCTCCCCAAACCGAGGCCCAACCATGGGGGCGACGCAACCGGCGACCGCGAGCCCCGGCGACCGCTCGTGCCCGCCGGTAGGGGAAGCGTCGCGTTGCCCGTTCCCTCCCCGAAGAGGGGGACCGCGACATGGTCGCCCCGCTCCGACCGAACGCCACGACGATCCCCGGTTCCCGCCCTGTGGGCGACCTGAGCGTCTTCAACTTCCCCACGGCGTCTCCACGCCTGCGGAGCCGCGTCCCCGGACGATGGCCGCAGCCCTCGCCACCAGCCTCCTAGAAGGCTGGTGTCTTTCGCGTTCGACCCTTCGGGTCGAGGCGGCCGACCTGCCCCTGACCTGCACCTTTGCGATGCAGAGCCGCCGCCAGCAGGGCGGTCGGCCGCCGAGGGAGGGCTTAGACAGCAGCCTCCTAAACCAGGTGCCGGACCGTGGCCGTGTAGGAGCCGGTGGTCCCCGACATCACCAGCCGGTACGAACCGGTGGCGGGGCCGGTGACGGTGAGGGTCTGGGTGCCCGTGCCCGAGCGCTGGCCCAGCAGGCTGCCGTTCGGCGCGTAGACCGAGGCGGTGATCGTCTTGTTGGACGGACCGCTCACGGTGACGGTGATCGTCCCCGGTCCCGACGAGAATGTGTGGGTGATCGACCGGCGGTTCTTGTTGAACGATCCGGAGAACGTCTCGGTCACCGGCGCGTTGGGGTCGGTCACCGTCACCGTCATGGTGTCGCTGGCCGACAGGGCGCTGTCGCTGGCCGTCAGCGTGAGCGTGTACGTCCCCGCCGCCGAGAAGGTGGCGGTCGTGTCGACGGCGGCGGCGTTGGCGAACGACACCGTGCCCGGCCCCGCCGACCTCGTCCACGCCACGGTCACGGTCGAGCCCGCAGGCAGGCCGTCGTCACTCACGGTCCCGTCCAGCGAGGCGGCCTGGGGCAGCGGCACCGACCGGTTGGGCCCGGCGTCGACGGAGGGTGGGAGGTTCCCCGGCGGGCCGAGCGCCGTCCGGGACAGGAACCGGCTGTTCCAGGTGTTCCAGTGGGTCGAGAGCCACGTCCCGACCGGCGGCGTGCCGGCGTAGAAGTAGTCGTCGTGGTTGCAGTCGAACAGGCGGCCGTCGCGGCCGGGGCACACGGACTGCATGACCACCGGTCCCGAGCCGTCGTCGTCGTAACACATCTCGTCGTTCTCGTCCCAGCAGTGGAAGCCGGCGGTGGCGTGGGGTGCCTCGGGCTGCACGCCGCCCAGGTTGTGCATCAGTTCGTGGGCCTCGGCGTAGCCCCAGCAGCCGGCGTCCGACCGGCCGAAGGCGGTGTAGTAGCCGTTGTTGGCGTTGGTCTGGCCGGGCTGGTTGTCGCGGTAGATCTGACCGATGCCGCAGAGCACGTTCGAGTCCATCCACACCATGTAGCGCCGGTCGGCCCGGTTGTAGCCGAGGGCCTTCAGTTCGTTGATGGTGTTGCCGAACGAGTCGTCGCCCGTCGCCGACAGCACGGCGTGGCGGACGACCAGCGTGCAGCCCGTCCCATCGGGCTGGGTGACGAACGGGACATGGGCCTCGCCGCCGGTCTCGACAGCCGTCGCCCGGTACTGCCACTCCACGTAGGGGGCGTAGCTCGTCCGGATGACGGGGGCGATCTGGTCATAGCGGTCGGGGCGGGTGGGGGTCGGCCCGGCGATGGCGTAGATGGCTTCCACCCGGTAGCCCGAGGTCCCGTCCCCGACGCAGGGCAGGCCGTTGCCGTTGGTGCCCGGACCGGGGGTGGGCGCCGGGAGGCCGGCGGTGTCGCCGATCAGGTCCGCAGTGGGACGGGGCCGGCGGACGTCGACGCCGGCAGGGGCAGGATCGGGACCGTGGGTGCACCCGAGCACCTCGTCGGCGCGGCCCCTCACTTCGAACCCGCCCTCGCACCGGTTGGCGGCGGACCCGGGGACCAGGCCGGCCCACACCAGCCCCCGGCCGGGGTCGTCGGGCGGGACGCCCTGGGCTGCGACGCCCTGGGCCGCGGTAGCGGGGGCTGGCACCAGCCCGGCGACGGCGACGGTGATGCCGATGGCGGCCGCACTGGCGGCACCGGCCAGACGCCTGCTCGATCTCATTCCTGCGCTCCCCTCTGACAGCGGACCAGACAGACAGCTATCGGCACCTGCAAGCCGCGGCTTGATCGCAAGATTGGGGGAGGCGAAACGGGGTCGAGTCGTGTGATCATTGGTTCTCCGTTGAGTGACCGGGCAGAGCGGTCACTCCCTGGCTGGCATCGACTGGGGACGACATGACTGATGAACGACCGCCGCTGAGCCGGCGCGACGTGCTCCGGCTCGGGGCCGCGAGTGCCGTGGTGGCGGGTTTGGGGGTGGGTCGGGCCGACGCCGCGACCTCGCCCGACGTCGACGAGGCCGACTACGTGATCATCGGCTCAGGCCCGGGCGGGGCGCCCCTGGCCGCCAACCTGGCCGCCGCCGGGTTCAGCGTCGTGGTCCTCGAGGCGGGGCCGAACCAGGGCAACAAGCTCTGGTACGACGTGCCCGCCTTCGCCAACTACGCGGCCAGCGAGGACACCAAGATCCGCTGGGACTACTTCGTCCAGCACTACACCGACCAGACCTTCAACGCCACGTCCAGCCAGTGGGTGCCGGGCAAGGGCGTGCTCTACCCCCGTTCGGCTGCCATCGGCGGCTGCACGACCCACCACGCCCTCATCACCATGGCCGCCGACCCCACCGACTGGTCGCACATTCAGACCGTCACCGGCGACGCCGGCTGGGCCCCGGACAAGATGTGGAAGCACTGGGAGCGGTTCCTCTCCTGGCAGCCCACCGAGTTCGGCCTCACCGACGTGATCCGGCTCGACCCGTTGCTGGGTCGGATCGTGGGCTCAGCCGTGGTCGAGACCACCAAGCTGCCGGGCGGCGGTGACATCCACCACCAGTACTCGATCAACAACAAGTCGTTCGTGGACGCGGGGACCCAGGGGTTCTTCTACACGCCGCAGTCGAGCCGCAAGGGCAAGCGCTACGTCGTACGGGAACGGCTGCTGGCCGCCCAGGCCGCGTACCCGAGCCGGCTGAAGATCCAGACCAACGCCCTCGCCGAGCGGATCGTGATGGAGCACGGCCCGGGCGGACGCAAGCGGGCGGTAGCGGTGGACTACCTGGCTGGCGAGCATCTCTACGGCGCATCGCCGGTGTTCCACGCAACCAGCGCGGCCGAGCGGCAGAGCCGGCGGCGGACGGTCAGGGCGCGGCGCGAGGTGATCGTCTCGGCCGGCGCCTTCAACAGTCCCCAGCTGCTGATGCTCTCGGGGATCGGTCCCAAGCAACACCTGCACGACGTGGGCGTGCCGGTTCAGGTCGACCTGCCCGGCGTCGGTGGCAACCTCCAGGACCGCTACGAGGTGTCGGTCGTCTCGGACTACCTGCCGTTCCTGCTGTTCCAGGGCTGCACGTTCGGCACCGGCCTCCTCGACCCGTGCCTGACCGCCTGGAAGACCGCGGGCCTGCTGGGCCTGGCCGGGTTCACGCCGTACAACACCAACGGGGTTCTGGGCGGGATCAGGCGCCGGTACAGCGACGGCGCCCGGCCCGAGCTGTTCGTCTTCGGCACGCCAGCCGACTTCCGGGGCTACAAGCCCGGGTTCGGCCCCCCGGGCTTCACCAAGGACAAGTTCAGCTGGCTGGTCCTGAAGGCCTACGCCGACTCGCGCACCGGGACGGTCCGCCTGCGCAGCTCCGACCCCACCGAGCCCCCGGCCGTGAACTTCCGGAGCTTCGACGACGGCGGCGGCGGCGACCGGGACGTGGCGGCGGTTGTGGAAGGCATGGAGATGATCCGGCGGATCATCGCCCGGGAAGGGACGGGCTCCGAGATCTGGCCCGGCCCCGAGGTCGGGACGGCACAGCTGGCCGGCTGGGTGCGCAAGGAGGCCTGGGGCCACCACGCCTCCTGCACCAACCCCATCGGCCCGGCCTCGGACCCGATGGCCGTGCTGGACAGCCGGTTCCGGGTGCACGGCACCAGCAACCTGCGGGTGGTCGACGCCTCGTCCTTCCCCCGGATCCCCGGCATGTTCATCTGGGCGCCCATCGCCACCATCTCCGAGAAGGCCACCGCCGACATCCTCTCCGGGGCATAGCAGGCGGGGGCGTGGGACAGGTCGGCCAGGAGCGGTTCGTCGCTCGCGCCGCCGAGCTGGCCCGACTGGACGAGGCGTACCAGCGCGCCCTTGCTGGCCAGGGATCGATCACCGTGATCCTCGCCGAGGCGGGCGGAGGCAAGACCCGGCTGGTCGAGGAGTTCGCAGCATCGAGCATCGTCCCGGCCGGGGGGAGGTTCGCCTGGGGGAGGGCGGTCGAGGACGCGGCGGTGGCCTACCGGCCCTGGCGGCAGGCCTCCCGTCGCCTGGACATCCCGTTCCCGACCGCCGGACACCGGCCCGGCGGTCGGGGCCGGCGAGCGGGCCGGCCGCCTGCTGGAGATCGCCGAAGAGGCGCTGGCGGCGCTGGCGCAGGCCTCCGAAGAGGACCCGGTCGTCATCGCCCTCGATGACCTCCAGTGGGCGGACGAGGCGTCCCTCCACCTCTTCCGCCTCCTCACCTCCGAGGTCGCCGAGGTGGAGGTGATGGTGCTCGCCACCGCGCGCGACCCCGAGCCCGGTTCCCCGCTGGAAGGGACACTCGCATCAACGATGGGCCGGCCGGCGGTGACGGCCCTCCGAGTGGCGCCGCCCCGCCGGCCGGGCCCCAGGGTCACTCGATGGTCACGACCAGGGCGTCGCGGTACCCGTGCTCGACGGTCGGGCTGATCGAGGACGTGTAGTGGGCCAGGAGCTCGTCGTTGACGAGCAGGCACGCTCCCTCGGCCAGGACCTCATCGAAGAAGGGGCCGTCGCCGGCGACGCCCGGTGACAGCTCGAACAACTGAGTCCGCGCCCCGACGACGTCGACCCGGTCGACGCAGCAGATGAACACGAACCGCACGCCGTCGCGATGGACGCCTTCAGGAGCGGGCGAGCCTTCCTGGCCCCGGGAACAGGAGATCCGGATCTGGTGGATCCCGATCGTTCCGTCTGCAAGCTCGGCCCGCTCGGCGAGGAGCTCGCAGATCGAGCGCACGACCGGAGCCGAGAGGAACTCGTCGTGGACCGGCTCGTACACGCGCACGACCCCGCCGAGATAGCTGTTCACATCGGTACCCTGCGAGAAGGCCTGGTCGGGGGTGAGGACGAGGGAGTGGCCGTCGAGCTTCACCCGTGCGAACCGGCGGGACCGGTAGCCGCCGGTGGTGTACGGATCGACGGGCAGGTCGTCGAAGTTGCCGGCATGGCGCAGCTCCTTCAGTTCGACGTCTGTCAGCAGGAGTTGTTCGAGAATCGTGTGCACCGCAGCGTCAACCTCCTCCGGCTAAGCCCCACAGAATTCACGGTATCCCTCCCAGGAAGTTATGCAGCCGGGTCGGACGGCCGGCGGTAGCGTCTGTCGGTGAGCGGTCCGGTACCGGGTTGAGTCACACAGAGAGGCATCGTTTCCCAGGGGCCCGAGGCGGCTGGGCTCGCTTCGACGGCCCTGCCGGAACCCTCATGGTCGATGTCGCCATCGACGCCATCGCCGAGTTCCTCAGGAGCGGGCAGATGGCCAACCTGGGAGGCGTCTTCGAGGCCGGGCGTGTGACCGACGAGGTCGTCTGGGACGGGCGTGTGGCGGTGTCCGAGCTGCTCGGGGCCGACCCCGCCGGGATGGTGTTCGGCGCCAACTCGACCTCGCTCATTCTCTCGTTGGTGCGGTGGATCGAGCCAGGCCTGCGCCCGGGCGACGTGGTGCTGTGCACGCAACTCGACCATGACGCCAACGTGGCGCCGTGGCTGCACGCGGCCCGCAGATCGGGGGCCGAGGTCCGGCTGCTGCCGGTCGACACCGGGAACGGGCGTCTCCGAGTCGACCTGCTCGACGAGTTCTGCGACGGCCGGGCCCGGTGGGTCGCCGTCACGGGCGCCTCGAACGTCATCGGGACGATCCCCGACCTCAAGACCGTCGTCTCGACCGCCCACCGGCACGGCGCGAAGGTGCTGGTCGACGCCGTCCACCTCGTACCCCACGCCCCGATCGACATCGCCGATATCGGCTGCGATGCGCTCGTCTCGTCACCGTACAAGTGGTACGGGCCGCACTGTGGCGTGTTGTGGCTGGCCCCTGCCCTGAGGGCGGAGATCGAGCCCGTCAACGTCCGGACTGCCCCCGTGGAGCCGCCCCGGTGCTTCGAGACGGGGACGCTGTCCATCGAGGCCGTGGTCGGGTTGGCCGCGGCGGCTCGGTACATGATGGAGACGCGGGGAGTGTCCGAGCCCGAGGACGATGTCTTTCCCCTTCTGCTGGGCGGGCTTCTGGACATGCCGCACGTCTCGGTCATCGGCCCGGTGGAGGTGGCAGATCGCACCCCGACGGTTGCGTTCACCGTGGACGGCCACTCGCCCCAAGACGTGGCCCTGGCCCTGGCGGCGAAGGAGATTGCCATCTGGGGCGGCCACCACTACGCCCTCGAACTGATGAAGGCATACGGCCTGTGGGAGCGGGGCGGCGTGGCCCGCGCCGGCGTCGTGCGCTACACGACCGAGGACGACGTCAGCCGGTTGCTGGACGCGGTCAGGGCGTTGCAGGCGTGACCGAATCGGGGACGCCGGCGGTCGGGACGACCTCGGCGAAGTGGCACGCGACGGGATGGCCTTGACCGCGGTCGACCAGCGCGGGCTCCTGGTCGGCGCAGATGTCCCCGGCCTTCCAGCAGCGCGTGCGGAACCGGCAACCCGAAGGTGGGTCCACCGGGCTCGGCACATCGCCCTCCAGCACGATCCGCTTGCGGCCCCGCTCCCGCCTGGGCTCGGGAATGGGCACCGCCGACAGCAGCGCCTGCGTGTAGGGGTGCGACGGCCGGTCGAAGACATCGTCACGGCTTCCCGTCTCCACGATCTTGCCCAGGTACATCACCGCCACACGGTGGGAGATGTGGCGTACGACCGACAGATTGTGGGCGATGAGCACGTACGCGACGCCGAGGTTCTCCTGCAGCTCCGCCAGCAGGTTGATCACGCCCGCCTGGATCGACACGTCGAGGGATGACACCGGCTCGTCGAGCACGATCAGCTCCGGCCCCAGGGCCAGGGCCCGGGCGATCCCGACCCGTTGCCGCTGGCCCCCGGAGAACTCGTGGGGGTAGGCGTCGGCGTCGTCGGGGTTCAGTTCCACCTGGGCCATGAGCTCGCGCACCTTGTCGCGGCCACCGGGCCGGTAGAGGTGGTGGACCCGCAGCGGTTGGGCGATGTTCTCACCGACGCTCACGCGGGGGTCGAGGGAGGCGTAGGGGTCCTGGAAGACGATCTGCATGCGCCTCCGCAGGCGCCGCAGCTCCCGGGCTCCGAGGCTGAACACATCGAGGCCGTCGAACCGCACCGATCCCGAGGTGGCACGGAGGAGCCCGAGGGTGAGGCGCCCGGTCGTCGTCTTCCCGCAGCCCGACTCACCGACCACGCCGAGCGTCTCGGCCCTGTCGATGCCAAACGACACGCCGCACACCGCGTGCACGACGTCGCGCTTGCGATTGAGCACACCACCCCGCACTGGGAAGTGCTTGACCAGGTCCGTCGTCTCCAACAGGCGCGGGCCCGGCGAGATGGCGCCCCCGTCGCGCCGGACCGGCTCCGTGGCTGGGGCTGGGGCTGGGGCTGGGGCTGGGGCGGCGTTCTCGGTCACTGCGTGGCGATCGGCTTCGCCGCCGCCTCCGCCGCCGCCAACTCGTCCACCAGATGGCAGGCGGCCCGATGGCCGGGACCCGTCGCGTCCCGGAGGAACGGCTCCTCGCTGGCGCACGGGTCGGGGGTGCGGGCGAAGGAGCAACGGGGATGGAACGAGCATCCGGCGGGCACGCGGATGAGCGACGGCGGGTGGCCCGGGATGCGACGGAGGCGTCGCGAGCGATCACCGTCGAGGCGCGGCAGAGACGCCAGCAGACCGAGGGTGTAGGGGTGCGCCGGCCGGTCGAAGACCTGCTCGACGGTGCCCGCCTCCACGATCCGTCCGGCGTACATCACCAGCATCCGGTCGACAACGCCCGCGACCACACCGAGGTCGTGGGTGATCAGCATCATGGCGGACCGGGAGCCGGCCCGGATCTTGGCGAGCACCTCCAGCACCTGAGCCTGGGTGGTCACATCGAGCGCGGTGGTGGGCTCGTCGGCGACGAGCAACGCCGGGTTGTTGGCGGTGGCCATGGCGATCATCGTCCGTTGCCGCATCCCACCGGAGAACTCGTGGGGGTACTGGCGGGCGCGGGTTGCCGGGTTGGGGATGCCCACCCGGGCGAGGAGCTCTCGCACCCGTTCATCGATATCCCGGCGGGCCATCTCGGGATGGTGCACCCAGATGGCCTCCCGCATCTCGTTGCCGACGCGGCGGAGTGGGTTGAGCGCCGCCTGGGCGTCCTGAAAGACCATGCCGATGCTCGAACCCCGCAGGCCCTGCATCTCGGCCTCGGACAACCGGCGCAGGTCCCGCCCCCGGAAGCAGACCTCGCCGCTGACCCGGGCGGCGGTCGGCAGGAGGCCCATCACGGAGAGCGCGGTGACGGTCTTGCCCGAGCCCGACTCTCCCACGATCCCGACGACCTCGTTTTCGGCGATGTCGAACGACACCCCGTCGACGGCCTTGACGAGCCCCCTTTCGGTCTCGAATTGCACGCGCAGGTCCCGAACCGACAGCAGCGGGCTGCCTGCGGGACCGGCCGAGGGCCAGTTGTCCACTGGTGCCTGGCCGTCCTCCCAGCCCGCTCCCGGCTCCAGGTCGAGGTGCTTGCGCAGGTGCACTTCGCGCTTCCACCAGGGGGTAGACCTCGGCGTCGGCATCAGGGGGAAAGCTAATGCGCGGCCCCCATCGCGATCCGGCGCGCCGGGGTGCGGCGGGTGAATAATGGATGGGGGAGGCTCGCGCAACTCGTGTGTGTGAGCGGAAGGGGGCACGGGGGGAAATGCTGCAACTACTGGCAAGCAGGATCTCCGATCAGCGCAGGCCGGACCAGAGGGGGATGACCGTGATCGTCATGATCATGGGGGTCGTCGTCCTCGGCATCCTCGCGGCGCTGGTGGTCTTCGCCGTTTCCGGTGACGACGACGACGGGCAACAGGCGTCGAACACCATCGACGATGGCGCCATCAAGGTCGCCCAGGAGGCGTACTGCACCAAGAACGGCTCGTTCGGCACCGAGAAGCAGCTCGTCGACGGCGGTTTCCTCAAGGCGGAGTCCACCGCCTTCGACGTGACCCTGTCCTCAGGAGGGACCTGCGACCGTGCCGGTAACGCCAACGCCACGGCCTTCAAGGTCAGCTGCGCCCCCGATACGAGCTGCGGCCCGTCCGCGAAGCCGGTCCTCGGAGGGATCCTGGTTGTCGAGAACGGCACGGGCGCGCCAGGGACGGCCTTGAACCACTCGATCAACACCGCCAGCTCGGTCGTCATCAACGACGCGGACATGTTCAACGGACTGCTGCGCTACGAGCTCGACGGCAGCCTCGGTGGCGACCTGGCGCAGAGCTTCAAGGTCGACAACGCGGTGCCGAGGGAGCGGAACCCCAACTGCGTCAACGCCACGTGCGACGCCATGACCAGCGTCGCCACGTTCGTGCTGCGCCCGGGGGTGAAGTTCCATGGGGTCGACGCGAGCCGCCCCGGCGACGGCGACATCCTCGATCCTGACGACGTCGAGTTCAGCTTCTCGAAGGCGATCCTGGCCGCCCACAGCCGCACCCGGGCGCTCAACCCGGCGCTCGGTGTCACCGGTCAGGCCACCCGCACGGTCGTGCCTCCCGACGCCATCCAGACGCTGCCGCCCACGGCCGGCAACGGCGGCACGGTCATCTTCAACCTCCGCCAGGTCTTCGCTCCGTTCCCGTTCGCCCTCACCGTCACCGAAGCGCCGATCATCTCCGAGACGGCCTACGGGCCGTGCTTCGAGGACGGGTCCCTGTTCAACATCGCCCCCGCCACGCCTCTCTGCCCGGCCAACACCAGCCCGGTCGGAACCGGGCCCTTCCGGTTCCAGTCGCTCACGCCCGAGGGCGTCCGGACGGTGAAGAACCCGGACTACTTCCGGTTCGACGCCGCAGGGAACCGGCTGCCGTACCTGGACGGGATGTTCAAGAAGACCGTCGCCGGGAGCGCCACCACCGCGCTGGAGAGCCGGGAGGTCGACGTCGCCACCGTCTCGCTGGCCGACATCCCCCGGCTCGGGGACGACCTGAACTACGACGTGGCCTTCCCGAGGAGCACCAACATCCTCACCATCGGGTTCAACATGACCAAGCGCCAGGAGGGCTCGGCCACGGCGGCCCCGCCGCCCCCCGGCGGTCAGTCGGCGATCGGGCTGCCCCCGTCCCAGGGCGGCTACCCGGAGAGCAGCCCCTACTACGGGCAGAACAAGCCAGGCTCCAACGAGAACGCGCCGCCCCACAAGATCCTCGGTGACAGCCGGGTGCGGGAGGCCATCTTCAAGGCGATCGACCGCAACAAGATCTGGACCGACGTTCAGTTCAAGACCGGGCGAGTGGCCGACGCTCCGATCCACAGCAGCTTCGCCCTTCCCAACGGCGGCGCCTACCAGGGCCCGCAGCCCGTCCCGCAGTTCAACCGGACCGAGGCGGGGAGCCTTCTGTCCGCCGCCGGCTGGTCGGACACGAGCAACTCCGACGGCTTCCGGCGGGCGCTCAACCACCCCAACAAGAACAATCCCGATCCCGATCTCGTGGTCCCCGACGGCACCAAGCTGGCGATGGAGTACCTGCACGCCGAGGGTGGCGAGGAGATGGCGGCCGAGGTCAAGTCGCAGCTGAAGACCATCGGGATCGACATCACGACCTTCAGCGTGAACAACGGCACCGTCCTGGCCCCCCGGGTCTTCCACGCCCGGACCTTCGACCTGGCGCAGTACTCCAACAACAACGGGGCCGAGCCCCAGTTCGGAGCACGACGGCTGGTGCACACCGACCAGGTGACCCAGTCCAACTCGTTCGCCAACGCCTCCGGCTACAAGAGCACCGTGATGGACCAGCTCTGGGTGGACGCCAGCAAGGCGCCCGATACGGCGACCTACCAGGCCAAGTTCCTCCAGATCCAGCGGATGATCCTCGGCCAGGCCACGACCGGTGGACCGGCGCTGACCCCGCTGGAAACATCGCAGAAGTTCCCGGTGGTCCACCTGGTCGAGTCGGTCAACACTCGAGCGACGCTCTCCACCTGTACCGGGTTCAACCACGGCGACACCGGGCTGTACATGGAGGCGGCCCACTGCAAGAAGGCGTAGGGCGCGCACTCCGTAGGACCGCACAACGACCGAGGGGCTTCCGATGGGATGGCGCTATCCGGTAAGGCGCTTCGCCCAGGTCGTCCCCACCTTGGCCATGATCCTCTTGGTCACCTTCGTCGTGATCTCCCTCGCTCCGGGAGATCCGGCGGTGGCGATAGCTGGGGAGTACGCCGAGGCGAGCACGCTCGAGTCGGTCCGCACGCAGCTGGGGCTGGACCGTTCGCTCTGGGAGCAGATGGTCAGCCACACGACCGGCGTCCTGCGTGGAGACTTCGGCAGCAGCTACTTCTTCGGCCGGCCGGTGTCGTCGCTCATCGCCGAACGCCTCCCGGCCACGCTCCTCCTCACGGGAACGGCGCTGCTCCTGTCGTGCACGATCGGGATCCTGCTCGGCCGCATCGCCGCTCGCCGGCCCTCCAGCGCGATGGACACGACCGTCACCGTGGCGACGCTGGTCGGCTATGCCATCCCCAGTTTCTGGCTCGGCCAGCTCGCGATCGTGGCCTTCGGCCTGCACTTCGACCTGTTCCCCGTCGTCGGCATGTCGGACACCCGGGTGCAGCACGAAGGGCTGGCGCACGTCTGGGACGTGGCCCGGCACCTGGTCCTGCCTGCCAGCGTGCTGGCGGTCTCGGAGATCACGCTCCTGGCCCGGCTGACGCGGACCGGTCTGATCCGGCAGATGCGGGAGGGGTACGCGCGCAGCGCGGCGGGCCGGGGTGTGCCGAACAGCCGCATCCTCTCCCGCCATGCGTTCCCCAACGCCGCCCTTCCCCTGGTCACGGTGATCGGGACGCGCGTCGGGTTCCTCTTCTCCGGCGCCGTCGTGGTCGAGACCGTGTTCTCGTGGCCCGGGGTGGGCCTGCTGCTCCGGGATGCCGTCCGGCACGCTGACCGCCCGCTCGCCCTCGGTCTGGTGATGCTCGTCGCCGTCAGCGTCGTCCTCGCCAACGTCGTGACCGACCTTGTTTACGCCCGGATCGATCCGCGGATCCGGTACGACTGATGGCGACCCTCGCCGGCACGGTGGGACGACGGGAGCGCTCGTCCGAGCGGCCGTCGCCGCGCCGCAGAAGTCGGTTCCTGACGCCTGCTGCCGTCGTCGGTCTCGCCCTGGTGATCCCCTTCTGCATCGTTTCCCTCTTCGCCGACCGGATCGCGCCTGGGGACCCGTTCGACACGTCGGCCGGCCCGGCCCTCTCCCCGCCGTCGGCTCAGCATCTCATGGGGACCGACAACCTCGGACGTGATCTGGCTACGGGCATCGTCCACGGCGCCCAGACGTCGATGACGGTGATCCTGTGGGTGCTCACGATCTCGGCACTCATAGGCATCGTGGCCGGCTCCATTGCGGGCTACTACGGCGGGGCCGTCGATGTGCTCATCATGCGAACGGCCGACCTGTTCCAGGTTGTACCGAGGTTCTTTCTCGCGCTCCTCGTCATCGCCTACTTCGGACCAGGGATCGACAAGCTGATCCTGCTTCTCGGGCTCACGTCCTGGCCGTTCCTCGCTCGGGTCGTGCGAGCGGAGGCCCTCACGCTCAGGCGACGCGAGTTCGTGGAGGCGGCCCGGGCCACAGGGGCGTCGGGCGCACGGGTCCTGGTGCGCCAGGTGATCCCGAACCTGCTACCTGTGGCCGTGGTGGTCCTCACGCTCTTCGCCTCCCGGATCATCCTGATCGAGGCAGGCCTGGCCTTCCTCGGCCTCAGCGACCAGAACCGGATCAGCTGGGGAACGCTCGCCAACAACGCGCAGCAGTTCCTCCAGCTGGCGTGGTGGATGGCCGTGTTCCCAGGCCTTGCGATCGCGCTGACGGTGTTGGGGCTCAACCTCGTGGGCGACTCCGTCAACGACGCCCTGGAACATCAGCGGCCGTGACCGGCTCGTCAGCATTCTCAGAGGTGGGCGACCGACCTGTCGAACCCGCTCAGCACCCGCTCCAGCTCATCTGCCTGCTCGGCGGACTGGGCGGCCAGGGCCGCCGCCGCCAGACGTGCCCCGGCCACCAGGGCAGCCAGCTCCGGCACCTTCAGCGTCACCCGGACGACCCCGGGCCGGTCCCAGTCCAGCCTCATGTCAGGCCGCAGCCTTGACGTGCTCGACGACCCGCGCCACCTGGGCCTTGAACTCGTCGTAGTCGACCTGCATGCCGTTGATGTAGGTGCTCCAGCCGAGCACGAGCTTGGTGTAGTGCACGGCCTCCTCGATCTCCTCCTCGGTGGCGCCGAAGAGCTTGGCCGACTCGGTGTGAAAGAGCACGCAGTAGCGGCACTTGGTGGCCGCCGACACGCCCAGGCCGATCAGCTCCTTGTACTTGTTGGGGATGAGCGTCTGGCCGAACTGCACGCGCTTGATGAGGTCCCACTCCGAGTCGATGTACGCCTCGGGGATCTGGTCGATGAAGCCGATGACTTCGCCGAACATCTCCTTCATCTCCCGCTGGACGTCCGCTTTCGCCATGGTCTCGCGTTCCTTTCTTTTGAGCCGGGCCCTCGGCCGGGCCCGTGACCGAACCGTACGGAAGCGCCCCTGCAGAATCCCTGCAGCGCCCGGTCCGCCTCCGATGAGCCGTTGCAAGGTTCCTGCAAGGCCGGCTGCGATGATGGGGCCATGACGACGACCGCGACCCGCGTGGCCGGCTTGAGCCCGACCGTCGACCGCTTCCTCGACGCCGTCTGCCGCGGCACCGGCGTGCCCGTCGACCTGCTCGCCCCCGAGGTCGTCCTCGACGCGACCGTGCCGGGTTGGCGGTTCGCCGTGCACGGCCGGGATGCGGTCGCCCGCCAGTACGGGGGCTGGTTCGCCGATCCGGGCGCGCTCGAGGAGCTCGAGCGGTTGGCCGTCCCCGGCGGGGAGGTCGTCACCTACCTCCTGACGTGGGAGGAGATCGGCGTGCCCCACGCCGCCCACCACTGCCACCTGCTGGGCTTCGACGGCGAGCAGCGGATCGCCCGTGACCGGTTCTTCTGCGGCGGCCGCTGGAGCGCGGCGCGGCTCGCGGAGATGGCGGCCGCCCAGCAAGCTGGTTGACGTGCGCACGCTGGCTCCCTCGGTGGACGACCTGCTCGCGGCCGCCGGGGACCGCCGTCCCTTCGTGAACCCCGACGGGCGCTCGACGACCCTCTTCGAACACGTCCGGATCGACGGTGCCGCCCACGTCGTGAAGTACCTGCACCTCGACGACGACTTCACCATGCGGGTCTCGGGCGACCTGAATAGCCGAACGGTGCGGGCGTGGCAGGCGGGACTGCTCGACGCCGCCCCCGACCTGGTCGACCACGCCATCGTCGGCGCGGCCGCCGGTTGGGGCCGCAACGGCTGGGGCGCCGCCCTCCTCATGCGGGACGTGTCGACCGAGCTGCTGCCGCAGGGCGACGAACCGATACCGGCGGACCACCACGCCGCCTTCCTCGACCATCTGGCCGGCTTCTGCGCGGCGACGTGGGGCTGGCGCGACGACCCCGTCACCGGTCCCGGCCTCCTGCCCTACGCCGCTCGCTGGGCCTGGTTCAGCCAGGCTGCGCTGGAAGGCGAGCGCGCCCTGGGGTGGCCCGAGCGCGTGCCCCGCGTCGCCGACGAGGGGTGGCGCCGGTTCGACGAGCGGGCGCCGGCGGACGTGGCCCGCCTCGTCGACGAGCTGCGGCGGGATGTGACCCCCCTCGCCGCCGCGCTCCAGGAGACACCGTCGTGCTTCCTGCACGGGGACGTCAAGGCGTCGAACGCCGGCCGTGCCGCCGACGGCCGGACGGTGCTCATCGACTGGGCGTACGTCGGTGAAGGGCCCGCCTGCCACGAAGTGGCCTGGCACCTGGCCCTCGACCGGTCGCGGCTCCCTCGTTCGAAGGAAGCGACGGTGGAAGCGTTCCGTTCCGCCCTCCAACGCCACGGCGTGGACACCGCCGGGTGGTGGGGCCGCCAGCTGTCGTTGTGCCTGCTCGGCGCGGTCGTGCAGTTCGGATGGGAGAAGGCGCTGGGCGACTCGGACGAACTGGACTGGTGGTGCAGAGCGGCGCGGGACGGTGCGCCGTGGCTGTGACGCCCGTCGCGGCCGCGTATTCGGCCACCGGAGGCGCGTGGGAACGGGGGCCGGCGCGCATCTACGACCGGCTCGCCGAGGTGCTGATCGGGCGTTCGCCGGTCCCCCTCGCCGGCAGGCGCGTCCTCGACGTGGGAGCGGGCACGGGCGCCGCGAGCCGTGCGGTCCTCGCCGCTGGCGCGGCCGAAGCCGTCGCCGTCGATGCCGCCCTGGGCATGCTTGCCCACCAGGCGGCCGACCGCCCCGCGGCCGTGGCCGGCGACGCCCTTGCCCTGCCCTTTGCGACGTCGGTGTTCGATGCGGCAGTGGCCGCCTTCTCCTTGAACCACGTGGCCACCCCCGCAGCGGGGCTTCGGGAGATGGCCCGTGTCACCCGCCCGGGGGGCGCCATCCTGGCTGCGACCTACGCCGCCGACGACGTGCACCCGGCCAAGGAAGCGGTGCGAGCGGCGCTCGCTGCCCATGGGTGGGCTCCCGACCCGTGGTACATGTCCCTCGGGGTGAACGTCTTGCCCCTGCTCGCCACGCCCGAGCGCTGCGCCGACGCCGCCCAGGCGGCGGAGCTCGACGCAACCGTCGAGGCCGTGCACGTGCCGTTCCCCGACCTGGACGCCCGCGACCTCGTCGCCTGGCGGCTCGGCATGGCCCAGCACGCTCCCTTTGCCGCCGGGCTGTCGGGGGCGGAGCGCGAGGCGGTCGTGATCGATGCCGTCGGCCGCCTCGGTGACGCGCCGCCGCTGGTCCGCTCCGTCCTCGTCCTCAGCGCTATCAGGTCCTGAGCACGCCGGCGACAAGCCGGCGGACCACGTCGCCGTCGTCGCCAGCCCCGGCCACGACCTGGGCCGCGAGGCGCTCCGCCTCCGCCCGCCAGGGTTGAGAGCTGCGGGCGGAGGCGAGCGCGGCCACGAGCGGCCATCCGTCCAGTACCGCACACCGGCCCAACCCCTCCACCACGGCGGCCAGCGTCTCGGCGGGGATCGACGGGTCGGCCAAGCCGACGACGGCGCGCGCCAGCAGCTCGTAGCGGCCCGCGCCTCGCACTGCCGCGTCATCGGCGACGGTGGAGGCCAGCTCCGCCGCCTGGGCGGCGTCACCGTCCGCCAGGGCCAGGCGGGCCCGGAGCACTCCCAAGCGGTGGCGCTGATGCCAGGCCATGGTGCCCTGCCAGGAGCTCAGCGGGCTCAGCCGGTCGCTCAGTGTCGCAGCGCCAGCAAGGTCTCCGCGCACCATGCACCCGTCGGCCAGGTCGAGGAGGGCGACGTAGTGCGCCTCGGCCATGGCGTCGGCGGACGGTCCGTCGTCACCGCCGGTCGCCTCGAGTGCGAGCCGGTTCCGGTCGTCGGCCTCATGGCCCCGTCCTGACCACCGGAGGACCCACGCACCAACGTTGGCCGCGGGCGCCGTGAACCGGGCTCCGATGGGCCCTTCCCGAGCGGCCACGGCCTCCAGCTCGGCGACGACCCGTCGAGCCTCGGCCACCCGTCCGAGCTGGCCGAGGGCGAGGACCCGGTTGAACCGCAGGTGGAGGGGCGCCCACGGGTGGGCCAGCGAATCGGCGTCGACCATGGCCCGGGTCACGGCGGCCAGTGCGTCGGCCGGGCGTCCCTGATGAGCGCGGACCTGGGCCAGCCAGACGTCGGCGATCCCCCGCACCGCCGGTGGCGCACCCTCGGCGGCCGTGAGGTGTTCGATCGCCCCGGCCAGGTCCCCGACGGCATGGCGGACCCGGCCGGCGAGGGCCAGCGCGCTCGACCGGACGGCAACATCGGTGGCGCGGGACAGCGCCTCGTCGGCGTAGGCACGGGCCTCGTCGTAGCGGCGCTGGTAGTAGGCGACCCAGCCTGCGACTTCGACGGCCGAAGAGCCTCCGCCCAAGGTGATCGCCTGGCGGGCATCGGTGGCCGCGTCGTCGAAGGCCTGGCGGGCGATGCGGACGCGGGCACGCGCTGCGTAGGCGTCGGGCGTGGGCGCCAGGGCCAGCGCGGCGGCGAGGTGTTCCTCGGCGGTGTCGAGGTCGAAGCGGGCGGCGGCCCCAGCCGCGGCCGCCGCGAACGAGTTCGATGCAAGCGCGGCGTCCCCTCCGGCACGGGCGTGCACGGCGACCGCGAGCGGATCGGGGCGAGGCCGGCCGGCCAGCGCCCGGGCCGCTTGTTGGTGGAGCAGTGCCCGGCGGGCGGCGCCCGTGGCCGCTTCGAGCGCTTCCCGGATCAGCTGGTGGCGGAACTCGAACCGGCTCCCGCGTTCGACGATGAGCCCGGCGCGCGCTGCCCCCTCGAGGTGGGCGAGAACATCGACCACCGGCGTCCCTGCAACCTGGGCAACCAGCTCGAGATCGCAGTCGGGCCCCAGCACGGCCGCCACGCGGAGCGTCGCCGCGACGGCGTCGCCCAGCGAGTCGACACGGGCCGCCACTGCGTCCCGCACCGTGGCGGGGAGCGTCTCTGCCGGGTCGTCTGCCAAGGCGGCCAGGAGGAGCGGGTAGCCACCCGTCCGCTGGAAGAGGGCATCCGCCCGGTCGGCGCCCACCAGGTCGGCGATGGCGTCACGGTCGAGCGCGCCGAGATGGATGCGTGCCGTCGCGTCCAGCCCCTTGGCGCCACCGGGACGCGTTGTCGTCACCAGAAGCGTTCGGCGGCTGCGACGGCGAGCGAACGCCAGCCACGCCCGCGTGCCGGCGCTGGCGAGGTGGAGGTCTTCGATGACGAGGACGGTCGGCTTGTCCTCACCGATCCGGTCGATCACCGCCGACAGGGATGCGAACGTCCGTGCCCGCGCCGAATCGGTGTCGGCGACGACGGTCGCTTGGGTCGCCGTGACCGGCCCGAGGAGGGGCGCCAGCGTGGCCGCGTCATCACCCAGGACGGCGGCCGCCCGTTCGGTGCCGACCGTGCGGAGGTGGTCGGCCAGGGCGTCGGTCACCGGTTGCAACGGGAGGTCCCGGCCCAGCTCGTCGCACCGCCCCCGGAGCACGACGGCGTCTCGCTCCACCAGCGCCGACCATGCCTCCACCAGCGTTGTCTTGCCGATTCCTACGTCACCCTCGATGAGCACGAGGCCTCCGGGAGCGCGTGTCACCTCGGCCAGGGCGTCGTCGAGGGCCGCCAGCTCGGCGGCGCGGCCGACGACTCCCGGCGGTGCCGCACGCGGCGCGGACGGCGCCACCGCGTCCCCGTCGGCGGCGGCGAGGGTGCGGTCGTACATCGCCTCGGTCTCAGCAG
>JBOGID010000029.1:0-8137 GCA_050742295.1 Acidimicrobiales bacterium | reverse complement strand
GCCCGCGCCGGCCGCCTCCCCCGAGGAGGGCGGCGGCCGCAAGCGCCGCCGGGGCACACGAGGGGGTCGCGGCGGCAAGGGCCAGCCGGCCACGACGGGGCAGGGCCGCGGCGGGCAGTTCGTCAGCGGCACCCACGACGAGGATTCGCCCATCGTCCTCGACGAGGAGACGCTCGAGCGACGCCGGGGCCGGGAGCGCAAGGGCCGTCCCATCGGGCGCTACATGATGTGCGTCCACTCCCGGCCCCACGCCACCCAGATCGCCGTCCTCGAAGGCCGGAGCCTCATCGAGCACTACGTGTCCCGTCCCGCCGACGACGCCGCCCAGATCCACGGGAACATCTACCTGGGCCGGGTCCAGAACGTCCTGCCGGGCATGGAGGCGGCCTTCGTCGACATCGGCACGCCCAAGAACGCCGTGCTCTACCGGGGCGACGTCCAGTACGACCCCGAGGACGTGGAGGAGCGGGGGTCGTCCGCCGGGGCCCGCATCGAGCAGTTGCTGCGCCCGGGCCAGGGCGTGCTGTGCCAGGTCACCAAGAACCCGATCGGCACCAAGGGGGCCCGCCTGACCCAGGAGGTCTCGCTGGCGGGCCGGTTCGTGGTGCTGATCCCCCGGAGTACGACCTACGGCATCTCCAAACGGCTGGCCGACGACGAGCGTAAGCGCCTGCGCCGCATCCTCGACGAGGTCCGCCCCGAGGGCCACGGCCTGATCGTGCGCACGGCGGCCGAGGGGGCGACGGCCGAGGAGCTGCGCCGCGACGTCGAGCGCCTGCAGCGCCAGTGGCAGCAGATCGACTCCCTGGCCAGCAAGTCCCGGGCCCCGATGCTGCTGTACCGGGAGCCCACGCTGGCCGTGCGGGTGATCCGGGAGGAGTTCAACAAGGACTACCGGGGCGTCATCCTCGACGACCCCGTCCTCTACAAGGAGGTCCGGGACTACGTCGAGGCGCTGATCCCCGAGCTGGCCCACCGGGTCGAGCTGTACGACAATCCCGGGCTGCCCCTGTTCGAACGCCAGCACGTCCACGAGCAGCTCCACAAGGCGCTGGACCGCAAGGTGTGGCTGCCGTCGGGCGGCTCGATCATCATCGAGCGCACCGAGGCCCTCACCGTCATCGACGTGAACACGGGCAAGAACGTGGGTTCGTCCAACCTGGAGGACACCGTCTTCGTCAACAACCTGGAGGCGGCCGAGGAGGTCGCCCGCCAGCTCCGGCTGCGGGACGTGGGTGGCATCATCGTCATCGACTTCATCGACATGGAGATCCGCAAGAACCGCGAGGAGGTCCTGCGGGCCTTCAAGGACGCCCTGGCCCGCGACAAGACACGGACTCAGGTGTTCGACATGTCCGAGCTGGGCCTGGTGGAGATGACCCGCAAGCGGGTGTCCGAGGGCCTGGTGGAGTCGTTCTCGGCCACGTGCCCGACGTGCGCCGGGCGCGGCATCGTCCTCGACGACACCCTGCTGTAGGGCGCCGCCCCCGGTTACGGGATACGTGTGGTCGTGGTCGTGGTCGTGGTCGACGTAGACGAGGTCGACGTCGAGGTGGTCGTCGACGGGATTGGGCAGCCCGCCTGGGTGAGCGCCGAACCGAAGGTGGAGGCCGCGGCCGACGTCGTGGTCGGGATGCTGCAGCCCGACCCGACGAGCGCCGCTTCGAGCTGGGCCATGATCTCGGGGGTCGGGGCATTGAGGTAGGCCTGCTCGACCGCCGGGCAGGACGGAGGCCTCAGTGGCTCCATCGGTGCCCATGCCGAGAGGCCGTACCCGCCCCACACCGTGGCCACGAACAGCACGGTGGCGTAGGCCATCCGGTTCACACGCCGCGACCGCTCAGGCGTCGCGCTCTCCTCGTTCGTCCTTGCCCGACCTCATCCGCCCGCGTCCGGGATCTAGCCCGGACGCCACCCCGCAATCACGGCCCGACCCGTGCAGTAGACTCGTCGATTCGTGTACGCCGTCATTCGCACTGGTGGAAAGCAGTACAAGGTCGCCGAAGGCCAGCGCCTCGACGTCGAACGGCTGACGCCGTCGGGCGAGTCGAGCGACGTGACCTTCGCGCCAGTCCTCGTGGTCGACGGCGAGCGGGTCGTGGCCGCCGCCTCCGATCTGGCCGGGGCCGAGGTGACCGCCCGGGTCGTGGGTGAGGCCAAGGGCCCCAAGATCCGAGGCTTCATCTACAAGAACAAGACAAACCAGCGACGCCGGTGGGGTCACCGCCAGCACTACACGACGATCGAGATCACCGGCATCGCGTTCGGGGCAGGGAGCTAGACGTGTCCAAGACCAAGGGGGGCGGCTCCACCCGCAACGGCCGCGACTCGGCCGCCCAGCGGCTCGGCGTGAAGGTCTACGACGGGGGCAAGGTCAACGCGGGGGCGATCATCGTCCGCCAGCGGGGCACCCACTTCCACCCCGGCGAGCAGGTCGGCCGGGGCGGCGACGACACCCTGTTCGCCCTGGCCAACGGCGTGGTGTCCTTCGGCCACCGCAAGGGCCGCCGCACGGTGGACGTCCTGCCCGAGTAGGCCCCCGGGCAGCCCTCGTGGCCGGCCCCCGAGCAGTCCTCGTGGCCGGCCCCCGAGCAGCCAGCCGTATTCTCCTCCCATGGCCGAGTTCGTGGACGAAGCCCTCGTCTGCGTGAAGGGTGGTGATGGGGGAGCGGGATCGGTCTCGTTCCGCCGGGAGGCGCACGTCCCCAAGGGGGGGCCGGACGGCGGGGACGGCGGTAGCGGAGGCGACGTCTGGTTCGTGGCCGACCCCCAGATGGCGTCGCTGCTGGCCTTCCAGGACTACCCCCACCGGCGGGCGGCGAGCGGCGTGCACGGGCAGGGCAAGGCCAAGCACGGCGCGTCGGCGGCCGATCTGCGGGTGGTCGTCCCCGTCGGCACCGTGGTCAAGAACCGCGAGAGCGAGGTGCTGGCCGACCTGGTCTCGCCCGGCGACACCTGGCTGGCCGCGGCCGGGGGCCGCGGCGGGCGGGGCAACGCCCGGTTCCTCTCCAACCGGCGCCGGGCGCCGACCTTCGCCGAGCAGGGCGAGCACGGGGCCGAGCGCTGGCTGAAGCTGGAGCTGAAGCTGCTGGCCGACGCGGCCCTCGTCGGGTTCCCCAACGCTGGCAAGAGCACCCTGATCTCCCGCATCTCGGCGGCCAAGCCCAAGGTGGCGGACTACCCGTTCACGACCCTGCGGCCCCACCTGGGCGTGGTGCGGGGTGAGGACAACAACGAGTTCGTGGTGGCGGACATCCCCGGCCTCATCGAGGGGGCGAGCGAGGGGAAGGGGCTCGGTCACCAGTTCCTCCGGCACATCGAACGGGCCCGGGCCCTGGTCGTCCTGCTGGACCTCGGCCCCGCGGCCGAGCGCCCCCCGCAGGAGCAGCTCGCCGTCCTGCTCGACGAGCTGGGCCGCTACCAGCCCGACCTGCTCGACCGGCCGCGCGTCGTGGTGGGCGCCAAGGCCGACGTGGCCGCCTGCCCGTGGGAAGGCCCCCGCATCTCGGCCGTGACCGGCGAGGGCATCACCGAGCTGGTGCGGACGATGGTGGGGCTGGTCGAGGACGCCCGGGCGGCCGAGCCCGCGATCACGTCGGAGGGTGGCGCTCCCCGGTTCGTGGTCCACCGGCCCGAGCCCGAGGGCGTGCGGGTCGAGCGCGACCCGTCGGGCGCCCTCGTCGTCACGGGCCGGGCCGCGGAGCGGGCGGTGGCGGTCAGCGACCTGACCAACGTGCAGGCCCTGGCCTACGTCCAGGACCGGTTGCGGCGGCTGGGGGTCGACCGGGCCCTGGCCCGGGCCGGCGCCCGTGAGGGCGACGTCGTGCACATCGGCGCGTTCTCCTTCGAGTACCAGGAGGACGCGCGCTGATCGTCGTCGTCAAGATCGGGAGCTCCTCGCTCACCGACGATCACGGCGAGATCGCCGCCCACGCCGTCGAGAAGCTGTGCGCCGAGGTCGCGGGGCTGCGCAGCCAGGGGCACAAGGTGGTGGTGGTCACGTCGGGCGCCATCGCCGCCGGCCTGCCGTCGCTCGGCCTGTCGGGACGGCGCCCGGCCGACATCGTCATGCTCCAGGCCGTGGCGGCCGTGGGCCAGAGCCGGCTGATGCGGGTCTGGGACGACACCATGGCCCGCCACGGGTTGGTCAGCGGCCAGGTCCTGCTCGTGCCCATCGACTTCGTCCACCGGCCCCGGTACCTCAACGCGCAGGGCACGCTGCGCAAGCTGCTCGACGTGGGCGTCGTCCCCGTGGTGAACGAGAACGACGCGGTGGCCGACGACGAGATCCGGCTGGGGGACAACGACCGGCTGTCGGCCTTCGTGGCCAACCTGGTCGGCGCCGACCTGCTGGTCCTGCTCACCGACGCGCCCGGGGTGCTGTCGGCCGACCCCCGGCTCGACGACAGCGGCTCGCTCATCGAGGAGATCGTGGAGATCGACCACGAGCTGGAGCGGGTGGCCGGCGGCACCAGCACCGACCGGGGCAGCGGCGGCATGGCCACCAAGCTGGCGGCGGCCAAGATTGCGGCCTGGTCGGGGGTGCGGGTGGTGATCGCCGCCGCCGACCGGCCGGGCGTGCTGGCGGGGGCGCTGGTGGGCGAGGGCGGCATCGGCACGGTGGTGCGCCCCCGTGACCGGCGCCTCACGGCCCGCAAGCTGTGGATCGCCTTCGCCGTGCACGCGTCGGGCTCGATCGTCGTCGACGCCGGGGCGCGCCGGGCACTGGTGGAGCGCCAGACGTCCCTCCTGCCTGCCGGGGTGGTGGACGTGCGCGGCAAGTTCGACGCCGAGGCGGCGGTCGAGATCTCCGACCCCGAGGGCCACGTGTTCGCCAAGGGCCTTGTGCAGATGACGTCGGACGAGCTGCGCCAGACCGCCGGCCGCCACACCAAGGACCTGCCCGACGGGATGCCGCACGAGGTCGTCCACCGCGACGACCTCGTGGTCACTCTTCCGTAATGGGCGCCTGCTCCTCGACGCCGGCGCCGGCCTCCGCGGACGGCGGCGGCTGGGGCTTCGGCCTGGCCGCCGCCGGCGCCTTGCCGGCCCGGGCCTCGAGGAGGGTCTTGAGCCGGCGGTGGTCGGCCTTGACCTGCCGCGGCATGGCCAGGGCCAGCACGGGGCCGAGCAACCGGAGCTTCTCGCCGGGATGGGCCTCGGCCGTCAGCTGGACCTTGGTCGTGGAACCGTCCCCGTCGAACCGGTACGTCTCCTCGACCTCGAACAGCGGCGACGTCAGCCGGCCCGAGAACATCGTGTCGGGCTCATAGGCGGTCAGTTCGTAGGTGGACTCCACCCGCCGCCCCAGCATGCGGCCCACGACCCGGTAGCGGGTGCCGACGCCGACCGGACCGGGCGATGTCCGGCTGGCCCGGCTGACGCCCGCCATCCAGGCCGGGAGGTGCTCGTGATCGCTGATGAAGGCGTACACCCGGCTGCGGGGTTGGCGGATCTCGACCTCGTCCTCGACCGAGATCGGGGTCACGCCGGGGAGTCGGACCCGCTCGCCGCTGCCGTGGGCCCGGCGTCAGCCGCCTTGTTCAGCGATGCCGCCTCGGGCTCGGCCGCCGGCGCGATGCCCAGCTGCTCGCGGATGGCGGCCAGCCGGGCCTGGGCCTCGGTGCTCATAGCCGCCTGCTCGACCTCGAGCATGCGGTTCTCGACCGACTCGCTGGCCAGTTCGGCGGAGCCCATGGCTTTGGCGTAGCGGGCCTCGATCTTCTGGCGGACCTCGTCGAGGGTCGGCACGTCCTGGCCCACCTGCTGGTTGAGGCTGGTCATGGCCTTGCTGACCTGCTCCTGCATCTTGGCCTGGTCGAGCTGGCTGAGGAGCTTCTGGCGCTCCGACAGCTTGCGCTGGAGGGCCGTCGAGTTCTGCTGCACGGCCGCCTTGGCCTGGTCGGACGCCTGGGTGGCCTGGAGGTGGAGCGTCTTGAGGCTCTCCACGTCGTTCTCGACGGCGATGAGGCGGTTGGCGAACGACTCGGCCGACGCCGTGAACTCGGTCGCCTTCTTGGCGTCGCCCTGGCGGGTGGCATCGTCGGCCATCCTCACCGCCTGGCGGGCCAATCCATTCAGCTTCTCCAGTTCCTCCATAGCCCGGTTGAGGCGCATCTCGGTCTGCTTCTGGTTGGCGATGACGTTGGCGGCCTGCTCGACCAGCCGGCGGTGCTGGTCCTGCGCCTCGGTGATCGCCTGCTCCAGTTGGACCTTGGGATCGGCGCGCTCGTTGAACGACCCGGTCAGCTTGGCGGTCAGGTACTTCCACCACTTCTGGATCAGCTTGAACATGGCTGCGATGCTACGGCGCATTGGGGCGCGTCGGCGCTTCGCCGTTGCGTCAGAGGGGAACGACACCGGATTGTGGGTATCGAGTTCAAGGCATCGGAACGCTGCACGCTGGGCGTCGAGGTGGAACTCCAGATCGTGGACCGCCAGACGCGCCAGCTGGTCAGCGCGGCCACGCCCATCCTCGACGAGCTGGGCGCGACGTGTCCCGACGGCGAGCACCCCAAGGCGAAGCACGAGCTGTTCGAGTCCTGCATCGAGATCATCACCGGGATCTGCGACACGGTGGAGGAGGCCAAGGCCGACCTGTCGGCGACGCTGAAGGAGGTGGAGGACGCCGCCGCCGTCCGGGGCCTCGGGCTGATGTGTGCCGGGTCCCACCCGTTCTCGGATTGGCAGGACCAGCAGATCAGCCCGAGCGAGCGCTATGCCGCCCTGGTGCAGGAGATGCAGTGGGTGGCCCGCCGCATGCAGATCTTCGGCGTGCACTTCCACGTCGGCGTCCGGTCGGCGGAGAAGGTCATCGCCACGGCCAACGCCCTGCGGGCCTACATCCCCCATTTCCTGGCCCTGTCGGCGTCCAGCCCGTTCTGGGTGGGCACCGACACGGGCATGGCGTCGTCGCGGACGACGGTCTTCGAGAACCTGCCCACGGCCGGGCTGCCCTACGTCCTCAAGGGCTGGGACGAGTTCGAGGCGTTCATGGCCACGCTGATCTCGGCCGGCGCCATCTCGTCCATCCGGGAGGTGTGGTGGGACATCCGCCCCCACCCCGACTTCGGCACCGTCGAGCTGCGCATCTGCGACGGCGTGGCCACGCTGCGGGAGGTGAGCGGGCTGGCGGCCTTTGCCCAGTGCCTCGTCCACTGGATCGACGGGCGGTTGGATGCCGGCGACGAGCTGTGGGTGCCCCGGGAGTGGACGGTCCGGCAGAACAAGTGGCGCGCCGCCCGCCACGGGATGCAGGCGTCGGTCATCGCCGACGAGACCGGCCGCCAGATGGCCTTGCCCGACGCCGTGGCGGAGGTCGTTGGTGAGCTAGGGCCGATCGCCGACGAGCTGGGCTGCGCCGACGAGCTGTCGGTCCTGGCGGAGATCGTCGAGCACGGCCCGAGCTACGTCCGCCAGCGGAACATCATCGCCAACGGCGGCCGGCTCGTCGACGTCGTCGATGCCCTGGTCAGCGAGCTGGCAGCCGACCGGCCGGATGCACGACCGGGGTAGATGCCCGAGCTGTTTGAGGTCGGGACGGTGGTCCTTGTTGTGGCCGTAGGTGATGGCCGGGGTCGCCTCACCGGCCTGGGCCTTCCCGGTGGCCCCCTTGTAGGCGCCGGAGGAGGTGACGGTGGTCGAGTCGTTGTGGAGCTGGGAGAGGTCGAGGTCGAAGTCGCGGATGACACCGAGGACGACGCCGGTGATGAGGCTGGCCCGGTCGGCGTCGAAGAGCCGGTCGAGGGTGCGACCCACCCGATCGTCGTTGAGCGCCTCGGCGTCACCGGCCGAGAGCCCCAGCAGCGTTGGCTGGTAGGGAGCGGCCCACTCGCCCAGGGCGTAGAGCGGCAGGTGGCCGACGATGAGGTTGCGGACGACGACGCCGATCACCGTGGCCGGTGCCAGGCGCAGGCGCCGGTCGTCGCTCGGCAGGTGACGGTCGAGGCGGCTGGCCAGGCCGATCCGGTCGAGGAAGTGGTTCAGGACCGGCATCGAGCCGACGACCTCGCTTGTGAGCTCGAACTTCCCTGGAGCGGTCACGGGTTCCTCCTTGACGTCGGCTTCCTGATCGGTCGGCATATGCGCTGACAGATCACAGGCCGCGGATACCCCGAAGGACCGAGATGCCGAGCCG
>JBOGID010000028.1:0-8854 GCA_050742295.1 Acidimicrobiales bacterium | reverse complement strand
ACGTTGGCGTCCTCGACGTCGAGGACGCGGCCGCCCCTTTCCGCCTTCGCCCGGAAGATGCAGATCACGTGGTTGTCGTCGGCGATCACGTCCAGCGGCTCGAGACGGAGCGTCCCACCGCTTTCCTCGAAGAAGCGCACGACGAGGGCGTTCAAGGCGTCTCGCCCGCGGTAGGTGCCGGCAAGCACGTGCCTCCCGGGCACCCGCCAGACCACGTCCTCCGTCCAGAACTGCGCCTGCGCCTCAAGGTCTCCCCGGGCCCACGCGTCGCTCAGCTGCTGGACGCGCTCCACGTTCGGATGCTGTGCCACTTCCCCTCCTCCTGGATGGCTGCTGATCAAGCCCTCGTTCGGCGGCCGACGGCTCGGCCGCCGACACAAACATGCAGGTCACGGGCGTCAGCCGCCCGAGTCGCGAAGCGGCTGAAGCAAAGATCAGCACTCATCTACGACCAGAATGCGTCAACGTGGTCCTGGTCCTCGGGCACGGCCCAGTACTCGGCCCACCGGCCGTCCGGACCGACTTTGAAGACCTGGGCCATGAGGACGTCGAGTGTCCGCCCGTCACGCTCTGCTTGGACCTGGGTGAAGACGCTGGTGTACTTGTCGCTGGCCAGGATCGACCTCGGCTGCAACCGGAGGGTCCCGCCGGTCATCTCCCGAACCCGCCGGAAGTAGTCCATGAGGGCGTCCTGGCCGCGGTAGTCACCGCTCAGCGAGTGGTAGCCACCGACATGCCACAGCACATCCGGGGAGTAGAACTCCCGGACCGACTCGACATCACCGTCTCCGAACCTGGCCAGGTAGTCCCGCATCCGCTGAACACCGGGATGATCGTCCATGGTTCGTCCCCCATGCTTCGGTTGGGGTGAAGGCTAGCCACGAACTCCAGCCAGCGCTGTTTCCACGGCGACGATGGCGACCTCGATCTGGTCGTCGGTCGGGGTGCGGGTGGTGAGGCGCTGCACGGCCAGGCCGGGGGCCATGACCGGCTTGAGCCACCCGCTGATCTGGGGTCGGTCGGAGATCCGCAGCACCTCGTAGGCGACCCGGCCACGACGGGCAGCAACACGACCCGGCTCAGGGCCAAGAGCAGCCACGAGTGGGGCGCCACCAGGGCGAAGGCGAGGGTCGCCACCAGGGCCACGAGCACGAGGAAGTCGGTCCCGCAGCGGGCGGGGCGGGGGCTGTAGGTGCGACCCGTTCCACGGTCAGTTCGTCGCCCTGCGCGGCGGCGGCGATGGCCTGGTGCTCGGCGCCGTGGTACTCGAAGGTGCGGTGGATGCCGGGCAGGCGTCCGATGGCGGCGATGTACCCGACGAACAGGGCCGGCGGGCCCGGCCTCGGCTACGGCGAAGGCCCGGCCGTCGTCGGCGATCAGGCGGGCGGCGGCGGCCGGGGCCAGGGCGAAGGTGGTGACGAAGACGACCACGCTCAGGGTCGCGGCGGCCACGACCGAGCGGCGGGACGCGGGCTTGGCCCCGTCCGCCACCGACCGGGACCACGACAGGGCCTGCATGCCCAGCCCGATGGTGCTAGGCGCTTGCCAGGGCGACCGCGCCGCCCGCCCGCACCGTCGACTTGTGTGTGGCGACCGTCCCGTCGGAGCGGCGGGCGGCGACCGTCCAGCGGGGCCCGTACCGGACCATGACCCCTTCGATGACAGCCTAGCCGCCGAGGCGCGTGGGGGCAGCTCCCATGGCTGGCGTTGTCGGCAGCCGGTTCCTCCGGCTTTAGAGCTGGACGTCGACCCGCAGCTCGTTGGGGATCTCGGTGAAGTCGCAGGTGAGCACGACCCGACCCGCCTCAACGGCCGCATCGGGGACGCATGGCAGGAGCGGCGCCACCAGTTCGAGGCCGGGCAGGGTCACGCCCACGCCCCCGACGATCAGCCGCCCGCCGGTCACGGCTAGACTGGCGCCCAGCTTCACGCCGCCCACCGTCACCGACGCCCGGCCCGGCTCCAGGGTCACGGGCACGCCCAGCGCCGCGGCGAGGGCGGCGGCGTCCACCTCGGCCCGGGCCCGCCCCCGGTCGATGTCGGACAGGACCACCCGGCGGTCCCGCACCAGCTGGCGGCGGTCGATCTTCACCCCGTGCAACGCCACGCCGACGGAGGCGAACCGCAGGCCCCGGACCGTGACGTCGGTCACGCCGGCGTCCACCTCCGCCACCTTGCCCGACGTCAGCAGCCGTCCCAGGAAGAGGAACGAACGGACCTTGGCCGACGTCGAGCTGGCCTCCGGCACGCGGGCCGCCACCCGCTTGGCCAGCTCGTCCTCGGCCACCCTGCGGGCGGTGAGGTCGGCGGCCACGAGCAGGCCGGCGATGAGGGCCAGGAGCACCAGGAGGACGCCTGCGCCCCGCCGGCGGGGGCGCCTCATGCTTGCTGGGAGCGGCCTCCCGGGCCGCTCGGTGCTTGCTGGGAGCGGCCTCCCGGGCCGCTCACGGCTTGACGGTGCCTGCTGTGCCTGCCTTGACCCGGGCCAGGATGTCTTCGAGGCCGGCGAAGTCGACGCCGCCGATGAGCTTGGCCGCCACCACCCCGTCCGGGCTCACCAGGTAGGACTCGGGGACGCCGGCCACGCCGAAGTCGAGGGCGATGCGTCCCTGGGGGTCGTTGAGCATGGGCCAGGCCCCGCCCCGCTGGTCCCGGAACTTGCGCACCGCGCCGGCGCTGTCGTCGTACACGACCCCGAGCACGGCCACGTCGCCCGCCGTGCGGTGGGCCTGCTCGAACCGGATGAGGTCGTCGTGCTCCTGCACGCACGGCGTGCACCAGGTGGCGAAGAAGTTCACGAGCACCCACCTACCCCCGAAGGTCTCCAGGCGCACGGACTGGCCGTCGATGCTGTCGCCGGCGATGCCCGGCGCAGGCTTGCCCAGGAGGGGGGAGTCGGCGGCCCGCACGCCGGCCGGGTCGCTGGTGGCCAGCACGACGAGCAGCAGGGTTACAGGGACGGCCACCGCGACGGCCACCCATTTCGCCTTGAACCTCCGACGGGTCAGATCGGCCAATTGACGAGCCAGCGTTGGAGGGGACGGAACAGCGGCTCCCACCGCCCGGTGACGAACAGGACGCCCACGGCGACGAGCAGCAACCCGCCGCCCAGTTCGATGCTGCGGCCGTTGCGCTTGAGCCAGTCCAGCGAGCGCTGGGCCCGGTTGAACCCCAGTCCCAGGAGGACGAAGGGGATGCCGAGGCCGATCGAGTAGAGCACGAGCAGGACGGCGCCCCAGACGACCGTGCCGGTGGCGCTGGCTGTGGCCAGGATGGTGGCCAGCACCGGACCGATGCACGGCACCCAGCCGGCGGCGAAGGCCATGCCCATGGGGAAAGCCCAGGCCGGGCCACGCGGCACCCGGGCCAGGTCCATCCGCTTCTCCCGCTGGAGGACGGGGACCCGGAGCAGGCCGGCCGTCACCAGGCCCAACAGGATGATCACGACCCCGAAGACCTGGACGATCGACTCCCGGTTCCTGAGCAGGACGCTGCCGGCAAAGCCGGCGCTCACGCCCAGGACCGTGAACACGGTCGTGAACCCGGCCACGAACAGCAGGGCGGCCCGCAGGGTGACCCGGCGGGCCTGGCTCTCCCCCAGCTCGGACACGGGCAGGGCGGCCACGTACGACAGGTAGCCCGGCACCAGCGGGAGGCAGCACGGCGAGCTGAAGGAGATCACGCCCGCGATCACGGCGATGAACGGAAAGAGGAGCCCCCTCACGGCCGGGTCACGGCCCGATCGTACCGTCGGACCCGAACTTGCCTTCGTCGGTGGGCGACCCGCCCCGCTGCGCCCTCAGCGGGCGAAATGGTGGGCCGTTCCGGCGTGGGGGTCGCCGCCCGCGTGCTGGCAGGGGTCGAGGTGCACGACGGCGCTGGCCAGCATGGGGAGCTCGTGGAGGAGGGCGTGGTGGGCGTCCTCGGCGATGCCGTGCGCCTGGGCCACGTCGAGGTCCCGGTCGACAACGATCCGGGTCTCGGCCTGGAGGCGGTGGCCGATCCAGCGGATGCGCAGCTCCCCGACTGTCTGCACGCCGGGGACGGCGGCCACGATCTTCTCGGCCTGGTCGACCAGCTCGGGCTGCACGGCATCGAGGAGCCGCTCTCCGACCCCTCTGGCCGCCTGGACCAGCACGACCACGATGGCGACGGCGATGAGCAGCCCCACCACGGCGTCAGCCTGCTTCCAGCCCAGGGCGACCCCGACGGCGCCCAGGAGCACGGCGAGGGAGGTGAGGCCGTCGGCCCGGGCGTGGAGGCCGTCGGCCACCAGGGCGGCCGAGCCGATGCGACGGCCGACGCGGATGCGGTACAGGGCGACCAGCTCGTTGCCGACCATGCCGATGATGGCGGCCGCCGCCACCAGGCCCAGGTTGCGCACGTCGGACGGGTGGCGCAGCCGGTCGATCGCCTCCCAGGCGGCAAAGGCGCCGGATGCGGCGATGAAGGCGACCACCACCAGGCCGGCCAGGTCCTCGGCCCGGCCGTAGCCGTAGGTGAACCGCCGGGTGGCGGGCCGGCGGCCCAGGTTGAACGCCAGCCACAGCGGCAGGGCGGTCAGGGCATCGGCCACGTTGTGGAGGGTGTCGCTGAGGAGGGCCACCGACCCGCTGACGGCCACGACGACCCCCTGGAGGGCGGCGGTGGCGCCCAGGGCCAGCAGCGAGACCTTGAGGGCCCACACCCCCTCGCGGCTGTCCTCCATGGCCCGGTCCACGGCGGCGTGGGCGTGGCTGTGGCCCAGCAGCCCGTGGTCGTGCTCCTTGCCGCCGCCGGCCCCGTGCCCGCCGTGATCGGGGCCACCATGATCGGGGCCACCATGATCGTGGCCACCATGGTCGTGGGCACCGTGGTCGTGGGCACCGTCGTCGTGGGCACCGTCGTCGTGGGCACCGTGGTCGTGCCCGTGGTCGCCCTCGCCGAGGGGGCGGCCGGCATCGGGGTCGTGGCGGTGGGCCGGTTCGGACGGGCCAGTGCCGTGGTGATGTCCGTTGTCGCCGTGGTCGGGGGTGTGTTCGTTGTCCGTCGCGACATTCTGGCAGCCGCTCGTACAGTCGGCCGTGTGACCCGGGCCGTCCTGTTCGACTTCTACGGCACCCTCGCCCGGGCCACCGAGTGGGGGCCCACCATGGAGGCGGTCCTGGCGCGCCGAGGCGTCGTCATCGACCCCGCCGCCCGAGCCCGGTGGGGGGAGATCGACGGGCTCGATCACGCCGACCACTCAGTGGACCGCGACCGCTACGTCGCCTGGGAGCAGCTCCGCCTCCGGAGCCTGGCCGAGGAAAGCGGCACGCCCGCCACCGACCTGGACGCCCTCGTCGCCGACATGTACGCGGCTTCCAAGGACTACCGGCTGGCCGCCTACGACGAGGTGGCGGGCACCCTCGCTGAGCTGCGCAAACGCGGTGTGACCGTGGCCGTCTGCTCCAACTGGGACTGGGACCTCGATCGCGCCCTGGCCAAGGCCGGCCTGGACGACCTCATCGATATCGCCGTCACCTCGGCCCGGGCCGGCGCCCGCAAGCCCCACCCCCGCATCTACGACGTGACGCTGCAGGACGTCGGTGTGGGGCCGGCCGACGCCCTGTTCGTGGGGGACACGTGGGAGCCCGACGTCGACGGCCCCCGCCGGGCCGGCATCCCCGCCGTCCACCTCTGGCGGGCCGAGGAGCACGACGGACCGCCGCCCGACGGGTCGATCGCCGACCTGGCCGCAGTCCTCGACCTCGTCGGTTAGCCGGGCACGAACGTCAGCCGCACCTGGCGGTGGCGGTTGTCCTCGTTCAGGTCGACCAGAACGATCGACTGCCATGTCCCCAGCATCAGCCGGCCGCCGCCGACCGGCACGATCAGCAACGGCGCGACCAGGAGCGGCAGCAGGTGGTCGGCGCCGTGGCCCAGGAGGCTGGTGTCTAAGCCCTCCCTCGGCGACCGACCGCCCCGCTGGCGCGGCTCTGCATCGCAAAGGTGCAGGTCAGAGGCAGGTCGGCCGCCTCGACCCGAAGGGTCGAAAGCGAAAGACACCAGCCTTCCAGGGACCCGTGGCGGTGACGGTAGCGGTCGTCCGGGGGCAGGAGCCGGTCGAGGGCCGCCTCCAGGTCCGCCTCCGAGCCCGAACCGGTCTCCATGAGGGCCAATCCGGCGGTGGCGTGGGGTGCGAATACGTGCAGGACGCCGTCCCCGAGCGATGACGCGAAATCCGAGGGCCAGTTGGGTGAGGTCGACGATGCGGGAGCCGGCGGTGTCCAGGTCGAGCAGGTCGGTGCGCATTCGTGACTTCCTCTCAGTGAACTCTCAGGGTCGGGGCGTACCTTGCCGATCATGAATGGTGAGTGACGAGGAGCGCGATGACGGCGCGCCCCTCCGATACCCGCGATACTGGTACGACGCATCTTTCCCCGGGAGGCCGCATGGCCAAGTCAACACGACGCCGAATCCGTGTGCCCCGGCCGGTCCGGATCAGCCTCTGGATCGGCGGGATCGTCATGCTGGCGTTCCTCGCCTTCTCGTGGCTGCAGGGCTACGACCGGATCTTCAGGGACAGCCTGACCGGCCAGCTCGTGCAGGTGAAGGTGCGATCGGGCCCCCTCGACGCCATCAGGGACATCGGCGAGTTGTTCCCGGAGTTCCTCCGGACGGCGTTCCCGATGCTGATGATGATGCTCTTCTACTTCGTCATCATCATCATCCAGTTCGTCGGGCTGTTCTGGTACCTCTCCCGGGGCCAGAGCTACACGATCTACCCGGGTGAGTACGACGTCTCCTTCGACGACGTGCGTGGCCAAAAGGCCATCGTCGACGCCACCAAGGAAGTCGTGAAGCTCTTCGAAGGCTTCAAGGAGTTCCGGAAGATGGGCGGTTACCCGCCCCACGGGATCCTGTTCGAAGGGCCTCCGGGCACCGGCAAGACCCTCCTCGGCAAAGCCATCGCCGGCCAGACCAACGTGCCTTTCCTGTATACGAACGGGTCGGCCTTCTCCTCGATGTTCATGGGCGTCGGGAACATGAAGATCAAGGCCCTGTTCCGCAAGGCCCGGCGGATGTCCAAGGAGTACGACGGGGCCGTCGTCTTCATCGACGAGCTCGACGCCGTGGCCGGCTCCCGAGGCCAGGTCAGTGCCCGGTCGGTGCCCTACGACGACCCCATCGCGCCCCTGTCGGTCAAGGACTTCTGGGCCAAGAACCGCTTCATCATGGGCGGCATGAACGGCGGCGGCATGAACTCCATGCTGGTCAACGAGCTGCTGGTGGCCATGGACGGGCTGGTGCTGCCCAGCCGCCGGTTCCGCCACATCAAGCGCATCCTGAAGCGCAAGCCCAAGGTGCCCGTCTACAACATCCTCATCATTGGGGCCACCAACCGGGCCGCCGTGCTCGACCCCGCCCTGCTGCGGCCGGGCCGTTTCGACCGCAAGATCCACGTCGGCAACCCGTCGGCCGAGGGCCGCAAGGACATCTTCGAGTACTACCTGCAGAAGGTGAAGCATGTGCAAATCGACCTCGACAAGCTGGCGTCGGCCACCGTCGGGTACTCGCCGGCCCGGATCAAGAACATCGTCAACGAGGGCCTCATCTTCGCGTTGCAGGACGGGCGTGACGCCGTCACCTACGACGACATCTGGCAGGCCATGCTCACCGACGAGATCGGCCTCAAGCAGCCGGTGATCTACACGCCGTGGGAGAAGGAGGCCACCTCGATCCACGAGGCCGGCCACGCCGTCGCCCGCTGGTTCTTCGACCCGTCCCAGGCCGTCACTGTCATCACCATCCAAAAGCGCGAGGAGGCGCTCGGCATGGTGGTGTCCATGGAGCTGGAGGAGCGCTTCTCCCGCACCAAGGACGAGATCGTGGCCGACATCAAGGTGTCGCTGGCCGGTATGGCCGCCGAGAGGCTCTGGTACGACACGACCACGTCCGGGCCCGGCTCCGACCTCCAGGCCGCAACGATGCGGGCCGCCCAGATGGTGGCGTACTACGGCATGGGGCCGTCGCTGCTGTCCTACGGGGCCATCCCGCCGCCTGCGTACGGCGGCGACACCATGTCGGCCCTGCTGGCCGACCCCGTGTTCCGGGCCGAGGTCGACCGGATCCTGGCCGAGGGGATGGCCGAGGTCACCGACCTGCTGCAACGCAAGGCCCACTGCGTGGAGGCCATCCGCGACCGCCTGCTGGTCGACGAGCAGCTCACCGGTGAGCAGTTCAGCCAGCTCATGCACACCCTGGGTGAGCCCCGTGAGGGTGGCGAGGTCCACAAGCACCGCATGCCACCTCGTGCCCTGGGCCGCCTTCGGCCGCTGTCGCCCCTCCCCAACGGTGAGGCCGCTCCCACCAACGGCGGCCCCTACCCCGAGACGGGCACCAACGGCGGCGGCCCCCACCGGCCCAGCCCGTCCCCCTGGGCCCGCCCCCCCGAATAGTCCCGTAGGAGGCTGGTGCCTTTCGCTTACGACCCTTCGGGTCGAGGCGGCCGACCTGCCCCTGACCTGCACTTTTGCGATGCAGAGCCGCCGCTAGCAGGGCGGTCGGCCGCCGAGGGAGGAACCGAGGGAGGGCTTAGACACCAGCTTCCTCTCGGCTTGCGCGGACCGGCGGCCGGCGAGCGGCGGCCCGCCGGTCGGTCCGCTGCGGTTTCCGGTCAGCCAGCCACACGGGATGTGGCCTGACCGGAAAGCCCCACAGACGGCAGCGCTCGCCCGGTCGAGCCCTGAGCCAGTGTGCCGAGGGGACGGCTTTGCCCTGTGCGGCCGTCCGCAGCACCGACCACTTGCTCGTGTCGCTGCCCTTTCCGCCGGGTCTGGGGCCGCAGGGTTCTTGGCGCAGTTGCCGTCCCCTGGCGCCGGTTACTGCACCA
>JBOGID010000027.1:0-5173 GCA_050742295.1 Acidimicrobiales bacterium | reverse complement strand
GGCGACGGGTGGGGCCGCTGGCGCGACACGCCGATCGGCGAGGCGGCCAAGGCGTGGAAGGCCGTCCACTACGAGCGCACCGCGGCCGAGGCCGAGGCCGCCATCGCCCCCCTGCACCGCCGTCCCGGCCTGGCACGCAAGGCCCGGCGGGCGGCGGAGCGGGAGGCCCCCCTGGCCGACGCCTACGAGGACCTGGCCGCCCCCGAGCGTGAGCGCCTGGGCGACGAGCTGAGCCGGGCCGAGCGCCGGGTCCAGGGCCTGGAGGCCGACGACGCCGAGCGGAGGGGCTGGCTGCGGGAGCACCCCGAGGCCAGCCGCCGCCTGCACGCCATCGACTTCGAGCTGTCCAAGGCCGGCCACCAGCTGGGCGTCGAGCGCGACGTCGCCGCCGGCGGGCCCCGCCCCCGCCCCGCCGGTCTCGAGCGAGGGCTCGAGCGGGGCATGGGGATCGGGCTCTAACCCAGCCCTCTTTTTTTTCGCCGCCGGGGTTCGAGGCTCACCGGCGGGGAGTGCCACGACGCCCCCGGGGCGTCAAGGGTCGCTGCGAGCCTCCGCTTCGCTCCGGTTCTCGCTCGGGCTGACGCCCGCCCCTTGACCCCCCGCGGTCGTCGAGGAGGGGGCTGGCCATGGGGTCGAGCCCGGTGCGCTCGACCCGCCGAGCCTCGGCGGAAACCACGCCCGTCCCCACGAGAGGAGACACCCATGCCCGAGAACGTCCCGACCACCGCCGTCCCCCAGGTGACGCTCACGACCGGCCGCCGCCACCGCCCCCTGCCGCCCTGCGCCGGCTGCGGGGAGGCGATCGAACCCGAGTCCGAGCACTATCTGTGCTGGGCCGGCTGCCCCGCCCGCCCCGAGGTCCTGGCCGCCGCCCACCCCGGCCGCTGGGGGGACGACGACGACTCCTACGACGACGCCTGCCCGGCCGCCCTCCGACGGCTGTGGGAGGGCCTGCTGGCCGAGGCCGGGGCGGCCGTGCTGCGCCTTGGGACCGACGCCGGCGGCAACCGCTTCTTCGCCGGCGACGTCGGCCTCCACGCCGGCACGGCCATCGAGGTACTCACCCCCGAGGGGACCTGGCAGCCGGCCCGCTTCGAGTACGACGTCGCCACCTGGTCGGCGCTGGCCTACGTCGCCCTGGGCGGCTGGGACGCCCCCCAGGCGGCGTTCACGATCCCCGCCGGCGCGGTGGTGCGCCTGGCCCCCGAGCGGCGGCGCTGAGGGCGGCGAAAGGCGGAAGGGCGGGCGATCGCCGGCGGAGCGGGCCACACTGGGTCCCGTGCCGGCGACCGCATCCCCAGCCACGGACCGCGCCCGGCTCGCCCGCCTCTTCACCAGAAACACGCGTCCGCGCCACGAGCGTTGCCGGGGGCACCGCGTCAGGCCCGAACGCCTCCATCGCCCCAGGTCACGCCCGGCGTTCGGCCTCCCGCTACGACAGATCGCGTCAGACCCGTTCCATCCCGTGGAGGGCGGGTCGGCGAACGCGTACAGCTACTGCTCGGGCGACAGCATCAACTGCCTGGACCTCACCGGGCTGGAGGACGGCACCTTCCACGGGCCCGTCGACATGTCGCCTCGTGACCGCCTGATCGCGGACTGCGCCGGGCCCGACATGTACGGGGCCGATATCTCCGGCTCTGCCCACTGCGGCCGGGTCCGGGCCGCCACGAGGTCCGGGGACTTCAGCGAGTTCGGGATCGGCTTTGTCGCTAAAACGCGGCCAAAATACCTTCGGTGCCCAAAGTGGGTGCGGACACTGGCCGAGACGGCGGGCGTGGGCGGTGTAGCACGCGCATATGATCAACTGGGGAGTGATCCAGGAAAGGCGGCCCAAACCCTGGCTAAGACGGCTGGAATATACGCCTCTGAGGACATCGCGTTCAGAATAGCTCGCCTGTCAAAGTTCGCTCCTTACGTAACAGCAGGAGCAACGGCCGTCGACGCCTTGTGTACGAACCTCTGATGAAACGCTCCGACCAGCCACTACGCCTCCATCGAATCCTCTTGGCCATTCTCTTCTTGGGAGCCATGTTTACCCTATTGAGAGGTCGCGAGCTTGGATTCTCAGTCGTTAGTGGAATCGCGATGGCTGCAGTCTTTGTCGCCGTTGGCGTCATTGTCGAACTCGTACTACGACGGCGATCCCCGAAGTGAGTTACGTGCTTCCAGGCATCCTTCTTCGGCATCTTCGTGATCGGCGTCGCCGTCTACTATCGAAGTATTGTACGCTGATCGCAGCGCTCTTCTTCTGAAGCCATGTGCCTGTTCGTTTGGTACTCCCCGAAGAGGAAAAGACGGGACCGGACCGAGGGAGCTGCGGCGGGACCTGCCGCTATGCAGCCTTCGTCCACCGGCGGGCGCCGTGGCGCAACAGGAACCCTCCGCAGGTCCTTGAGCGGTGCATCCTCCGCATGGAGCGAAGGAGATCCTCGCTGCTCACTCCGGACGATCGACGAAACCCGAAGGCCGTGACGAGGTCGCGAAGGCAGCTACCGATCGTGCTCGCCACCGCCTTCCTCGTCGTCGCCGTCACCATGCGCGCGTTCTACGTCGGCGGCTTCAACGTCAGCACGGTCGTGGTCGTTCTGGTCATCGTCGTGGTGGTTTGCGGCGTGGTGATCTTCGACCTACGCCGGCGATAGACGCCCGAGCCGCACGCTCTCAGCTGATCCCGCCGGCGAGGGCCTTGAGGCGGTTCTTGGTCACGAGCGCGTCGAGGAACCCGAGCAGCAGCGTGAGGTCCTCGCTGCTGAGCTCGGCCACGGTGGCCAGGCGGTCGCCCAGGGCGTCCTCGGCGGGCCGGAAGGGCCGGCGGGGGCTGTCCTCGACGAGCAGGTGGTCGGTCGAGACGTCGAACACCTCGGCCAGCTTGACGACCACGTCGGCCGAGGGCGTGATGCGCCCGTTCTCATAGCGGCTGATCTGGGCCGGGTCGGCGCCGACGCGCTCGGCCAGCTCGCCCTGGGACCAGCCGTGCTCCTTGCGCAACTCCTTGACCCGCTCCTGCAGGCTCATCAGGGGCCCTCCGTGCTCGTGCCGGCCCCATTGTGCGGTCGCCATGGCGTCCTCGCTTGCCTGGTTGGTCCTCAATCCTTGTCAGTCATGCAATACTGACATAGATTCCTTGCACAACAGGCAGGACAAGAATTTTCCCAGGGAGGACCGGCAAGTGGCCCGCATCCCCGACGAGGTGATCGCCCGGCTCAAGGCCGAGGTGTCCCTGCAGCGGCTGGTGGAGGCGAAGGGCGTGGAGCTGCGCCGCCACGGGGCCGACCTGGTGGGCCTGTGCCCGTTCCACGACGACCACGAGCCCTCCCTGGTGGTGTCGGCGGCCAAGAACCTCTGGCACTGCATGGGGGCGTGCGCCGCCGGCGGCTCGGTCATCGACTGGGTCATGCGGGCCGAGGGCGTGTCGTTCCGCCACGCGGTGGAGCTGCTGGGAGCGGGCGAGCCGGTGTCGGCCCGACCGGGGCGGCCGCCGGCCCGCACCACCCGCAACCTGCTGCCGGCGCGGGTCGTCGCCGACGCCAACGACGCCGAGCTGCTGGGCCGTGTGGTCGCCTACTACCACGAGACCCTGCGCCAGAGCGCCGAGGCGGCCGCCTACCTGGCGTCCCGGGGCCTGGGCGACGCCGAGCTGGTCGAGACGTTCCGGGTGGGATTCGCCAACCGCACCCTGGGCTACCGCCTCCCCTCCAAGACCACCAAGGAGGGCGTCGAGGTGCGCGAGCGCCTGCAGCGCCTGGGGGTGCTGCGGCCCTCGGGCCACGAGCACTTCAACGGCTCGCTCGTCGTGCCCGTGCTCGCCGAGGACGCCAGGGTGGTCGAGCTCTACGGCCGCAAGGTGACCCGCTCGCTGCGCAAGGGCACGCCCGAGCACCTCTACCTGCCCGGCCCCCACGCCGGGGTGTGGAACCTCGCCGCCCTGGCCGCCTCCCCCGAGGTCATCGTGTGCGAGTCCCTCATCGACGCCATGAGCTTCTGGGTGGCGGGCTTCCGCCACGTGACCGCCGCCTACGGGATCGAGGGTTTCGGCGACGAGCACACCGACGCCATGCGGGCGCATCGCACCCGCCGCGTCCTGGTGGCCTACGACCACGACCCCGCCGGCGACCGGGCCGCCGCCCGCCTGGCCGAGCGGCTCATCGACGCCCTGGGCGTCGAGGTGTTCCGGGTGTCCTTCCCCGCCGGCGCCGACGCCAACGACGTGCTGTGCGCCGACGGCGCCGACGGGTTGGGCCGGGCCATCCGGGCCGCCTCCTGGGTGGGGCGCGGCCCCGGCCCCGCCACCTACCGCAGGGCCGAGCCCCTGGCCCCCGCCCCGCCCGCCCCCGCGCCAGTGACCGCCGGCGAGGAGGAGCTTCCTTCTTTCGCCGCCGAGCCGCCGCCGGGCCCCGTGTCCTATGTCGAGTCCGCCGGCCTGGGGGCCTCCCCCGTCCCCCCGCCCCCGCCCGAGGCGCCTTCCCCGACCGTCGCCGGCGACCAGCTCACCGTCGCCTACGGCGACCGGCGCTGGCGGGTGCGGGGGCTGTCCAAGGTGGCCGGCTTCGACCTGCTGCGGCTCAACGTGCTGGTGGCCCGCGACGACCCCAAGGCGGGGCACCTGTTCCACGTCGACACCCTGGACCTCTACTCGGCCCGGGCCCGGGGGCTGTTCGTGCGCCAGGCGGCCGACGAGCTGGGCCTCAAGGAGGAGACAGTCCGGCGCGACCTGGGCCGGGTGCTGCTGGCCGCCGAGGCGGCAGCCGAGGAGGTCGTGCGGGCCGCGGCCGAGCCCGCCGAGGAGGCGGTGGCCCTCTCGGCCGAGGAGGAGGCGGCGGCGCTGGAGCTGCTGCGCGACCCCGCCCTGGTGGAGCGCATCGTGGCCGACCTGGAGGTGGCGGGGGTGGTCGGGGAGGAGACCAACAAGCTCCTGGCCTACCTGGCGGCGGTGTCGCGCAAGCTGGACGACCCCCTGGCGGTGATGGTGCGGTCGTCGTCGGCCGCGGGCAAGAGCTCGCTGCTGGACGCGGTGCTGGCCTTCGTGCCCGAGGAGGACCGGGTGGCCTACTCGGCCATGACCGGCCAGTCGCTCTTCTACATGGGCGAGGCCGACCTGGCCCACAAGGTGCTCGCCGTCGCCGAGGAGGAAGGCGCCGAGCGCGCCGCCTACGCGCTCAAGCTCCTGCAG
>JBOGID010000026.1:0-7645 GCA_050742295.1 Acidimicrobiales bacterium | reverse complement strand
TGTCGGCCCAGGGCATGGACGTCGAGCAGATCGCCAAGGTGGCCTTCACGAGCCCGGACCGGGTGCGCGACGTGATCAACAACTTCAACGAGGACGGCTTCGACTCGCTGTACCCGAAGTACGCGGGCGGCCGGCCGCCCACCTTCACCCTGCCCCAGCGCCAGGAGATCAAGAAGATCGCCCTGTCCCGACCGGTCGACCACGGCCTGCCGTTCTCGACGTGGAGCCTCACCAAGCTGGCCGAGCTCCTGGTGGCTGAGGGGGTGGTCGACGACATCAGCCACGAGGGCCTGCGGGACCTGCTCCGCCTGGAAGGCGTCTCGTTCCAGGTGATCAAGACGTTCAAGCAGTCCAACGACCCCGACTACGAGGCCAAGAAGAACCGGGTCCTCGAGCTCTACGACATCGCCGACGGCAAGGCCGAGCCGGGCGAAGGCGACCCGGACGTGGTGTTCTGCATGGACGAGTTCGGCCCCCTCAACCTGCTGCCCCGCCCCGGCAAGCAGTGGGCGCCGGTCGTGGCGAGGAAGGACAAGGGCTCCAAGGACGCGCCTCGCCGGCGCCGACGGCGGGCGACCTACATGCGCACCCAGGGCGTGCGCCACCTCATGGCCGCGCTCGACCTGGGCGCCGACAAGATGTACGGCCACGTCAAGGTCAACAAGAACCGCACGACGTTCGTGGCCTTCTGCCGCTACCTGCGCTCCCTCTACCCGCCCGAGGTGCGCATCGCCATCGTCATGGACAACTTCAGCCCCCACCTCTCGACGAAGAAGGACGACCGTGTCGGCGTGTGGGCGGCGGCCAACAACGTCGAGCTGGCCTATGTGCCCACCAACGCCTCGTACCTCAACCGCATCGAGTGCCAGTTCACCGCCCTGCGCTACTTCGCCCTCGACGGCACCGACCACCGCTCCCACGAGGAGCAGAACTCGATGATCCGCCGCTACATCGCCTGGCGCAACCGGCACACCGACAACAAGGAACTTCGTGCCATTTCAATCCGCGCAAAGGTTGCCTGATGCGGCACTAGCAGGTCCACTCCCCGTCGGTGAGGAGCACCTTGTAGGTCCGGTTGTCCAGGTGCTGGTCGGGAAAGGGCCCGGAGGAAGTCGGTCGCCTTTTGTCGGTCGGCGCGCCGATTCCTTCGGTGGGCAACGGGCCCGGCCACCGCATCACCGTGTCGGCCTTGTGCCGCTTCCAGAACGTCTCGAGGTCCGGTTGTTCAGGCGTCGTCGGGCGTGGTCATCAGCTCTTTTGAGTCGGTCATGTGAGCCTCCTCCGATCGGGGTGACGTTCAGGGATCGGGCACCAACGGGCAAGGAGGCCATGAGCGACCGTCCGTGGTTTGTGCGTCGGGGCGCCGTCGGCTGGCCGGCGGAGGGCGACATCACGGGCGGTACTGAAGAGCCGTTGCGCCAGCTCGGGGTCGTTCCAGGAGTGTGCAGCGGCGAACTCCAGCCAGTCAACGGGTGGGATCAGGGACTCGCCGGTGTAGTCAAGCTCCCCCCAGGTGACAGCAAGCTCGAGAAGTTCGAGCGCCATTCCGACGTCGGCGGCAGCGCGCACCAGCTTGTCGTGATGGGCCTCGACGAACGAGAACCGGCAGTGGCAGACAGGGGCCGCCCGCGGCATGGTCCTATCTGACATGCGAAACCCCCCTCATTGACGGGGCGCGGCAGCGTCCCCGGGTCACGTATGGAGCCTGCTCACGAGTAGACGCCGCGGAGCCGGCAGGGATCGTTGCCGGCTTGCGCTGACTCGGAATGACGAAGCGGGCACCATCGGACGTTCGCGCCGTGAGCGACCGTCCGTAGCTTGACCGCGTCCCGACGGCCGTGACGATCGGGCCCCTCGGCTGGCGGCCGTGAGATCGTGGATGGTCTTGTCGAAACCGCAGTCATCGGCCTCGCAAGCGTCGGAGCGGCAGGATCTCCACCGACTCCGCGAGCCCGCGCGGCAGCAGAGCCTCGTGGGCGTCAGGGGCCAGCGCCCTCAGCGTGAGTCTCGCACTGCGGACGCTGGCCCGGTGAGCCGCGTCGATGAACACGGGCAGCGCCTCCGGCTCGATCGTGGCCCTTGCCAGGTCGACCGCCACGGCCAGGTTGCCCTGGCCCTCGATGAGATCGATCAGCAGGCCCTCGAGGCGGTGGCAGCTCTCGAGGTCGAGCTTTCCGGCGACGGTTACCACCACCGTGCCCAGGGCCCGACCGACCACCAGTGAGAGGTTGGGCGTGCGCGATGCGGCTCCGGCGCCTGTGGGCGCTGATGGCCGCCCACCACCGGCCGGGTGCTCAGGGACGTGGTTCATCGCACCCTGCCTCGGCGCTTCCGAGCTGCCAGTCGACGACGAAACCGCCGGGGGAGTCCGGTAGGGCCTCCCAAAGGTGGCGCCCGGGCACGAGAGAGCCCTGGACAGGACGCATGGGGACGCTCGACCGGTCGGGCCTCGACGGCCTCGGCGCCGTCGGCCCCCGCGGTCGCCGAGCGGCCTCCTCCGGCGTGATGGAGCGGGACAGCGGGCCAGGGAATGGCGTGAGCGGCCTCTCGTCGTACCCGAGAGGCTTATCCCCCCCGGTCCCGGTTCCCGCTGGCCCGGCGCTGCGCTCGGTCGATCCCACTGACGCATTCACGACGTTCCTCCCGGGCCTGTAGCCGGGGAACCATCGCCGGCTCGCCTGGCGTGGATGACGGCGTGCGACGACTCGGACGCCTCGGGATCGAGGGAACGGCGTGCGAACCCGACCGTAGCGGGGTCCGAAGAGGTCATCGGATCGGTGCCGGACGGCGCCGTCCCGCCTGCCATCTCGATGCTTCCAGCGGAGGATGCCGTACGGTTCCCGCCATAGAGCGCTCCCTTGTCTGGAAGTGCACCACCGGGGTCACGAGTGGCTGGGCGTGGCTAAGCTAAGCTAAGCCAGCCGACGCGGACTCTACCGTGCATTTTCGCCCAGGGCAACGCCGGCTCCAAAGTCGCCGGGGCCCGCCTCCGGACTGCTCACGCCCGCGCAAGGAAAGATGATCGCAGTTGATGCCGCCTGGCCGGTGGGCTGTCAAGGCGCGGCGTCCGGTCGCTCCTGCGTCGCCAGGTCCTGGAGCGTGAGGCTCCCCGCTAGGACGAGTTCGGCAATCGCCTGCAGCCGCCGGTTGTGTCTTCGGGCATACGCACGTAGGAGGACGAGGGCCTCCTCGATGCTCACGCCGGCCCGCCCGGCCACCAGCCCCTTGGCCTGCTCGATGATGACCCGAGTGTTCAGGGCCCGCTGCAGCTGAGCGCCCAGGAGCCTGGCCTCCCGCATCGCCTGCTGCTGAAGAATGCCGTTGGTGGCCACTTCGGCGAGCGCCTGCGCCGCCATCACGTCGTCGTCACTCAACGGCCCGAGCTGGGTCCGGAAGAGGTCCAGGGTGCCGATGACCTGCGCACGCCAGCGCATCGGCAGAGTGTGTACCGAGCGGAAGCCCGCGGCCCGCGCCTCAGCGGCAAAGCGAGGCCAGCGGGATCGCTCCGTCAGGGACGCCTCATGCACCGGCGCCCCATCGCGGTAGCAGTCGAGGCTTGGCCCCTCCTGGTGCTGCATCTGGAACAGCTCGAGCATCCGCTCCCGCTCACTCGTAGACGCCACCACTCGCAGTGTTTGCCGCTGGTCCGCGAGGACGATCCCTGCCCCGGCAGCCTCGAGCAGTTCGACGCTGCGCTCAACCAGAACCTGGGGGAGGTCGGCGTCGACGTCATCGACCAGCGCGCCGACCAACTCGACCAGCGTTGCTACCAGGCGTCTCTCGTTCGGCACAGCCGCTCCTCGCCTTGGCTTTAGGAGCGACGGGGACGGGTGGTCACGTCGGGCTCTGGCATCGGAGGCCGAACCGGCCGTCGCCGGCCCGGAGGACTTTCTCGGGACCCTCCCCCTCAGCCGTCGAGCGGTCCACCCCGGAAACCACCCGCACGGGCTCCCGTGTCCTGAGTGGGTGAACTCCCCCGTCGACTCGCCGCTCGGGTGACCCGTCTATTCCTAACATATCTCAAGTTTAGAACACCCGGGCCGGAATGTTGACAGCTATCCGGCGTGGCTCCGACCGTAAGGAGGGTTCGCATTGCTACATGGACATCGGGCGGTCCGCACGTGCAGTGGTGGTCCACCGGCCTCTTCAGGGTGCCACGGACGCTTCATCCTCGGGCGCGCGAGACTCGTCCGAGGCTCAACCAGGAGGCGACCGTGTTGACCGTCCGGCAAGCGAAGGAGATCCACCACGAGGACGGGGGTTGGTTCCAGGCCCGCTGGCACTTCTCCTTCGACCGCTACCGAGACCCCGAGCAGATCGGCGTCGGGGCCCTGCGGGTGTTCAACGACGACCGCATCGTGGTCGGGGCCGACTGGCCCATGCACCCCCACCGTGACATCGAGTCGCTCACCTACGTGGTGGAGGGCCATTTCCTCCACGCGGACTCACTGGGCAACAACGGTCGCCTGGAGGCGGGCGCCGCCCAGGTGATGCGGTTCTCGGGCCGGGGCGACATGCACTTGGAGAAGAACGGCTCGGTCACCGACCCGATGCGGTTCATGCAGTTCTGGATCCTGCCGAGCACGCCGGGCCTGGAAACCTCGTTGCAGCAGGCCCAGTACACGATCGAGGACCGGACCGACCGGTGGCTCCAGATCATGGGCCCGCCTACGGACGTCCAACTCCGGAAAGCGCTGTCGTCAGGCGACCGCGGCGTTGCGTCCGCCGGCGACCTCAGGCTGTCAGGAGCTCGCGGATCTCAGGCGACGAGTCGATGGCCCTGCGGAGCGTCCGCAGGGCTCGTGCCTGGCTCAGGCGCACCCCCTCACGTGACAGCCCGAGGGCCTGGCCAACGGAATCTAGGCTCCACGGTTCGTCGCCGCCCAGCCCGAAGCGGAGTACCAAGACCTCGCGGTCGCGGCTTTCGAGCGTTGAAAGGAGGCGCTCGACCTCGTCCGGTACCAACCGGGCGAGAGCGGCGTCCGCGGGGGACACGGCAGCGGAGTCGGCAATGACCTCACCGAGCTCGACACCGCTGTCGCCCATGGGCTCGGAGATCGACGCCGGCTGCGGGGCAAGGGCGAGGAGCATGGATACCCGCTGCGGCGCCAGGCCCGTGCTCGCGGCCAGAGCGGTCAGCGGGATCGGGCCCTGACGGAGACTCTCCTCGAGACGGTGCTGCTCCTGCAGCACGCGGGCGAGCGTCTCGCCCACGTGGACGGGCAGGCGCACGAGGCGTCCGCTGTTCGCCACCGCCCGGCGGATGGCCTGGCGGATCCACCACGTCGCGTAGGTCGAGAATCGGAATCCTCTTTCATGGTCGAAGCCGTCAACCGCTCGCATCAGGCCGAGGTTGCCCTCCTGGATAAGGTCGAGGAGCGGCAGCTCGGATCGGCTCCACTGCCGCGCCACGGACACGACGAGCCGAAGGTTGGCGCGCACGAAGCGCTGTCGGGCCCGTGCACCGGTGAGAACCGTCTGCTCGAGACTCGCGCGGCGCTCGGTGTCAATGGCGGTCAGGTCACCTTGCAACTCGCGGGCCGCGACATGGCCCGCCGCTATCGCCCGCGCCAGTGCCTGCTCGTCTTCCCTGGTGAGCAGAGGCTCGGCGCCAACCTCGTCGAGGTACAAACGCAGGAGGCTCACGTCGCTGTCGCCGGGCTTCACGGGTCCCTCCTCGCGCTCTATCACTAAACTAAACCCACTATAGAACGGCAGACGCCGGGAGGCAAGGGCGGCACGACGCGACCCAGCCCTCCCACGACGGCCCGCCGTTCCCTACTTGACTAATGCGACGCCGACCCCAAGCGGGTGACGTCGCCGTGTTGCGGGAGCGGGGGCCCGTGATCGTGGCCCGGACCGACGACTGGCGCCTCGAGGGTGGGTTCATGGGAGGCGTGGACGTGCGGCGCCGACGCCCCGATCGCAGTCAGGACCAGCGCACCGGCGACGACAGCCCCCACCATGCGCAAGGCGACGGCGCGGGGAAGCATCGCCGGAGTGGCGGCCCCCAATGCGCTGGCGATGAATACCAGGCCGATCACGCCAAGGGAGAAAGTGTTGGCCACGAGGTCGGCCACGCCGATCTCCGAAGCAGCAGATTCTCCGGGTATGAGCGGGAGGCCGAACGTACGTGACAGCGCCCACGTGGCTGCGATTGACGCGTGGAGCCCGGCAGCCGCGAGAAACGCCCGGCGGGAAGGGCGCCGGAACAGCCACATGGCGAGGATGCACTGGCTGATCCCCATCGCTGCGAACCCGGCGGCGACCACGAGGTAGTCGGTGTGATTTCTGATGACACTCAGGTGGATCAGCCCGCCCCCGGCAGCCACGACGCCGGCAGCAACGGCGAGTACGCGCCGCAGATCAGTTCCACCACCCCGCTCGCCGGGTTCGGGCGTCGTCTCCGAAGTAGCGGAAACACCGAGCGGATGCTCGTCCGGACGGTGTGAGATGTCGGCCGTGGAAGGCACGAAGGACGTGGTCATTCAGGACACCTCCAAGCGTGAGGTAGAGCCGCGTGGCCACCCGGTGCTCGGCCAAAGGGCTCCGAGCACCGGGCTGCGCAGCTGACGGTCAGGCGTTGAAACGGTCGGGGAAAGCCGACACCAGGCCTGCGGAGAGCGTGTCCGCCATGTCGAGAACGTGCGACACGATGTGGTCGTACTCAGCGACGCTGCGGGCGTAGTCACCGGTCAGCTGGGCCGTCGCCTCCGCGAGGGTCTGGTCGAGATGCCCCTTCATCATGACCTTCAGGGAGTCGACCGGCCACGCCGCGTTCGCCCCGGCGAGGAACTCGGCAATCTGATCGGCGTTGACATACCAGGCGTCGCTTGCCTTCGAGACCCCGGCGTTGTCGCCAGTCTTGGCTGCGCCCACCAGGTCTGCGGCCACGAGGATGTGGTCACGCAGCAGGCCCGTCAGCGTCGACCTTGCGTCCTTGCCGTAGAAATTGGCAACGGCGTCGCCGATGTCGGCCTGGTTCTGCAACAGCCGCCCGGCGGTCGCCTCGGTGTCGGGAAGTCCAGCAACCGCGCTCACGATGAACAGCCGGGTCCAGGCGACGTGGTCCGTCCACAGCCTCCGCATCGAGTCGTTCACGGCGATCGCCGGCTGGGGGATCTCGGACGTGTGGAAACGGTCCGGGAACGCCGACACGATGCCTGCGGAAAGCGTGTCCGCCATATCGAGGATGTGTGACACGATGTGGTCGTACTCGGCGACGCTGCGGGCGTAGTCACCCGTCAGCTGGGCCGTCGCCTCGGCGAGCGTCTGATCCAGATGGCCCCTCATCATCTCCTTGAGGGAGTCAACCGGCCACGCCGAGTTCGCTCCGGCGAGGAACTCCGCGATCTGGTCGGAGTTGGCATACCAGGCGTCACTCGCCTTCGAGACAGCGGCGTTGTCACCGGCCTTGGCCGCCGAGATCAGGTCCCCGGCCACGAGGATGTGGTCACGCAGCAGGCCTGTCAGCGTCGACCCTGCGTCCTTGCCGTAGAAATTGGCAACGGCGTCACCGTCGGCTTTCGCACTTTCTTGGGGTTGACCTGGGGTCGACCCCGCCTCTACTCGCTTTGATCTGAGAGCGGCCTGAGGCACCATCCACCTCTCTGTCCTGTCATGGTGGTGTCCTTGTCTGTAATGG
>JBOGID010000025.1:0-3899 GCA_050742295.1 Acidimicrobiales bacterium | reverse complement strand
GCACGAGCCAGCCGGCGCCGCGCCAGGCGCGTGCCGGTGCCAGCAAGGCGATGGCGTCGGCGTCCGTCGATGTGGCCAACTCCCGGGTGACGCTCAAGTTCCGGGAGGGATCGGGCATCCGGCTGCGGGGCGGCGTGTTCGTCCCCACCGCCGGCGCCGACGTAGCGGGCGTCAATGCCGTCCTCCAGCGGTTCCCGGGGACGGCGGTGTCGCGCCTGTTCCAGCGGTCGGAGGAGGAACTTGCGCGGGAGAAGGCCACGGCCGAGGCCCGGTCCCGCCGCCAGCAGGCCGCCCTGAACCTCTGCTACCGGCTGGTGGCTGCCGAAGGCGCCGATGTTGCGGCTTTGATCGGGGCCCTCGACCGGCTCGACGTGGTGGAGGCGGCGTCGAGCGAGCCCAAGCCGGCGACGCCGACGGTGACCCCCGACTTGAGCGCCCAGCAGGGGTACCGGTTCGCCGCTCCGGACGGCGTCGGCGCCACCCTGGTCGCCAATTTCGCAGGCGGCAAGGGCCAGAACATCGAGATCACCGACATCGAGTACAGCTCGAACGTCAACCACGAGGACCTGACCAAGGCCCCCGGCGCACTGATCGCAACGGCACGTTCGACGACCCGTTCGACGACTTCAACCACGGGACGGCCGTCCTGGGCGAGATCGTCGGCGACGAGAACTCGTTCGGCGTGACCGGCATCGTGAGCGGTGCGGCGCTGAACCTGGTCAACGCCAACACCACCGGCGGCTACGAGCTGGCCAACGCCATCAGCCTGGCCACGGCGGCGTCGAACCCCGGCGACGTCATCCTCATCGAGCAGCAGACAACCGGCCCCAACGGCGGTTGCGACGTCACGAGCCAGGTCGGCTGTGCGCCCGTCGAGTGGGTCCAGGCGTTCTACGACGCCATCGTGGTGGCCACGTCGGCCGGCATCCACGTCATCGAGGCGGCCGGCAACGGGACGCAGGACCTCGACTCCGACCCGTACGACCCCATGACCACGAGGGCCGACTCGGGCGCCATCATGGTCGGCGCCGGCTGGTCAGTGGCCGTCGGGCGCTTCGGCGCGAAGCGCCGACAGCGAAAATCAGCAGTCTCCTCTAGATGATCGTTCCCGACTACGACGCCGTCGTCATCGGGTCGGGGTTCGGCGGCGCCGTCGTCGCCCACCGCCTGGCCGAGGCCGGACGGTCCGTCTGCCTGCTGGAGCAGGGCCGGCGGTGGTCGCCGCGGGAGTTCCCCCACACCTTCGGACGGGCCACGACGGCGGTGTGGGACGAGCAGAGCCTCGGCTTCCTCGACTACCGGGTGTTCTCCAAGGTCGACGTCGTCCAGGGCGTGGGCGTCGGCGGCGGCTCCATCCCGTACTTCAACGTGCAGATGCGGGCCCCTTCCGCCATCTTCGACCGTCCGGAGTGGCCGGCCGTCCTCACCCGGGCCCTGCTCGACCGCTACTACGAGCGGGCCGAGGGGATCATGACGCCGTCCCCGCTGGAGCCTCCGCACGGGGACCGGCTGCCGACGCGCACCGAGGCCTTCCTCAGGGGGGCAGCCAAGGCCGGCTATGACCCGGCGCTGATGCCCATCGCCGTGTACTCGGGCGAAGCCCGGTCCCATCCCCTGAGCGGGCTCGCCCAGCTCCCCTGCGACTACGCGGCGGGCTGCATGCTCGGGTGCCGCAGCCGGTCCAAGAACAACCTCGATGCCACCTACCTGCCGGCGGGGGAGCGGCACGGGTTGGAGATCCGTCCACTGCACCAGGCCGATCGGATCGCCCCCGCGCCCGGCGGCGAGGGCTACCAGGTGACGGCCCGCCAGCTCGACCCGGGCGGGGCGGGGGCCGTGGACCGCGTCGTCGTGGCGGGGCGGACGGTCGTGGTGTCCGGCGGGGCCATCGGGTCCACCGAGCTGCTGCTGCGGGCCCGTGACCGTGACCGCACGCTGCCCCGGCTGCCGGCCCGCCTCGGCGAACGGTTCTCATCCAACGGCGAGATGCTGTTCGCGGGCACCAGCGGCGTCGACGAGGTGGTGGACGCCAGCCACGGGCCCTCGATCACGGCGGGGGCCTACGTGCAGCGCCCGGGGTCGAAGCACCTCCTGCTCGTCGAGGACCTGGGCTTCCCACCTGCCTTCATGTCGATGCTCGACGGGACGCTGCCCATGGGCCGCCGCCTGCGCAGCATGGGGCGCATGGGCGCCGGCTACTTCCGGGCCGCCCGCCACGGGTCGCTGTTCCCGACCCGAGAGCTGTTCGAGGGCTCGTGGGTCCCGCACTTCCTGCCCTACCTGGGCATGGGGACCGACGCCGGCAACGGCAAGTTCCGCCTCGATGAGTCCGGCCAGCTGCGGCTCGACTGGGACCCGGCCCGCAACGCCGGCATGTACGACGAGATGGAGGAGGCGATGCGCCGTATCAGCGGGGCGTTGGGCGGGACGTTCCGCCGCAGCGTGCTCTTCCGCCGGCCGTTGCGGCGCATGCTGACCGCCCACCCCCTCGGCGGCTGTCCCATGAGCGACCGGCCCGAGGACGGTGTGGTCAACGACCGGGGCGAGGTGTGGGGCCATCGCGGGCTGTTCGTGACCGACGGGGCGATGATCCCCGGCCCGCTGGCCGCCAACCCGTCGCTGACCATCGCCGCCCTGGCCGAACGCACGGCCCAGTTCATGATCCACGGCCGGGAGGCCGGCTGAAAAGCTGAGGCTGAGAATCTGAGCGAATTCTGGGAACCGGGACGGTCGCGGCGGCCGTCCAAGCCAGCGCAACGACATTCGAGGAGGTCGGAGAATGCGCCGGTTCCTGTTCGCCCTGGCCGTGGGTTCGCTTTTCGTGGGGCTGGCCGCCGGGCCGGCCGTCGCCTGCGGCGGCCTGATCGGCCGCAACGGCTCGGTCAACCTGGTCCGCACGACGACGCTGGCCGGTTACCACGACGGCGTCGAGCACTACGTGACGTCGTTCCAGTTCGCGGGATCGGGCGGCGAGTTCGGCTCGATCATCCCCCTGCCCGACGTGCCGACCGACGTGGTCCGAGGTGGCGACTGGACCCTGCAACGGCTCGTGCGGGAGGTGGCGCCACGCGACGAGACCGTTGCGCTCCGGGCCACTGCCAATGCCGCCGCTGGTGACTCGGCCCAAGTCCTGATCGAGAAGCGCATCGACGCCTTGGACATCACCGTGCTGAAGGGCGGTGCGCAGGCCGTGGGCCAGTGGGCCACCGACCACGGGTTCCTGCTGACGCCCGACGCGCCGGAGGTCCTGGAGTTCTACGCCTCGCGGAGCCCGATCTTCCTGGCCGCCCGCTTCGACGCCGACGCCGCCCGCCAGCGGGGCGTGGCCCTGGGCGACGGCACGCCCGTCCACATCACCATCCCCACGTCGAACCCGTGGGTCCCCCTGCGCATCCTCGCCCTGGGCCGCCAGCCGGCCGAGCGGGTCGACGCCGACGTGTTCCTGCTGACCGACAACCAGCCCACCCTGCTGCCCGGCAACGACGCTCCCGGCATGAAGCTGCAGCGCCAGGAGCGGGCCTCCGCCTCCCTGCTCCGTGACCTGCGGTCGGACAAGGGTATGGCCTGGGTGCCCGAGTCGTCGTGGCTGACGTTCCTGCGGATCCAGGCCGCCCCCGGTGAGCTGACCTACGACCTGGCGGTGGACGCCTCGGGCGCCGGGAACCCGTCAAGGACCGCGGCGGGCCTTGACAAGCCTGCGATCGGCGGGTTCGTGGGCAGCGACGGCGGCAACGGGATGACGTGGCCCATCGTCATCGGTGGCGGCCTGGCCCTGTTGGTGGGGCTGGTGGGTGTGGCGTGGATCGCCACCGGCCGCCGCTCGACCGGTGGTGGCCAGGGCCAGGGCGCAGCGGCGGCGTAGGTGCGCCGGTTGCGGCGGTTGCGGGTGGTGGCAGTTC
>JBOGID010000024.1:0-1864 GCA_050742295.1 Acidimicrobiales bacterium | reverse complement strand
CGGCGAACGTCACGCTCGCGCCGGGGCAGTCCACGACCGTGAACGTCACGTTCGCGCCCGGGAGCACCGGCGCCAAGTCCGCCACGCTGAGCGTCAGCCACTCGGGCTCGAACTCCCCGACGGCGGTCCTGCTGTCGGGTGAGGGGACGTCACCGCTGCCCGGCACCTGGCAGGGCCTCGCGCCCAGCGGCCCGAACCGCCAAGAGGTCGCCTACATCCAGGTGGGCGGGAAGTTCTACCTGGCCGGCGGCGGCACGGCCCACGAGGTCTACGAACCTGCCACGAACAGCTGGGGCACCCTGGCGCCGCTGCCCGAGAGCCTCGATCACATCCAGGCGGTCGAGGTCGGGGGCTTGATCTACTACATCGGTGGGCTGGAGGCCTGGCCGGAGCCGCCCTCGGCCCAGGTCTACGTCTACGACCCGGCCACCAACACCTTCGCCCAGAAGGCTCCCATGCCTCGTCCCCGGGGAGCCGGCGGGGTGGCGGTGCACCAGGGCAAGATCTACTACGCCGGCGGGCTCTCGGACGGCGTCGCGGTCCCCTGGTTCGACGTCTTCGACCCGGTGGCCAACACCTGGAGCCAGCTGCCGAACATGCCCCAGGCCCGCGACCACTTCCACGCCGCCGTGGTCGGCGGCAAGCTCTGGGTCACCGGCGGGCGCAACACCACGATCAGCGCGACGATCACCTCGACGATCGCCTACGACTTCACCTCCGGCGCCTGGCAGACCACGGGCTTCGCGCCGATCCCCACCGCCCGCGGCGGCTTCGGCGCCGCCGTGCTCGGCACCGAGATCCTCGTGATCGGCGGGGAAGGAGGCGGGAAGACCTTCAGCACGGTCGAGGCCTACGACACCTCGACCGACACCTGGCGCAGCCTCGCGCCGATGCCGACCGCCCGCCACGGGATCCAGGCCGCGGTGTGCAACGGAGGGGTCTACGTCGCCGCGGGAGGCAAGACCGAGGGCGGGGCCACCCCCAGCGACGTGCACGAGGTCTTCTTCCTCGGCAGCCCCGCGACGTGCGGCGGCGGGGGCACGGAGCCCGGGGACGTCGTCTACCGGGTCAACGCCGGCGGCCCGGCCCTCACCGGCACGCCCGCCTGGAGCGCCGACACCGTCGCGGCCCCGTCGGCGAACGTGAACGCGGCCGCCACGAGCAACAAGGTCTCCTCGACCACGAACCCGATCGACCTCACCGACCCCTCGGTGCCCTCCGGCACGCCGGGCTCGATGTTCCAGACCGAGCGCTGGGATCCGGCGGGCTCGCCCGAGCTGCAGTGGGACTTCCCCGTGACGCCGGGCAGCTATCAGGTGCGGCTGTACTTCGCCGAGATCTACACCGGCACCCAATCCGTGGGGGCCCGCGTCTTCGACGTGTCGATCGAGGGCGCCGTCGTCCTGAACGACTACGACATCTTCGCCGACGTGGGCGGCTACACCGGCGTGGTCAAGACCTTCACGGTCAGCGCGGACGCGAACCTCGACATCGACTTCGGCCACGTGATCGAGAACCCGAAGATCAACGGCATCGAGATCGTGTCCGGATCGGCGTCGGACCAGCTCGGCGCCGCGCCCTCGAACCTGGCCTTCGGTCAGGTGGTCGTCGGGCAGAACGAGGTCCTTCCCGTCCAGCTCACGAACCTCGGCGCTTCCGGGGACCCCAGCATCGTGATCGACGCGACGACGATCACCGGCCAGAACCCGAACCAGTTCTCCGACGCCTTCAACGACGCGGCGAACGTCACGCTCGCGCCGGGGCAGTCCACGACCGTGAACGTCACGTTCGCGCCCGGGAGCACCGGCGCCAAGTCCGCCACGCTGAGCGTCAGCCACTCGGGCTCGAACTCCCCGACGGCGGT
>JBOGID010000023.1:0-5772 GCA_050742295.1 Acidimicrobiales bacterium | reverse complement strand
CGCCGACCTCGCGATCACCAGCCCTACCCTGGCCGCATAGCCAACGAATTGTCGATCCCGCTTCGCAAGTCCCTAGCACTAGCTTCTCCTGAGGGAGGAAGGCGCAAGCGCCGTGCCCTGTCACTGGGGTGTTCCCGGATGCCAGCGTTTTGGTAGACGCATATGTGTTTTCTGTTGCTCGGGCATTCCATGCCTGCGGGCGGCCGGGAACCAATGATGCCCGGTCAGCGCTACGTACCCTCAGGGGCCTAACAGCGTGGGTCCCCGCCGTCGCAAACCGCACGCCGCGCGCGGTTGCCTGGCCACGCTTCGCAGCGAGGCCCGGACGCTCGAGCGGCCGACGCTAAGGGCAGACCGCTGGACCGTTCGCGTGATGCGGAGCCTTGAGGCGACCCCGTGAGGGCTGCATGGAGGACCGCCGACCCGCCGACCACGCGACGGCGGCGCAGTAAGCGGAAGCAGGGCACTACGAGGGGGGACATTGACTTGACACCGGGAGGACTTCAGCGGCCTCCCCCGTCGAGCCACCGGATTCGGAGCGGGGCGAGTTCGCGGCGTCCCCCGCAGGCGGGTTGGCGATCGTGGCAAACGACATTCCGGGACTCACCCGGTCCGGCGTGGATCGTCTTGCGCTCTACGGCAGGGTACAGCTCCGATACGGCGCGCTCCTCGTCGTTACAGTTACAGGGCCCGCCGGATGAACTTGTCGAACATCGGCACGGTGAAGGTGATCAGCCCATGGCGTGGGGCGTAGCAGAGCCCCCGCTTGATCAAGCTGTCGCGAATAGGCCCGGTCTGGGTCGTCCTCTTGTTCATGGCCGCGGAGACGTCGCCCGAGCGATACGGCCCGGGGCCGCCAAGACCCGCCATGGCCCGTAGGTAGTCACGCTCACCATCAGTGGTCCTGTCGATGCGGGCGCGAAAGAAGCCGTGGTCGAGATCGTCGAGCGCGACAAGCGCCGATGCCTCCACGTCGGCGAGTGTGATCGTCGGTCCCGCGGCCAGGTTCCACGCCTGCTTGCCGAACTCCTGGAGGAAGTATGGATAGCCCTCGGTGTCGCGGATGACGCGATCGACTGCGGCCGCGTCCCAGCGGGATGCCTCTTGCTCGACCGGCCCGGTGAGGGCGCGGCGAGCGTCGTCCTCGTCGAGCGATCCCACCTCCACGAAGGCCAAGAGCCGCTCCGCGTACGAACGGGCTTCACCGGCCAAGCCCGGGACAGACGGGAGGCCGGCGCCGGCCACCAGCAGCGGGAGGCCGAGCTGGGAGATCCGGTGGAGGCCGACGATGAGCGCACCGAGCTCGCTCTGTCCGAGGTACTGGATCTCGTCGATGGTGAGCAACACGCCTATCCCTGCCTCACGGGCGGTCTCCCCCACCTCACGGAACACCCCGCCCAAGTCGCCGTCAAGGTCGCCCGAATCGGCCACGCCGGGCCTGGGCTCAAAGTCGATGGTCAGCGTCCCGCCGTCGCCGGCGGCGACGTGCACCTTTACGAAGGCGCGGAGGGCGCCGAGCGCGGACTTGGCTCGGTCCTTCACCCGTTCCCTCAGGCTGAGCTCCAGCAGCACGCGTCGCGAGAGGGCGGCGACGGCCCCCGCGACCCGGCTGTCCTCTGTCGCCTCGACGTGTTCGTGGATCCAGCGGTGCTGCTGTGCAGTGCGTCCGAACTCGTTGAGCAGCACGGTCTTGCCGACGCCGCGCAGGCCAGTGAGGATGATGCTGCGCTCGAAGCGGCCGAGGCCCATCCGCTGCACAGCCACCGACATGGCCTCGAGCTGAGCGTCACGGCCGACGAGCAAGGGCGGTCGGCTGCCGGCCCCAGGGGTGAACGGGTTGCGGACTCGATCCACGCGCGGATGATAACAGTCTGCGGTGTTTATAGGTACTTCCTCTATAACCGACGCAAACGCTTACAAACCCGAACATCTTTGCCCAAGGCGAGGTTTGGCGGCTGGCCACATCCCAGGACGAGGCCGGGAGGCCGAGGCACTCCTCCGACGCATGCGTACGTCGCGCAGCAGCGGGTCCCGCAAGCCGAACGCCGAGCGGGAGCGTCGTGGTCGGGAGTCGAGGCCGCGCCTGCGTGCGGGTCCCGTAGGAGTGGTCCGGTGAAGGACCCCCCGACGGGGCCGTTACGCGCCGCTGTTCAATGCGGAGCGGGGTCGGCCGTGGAGGGGCGACATTGGCTTGACACGGGCAGGCCAGTCGATCGCCCCCCGTCTCGCGACCTCGGAGTGAACACATCGCGCCGGGATGTGCTACAAGTAGCTTATGACCTCCGTCGGAGTCAGGGCATTGCGCCAACGGGCGAGCGAGCTGCTGCGGCTCGTCGAGCAGGGCCACACGATCGAGATCACCGACCGAGGCCGCCCGGTCGCACTTCTCACGCCGCTTCCGGCTGGAGGCGCGCTCGAGCAGATGCGGGCGGCGGGCGAAATCGACCGAGCCACCGAGGATGTCGACAACCTGCCCGAGCCGCTCGAATTCGGAGATGGGATTGAACGCCCGTCGACGGCTCTCGGGCGTCTGCGCCGCAACGAGCGCTGATGGCGGCGCTCTACCTCGACTCTTCGGCCATCGTAAAGCTCGTCGTCCGGGAGCCGGAGTCGGACGCTCTTCGGAGGCACCTCCGTCGCCGTCGGCCGTGGGTGTCGAGCGCGCTAGCCCGCACTGAGGTGCTCCGATCGCTCCTCGGTGGCGGTGAGACAGCCCTCGCCGCCGGTCGGGCGGTGCTGGCCCGTTGTGACCTTGTCCGTGTCAATGACCGGGTTCTCAACCTTGCAGGCACGATGGGTCCCCCCGAGCTGCGATCGCTGGACGCGATCCACCTCGCGACCGCCGAGCGCCTGCGCGACGAGCTCAGCGAGCTCGTGATCTACGACGAGCGTCTGGCGGACGCCGCGCGGCAGTTCGGTTTTCGCGTGTCCTCGCCTGGATAGGCTTCGAACGCGCGAGGCGGCCGCGCCCCGCACCACGAGTGGCATCATTTGCTGAGCCGCCCGGCCGGAGAACCCGGATTGGCACGACTTCATGCCGACATGCCATGAAAGCCCGCTGTCGCGTTGCTCGTCGCGACCGCCCATTAGACAATTGGTGGAGTGGGACCGAAGGCGCAGCCGCGGCACAGCGTCCTCGTCGGTGGTGCTGACGAGGCCTTGGATGCGCGCCATCGCACCGGGGTGTCCTCGACGGAACGCAAGTCCGCCATGGCTCTGGTGCCGCTGGGTGCTCCATTCTTCCCGGCTGGAGTTCCGACCGACGAGTCCACACAGAGTCCACACTCCATCGCCGTGCAGGTAGCTACATTGCGCTACTGCGTGGAAGAGAAACGGCTCGTGACCTGCGATGACGCGCAAAAGGGCTGGTCGCTGAATTGGCGAGTTCTACTTTGCAAGGAGGGGGTCGCCGGTTCGAGTCCGGTCGTCTCCACCGCAAAAGTCCTGGTCACGGGCCTGCGGGTCGCCGGTGACCTCCGCCGGATCGGTTGGCGTGCCCACTGCGTGCCCAGAACTGGCGGGCGGTGTCGTGTCGTCGTGGGCACGGATGGGCACGGGCGGTTCGTCGCCGAAGCGCTCGAGGTAGCGAACGATCTCCGCGTCCTGGCCGTCGATGACGTGCTGGTACCGGAGCGCCGCCGCCGCCGAGGCATGCCCGATCCGGGCCATGAGCGCCTTGAGGCTCGTCTGTTGAGCGCCGCTCTGGATCAGCATCCGCGATGGTGCTGGCGTCGCTGACGGCTAGGACGGTTGCGCTGAGCTGACCGCGTGCAGGTCTCTCGTCGGCGCGTCAGGCTGAGTGGGACGTAGACGCGCAAGAGCCCTCCCGCCGACCTTGCCCGGACTGTCGGGAGGGCTCTTCCTGGCAGATGCCGGAGGCACCCGTGCTCATCGTAGGCACCGACCAGGCCGTGGTCGAGACCGATCTCGCCGCCGGGCGCTTGGGCTGCCCACCGTGCGGTGGTGTGCTCGGGCCGTGGGGCCACGCCCGACGACGGGTGCTGCGACGCAGGACCGGCGAGGAGGTCGTCCGCCCCCGTCGGACCAGGTGCCGTTCGTGCCGGTCGACGCATGTGCTGTTGACCGGCTCGATGTTCCTCCGCCGCCGGGACGACGCCGAGACGATCGGCGGGGCGGTCCTGGCCAGGGCGGGTGGCAGCAGCCACCGGCGGATCGCCAAGTCGCTAGGCGTTTCGGACGACATCGTGCGGGGATGGCTGGGTGCCTTCGGCCGGGCCGCCGAGACGATCCGGGCCCACTTCACCCGCTGGGCCCATGCCCTCGACCCCCTGCTCGGCCCCATCGAGGCCACCGGGAACGCCTTCGCCGACGCGGTGGCGGCCATCGGCGCCGCCACCCGGGCCGCGGTGCAGCGCCAGGGGCCGCAGCCGGTGTGGGCCGTGGTCTCGGCCATGACCGGCGGGGCCCTTCTCTGCCACACGAGATTCCCCTATCCACCGGGGCTCTGAGCGGCGAAGGTGGCCGCTTGCCCATCCCCGAGCGAGGAGGAAGCCGGTGCAGGACCGCCATCGAGACGTGGGTCTCTTCCGCTACAGCCTGGTGAGGGAGCCGGCGGGCCCGAAACTGACCAAGGCCGAGCGCGGCGCGCTGGTGCGGGCCCTGGCCTCGGCCGACCACGTCGGCCCGGACGGGTGTGTGGTCCGGGTGGGCCGCTCCACCCTCGATGAGTGGATCAGGGCGTGGCGGGCGGGGGGCTTCGACGCCCTGGTCCCCAAGGCGCGCCTGGTCGATCCCCGCACCCCGGCCGAGGTGCTCGCCCTGGCCGAGGCCTGCAAGCGGGAGGCGCCGGGGCGCACCGCCGCCCAGGTGGCCGAGGTGATGGGCGAGGCCATGGCCGCCGCCGGTGCCGGAGCTGTGCCTCCCTCGGCCCGCACCATCCAGCGCCACCTGGCCCGCCTGGGCCTCAACACCCGCCCCGACGGGCCCCCGCCCAAGGCCTATGGCCGCTTCGAGGCCTCGGAACCGAACGAGCTGTGGACGGGCGACGCCATGCACGGCCCCCTCGTCGGCGGCCGCAAGGCCTACCTGCTGGCCTTCATCGACGACTACAGCCGGGCCCTTCCCGGCCATCGCTGGACGGCATCGGAGGACACGGTGCGCCTGGAGGGGGCCCTGCGGTCGGGCTTGGCCTGCCGGGGGGTGCCCCGCGCAATCCTGGTCGACCGGGGCTCGGCGTTCGTGTCCGCCCCCTTGGCCCGGGCCTGTGCGGTGCTGGGCACCCGCCTCATCCACGCCAGCCCCCGGGCCGCGACGACGAAGGGCAAGGTCGAGAGGTTTTTTCGCACCGTGAGGGGCCAGTTCCTCGTCGAGCTCGACGCCCGGGGCGGCGCCGCCGACCTGGCCGAGCTCAACGCGCTGTTCACCGCATGGGTGGAGGTCGTCTACCACCGCCGGGTGCACACCGAGACCAAGATGACGCCACTCGAGCGGTTCCTGTCCGCCGGCGTGCCCGCGCTGCCCTCGCCCGAGCTGCTGCACGAGGCGTTCCTCTGGTCGGAGTTCCGCCGGGTGACCAAGACGGCCCAGGTCAGCCTCCACGGGAATTCCTTCGAGGTCGATGCCGCCCTGGTCGGCCGGCGCATTGAGCTGGTCTTCGACCCCATATGGAGAATTCCGCGTAAGGGGTCCTATGTGCGGCCTCGGATTATGTGCACGGCGGAGCAGACCAGCGGGTTTGCCCAGCTCGTCGGGGGTGGTCGGGTGTGACCTGCTGAACATAATTCGCCCTTGTGACGGAGGCTTCCCTTGGCC
>JBOGID010000022.1:0-2370 GCA_050742295.1 Acidimicrobiales bacterium | reverse complement strand
GGCCCGGGCCTCGGCGTGGGCGGTACGGGCCGACTCGACCTGGGCCTGCGCGACGGTCACGGCCGCCGCCAGCACGACCAGTTCCTCCTCGGCCGTGCGCAACTGGTCCTTGGTGCCCGACAGCTCGGCCCGGGCCGACTTCAGCCCCTTCGACAGCTGGGCCAGCGCGGGCTCGATCTCAGCCATGGCCGTCTGCAGGTCGTCCAACGAATAGGCCCGGCACAGGTGGGTGCGCAGGTTGGGGTCCTCGGCGTCGCGCCGCAGGTCCTCGGTGAGGAACGCGGTGCGTGAGACGAAGCGGGCGTCCGCCGACCAGGACTCCTCCAGGTTCCGGACCGCCTCGTCCTCGCTGAGGTCGCGGCCGTCGAGGGTCGCCGTCACCTCGGCCGTCAGCCGGGCGCCCTTGGCCTTCAGCGACCGCCGCACGACCAGCTCGCCGGCGGGGGTCGCCAGCGTCACCGCGACCGAAGCGGCCGGGTGGCCCTGGCGCACCATCGACGGACGTTGGGCGACGTTCCCCGCCGCCAGCGCCCACCGCACCGCCTCCAGCAGCGAGCTCTTGCCGACGCCGTTGGGGGCCACCAGGAACGTCGTCCCCGGCTCCACGTCCAGGTCCAGGCTGCGGTAGGCCCGCCAGTTCTCGAGGGTGATGTTGCGGATCACTCGTCACCGTCCCGGCTTGCCAGGCCCAGCAGCTCGTCCACGACGGGCTGGGCCGCCAGGGCCCGCCCCAAAGCGATCCCGAGGTCGCCGGCCACGTCGGCCAGCGACTCGTATCCCCGCCGCTTGGGGGCGATCTTGAACTTCGCGGCCTGCTTGACCGAGTTGGCGACCGCCTCAGCCGTGGCGTCCCGCAGGATCTCGCCCACGTCGACCCGGGTGACCGCCCCCCGGGACGGCGGGCTCATGGCCCGGGCGCCCGTGCTCTGGTCGAGGAACTTGGCGACGGCGTCGATGGCGGCCAGCCCGGCGATGAGCGGCCGGGGCGGCGCCTGCACGCCCGACGGCGTCTCGATCCCGTAGTTGAGCGCGGGCGCGTCGAAGACCTCGGCCTCGCCGCTGATGGCGCCCGCCAGGACCACGACGGCGGTGGCGTTGAACCTCGTGAGCACGGAGCGGGCGGCGTCGAAGTCCTCGTCGTCGACGAGCCCGTGGGGCGTGTCGAACACGACGAGCACGATCCCGATCTCGTCGATTGCCGCCACCGGCTCCCAGCCGATGCGGTCGGCGACGACCACCTCGTTCCAGGAGAACAGCGGCCGTACCGCGCAGCCGTTGCCCCGCCACGAACGGAGGTCGCGCACCAACCGCGACCGCACGTCGTCGATGGCCGGCACCGGCGCGTCGGCGGCCGTGTCGGGGTCGGGCGGGACGTCCTCCAGGGCGCCGAGCCGGTCGGCCAGGTACTGGCGCACGTCGAGCCTGGGGTCGGTCGCGCCGGTGATCGCTGTGCCCCGTTCGCCCTCCAGGGCGCCCGGCAGCGCACCCAGGGACGACACCAGGGCGCCGGCCGGAACCTCGGTGGCGAGGGCCGGGTACGCGGCCAGCGCGAGGCCCAGCGGCGACCGGCTGGCGTCGACCACGACCGTCTCGTCGTCGGCGGCCTCGACGTCGAACGTCACCGGGGCGACCGCGACCCGGTCGCCGTCAACCCGCAGGACGAGGACCAGCAGGCGCTGGTCGTCGTCGGGACCGGCCAGCCACAGCTGGCCTGCACCCGGCTCAACGTCCCTGCGGTCGCGGGTCGCAGGGACGTCGAACGCCGGCGGCCACGGCACCGGCCCGCCGCCGGCGGACACTCCGAGCGGGGGTGCGGCCCGCAGGCGCTGGCATTTCACCCGGCACAGGAGGCAGCCGGCGAGGTGGGCCTCGACCTCGGTGGCGCGGGCCTCGTCGAGGGCGCCGTCCACCAGGTCGGCCAGCTCGACGTCGAGCGGATGGGCCGGTCCCGAACCGATCACCGCGTCGCCGCCTCCGGCGGCTCGCGGCTCGATGCCTGCTGGTCGCTCGCCACGGGCTCGCTCATTGCGCGACCAGTACGGCGGATGTGACGCCGTTGTCCACGGTCTCGGCCCACAATCTGGCCAGCTCCATCACGAGGAGGGCGATGGCTTCGGCGTCGTCATCGTCCACGAGCTCAGCCCGGACGATCTCCGCGGCCCGCCGCCGGACCAGGTGAGACTGCGACGAGCTGACGCCCAGCAGCGGGCCGAGGTCGCGCACGGTCAGCTCGGGGTAGGCGAGCGTCAGCCGCTCCCGGGGGTTGAGCTCGGCCAGCACCTCGGTGGCCCGCACGTAGCGCACCGCCTCGCTGCCCGTCGTGTCGCCGCTGGCGGCCGCCCCGACGGCCCCGGCCGGGCCGTCGAGGGC
>JBOGID010000021.1:0-22790 GCA_050742295.1 Acidimicrobiales bacterium | reverse complement strand
TCGACCGCCCGACCCGCTCCTCGCGTTCCTCGAGGGTCTCTGATTATGCCGACAACTTCTGCGCTCCATCCCACTGGCTCAAGGCCCTCGCAAGAAGGGTCGGCATAACGCGCGCGTCGGCATAATCGCAGAACACCTCGGCGACTTGCCAGCCTCGGGCGACACAGTGCGCTTCGCAATCAGCCCGCTGACGCTCGACGCCGGCCCGCTGACCGCTCGGGTCGGAGGAGATGCGGGTGTAGATGGCGGCGCGGACGACTGTTGACGGCTGGTTAGTGAGGTTCATGGTGCACCTCCATGACGGCGACTGGCGACATCGATGACATATCGCGCTCCCGGCCGATTGCTCCCTCTCGTCCGCTCCCCGAGGATTCTTCGCCAGCGCGTCGCCCGCGGCTCGACTCCGGTCGTCTGTACAGGCAACGGACCACGCGGGTCCGCTGAGAGGAGCAAACCCCGTGGCTCCCAGTGAAGGAATCGAGGCAGCCGTGGCCCCGTTCGGTCCGGGCGCGCGCGTCGTCGCGCTCGCCTTCGTCGTGCTCGGCGCCGTTGTCGTCAGCCTCGGATTCGGCGGCGGCGTCGTGCCGATCGTGGCGCTGGCGGTCATCGGTGTTCTCGTCGCACAGCGTCGCCTGCTCGCGACAATCCCCCGTGGGGAGCGGGCGCCGCTTTGGCGTGCCGCCGTCCAGACGTGGTGGGCGCCGGTAGCGGGCCTGCTCGGATTCACGATGATCCTGGCCGCCATGGTCAACGCGTTCGGCGCGTCGAACCTCGCCGGTCGGATCGTCGGCACCACCCTGCTGCTGGGGTTTGGCGTCGCCATGCTGTTCGGGCTGATGCGTCGCCCCTTCGACCGCGTGGCCGGCAACTCGCTGATCCTGCTGGCGACGATCCTGCCGTTGTTGTTCTTCTGGGTCATCCTTCCGCCGCTCGCCGCGATCGTCGTGTGGGTCGGCGTTCTGACCGGTGGGTTCACCGACCGGTCAGACCTGCAGGCACTCGCCGCTCCTTGACTCCTGATACCCGAGCGGTGGGCTTACGGCCGCCAAAGCCAGGGGGCCTCACGTGGGTTCGCTCCCTTGGACGAGCGACTGGGGGACGACTTGTTCAAGGGCGATGGACGCCGGGCATGAGGGGGCCGGGCTGCCTGCAGCTTGCTCGCCACTCCCCGGGCTTTGGTACGAACTGCCATCGGCCCGGACCTGGCCGGGGTCCCGGGCCACACGAGCGCTGTGTCCATCAAGGCGAGCGCCGGCGCGCCGGACGAGCAGGCTTCCAGGCCGCGTCGGAGGACACAGATCGGACACGCGGGACACGGCGAGGACACGAAATTGCGGCCAGCTTCGGATAGCTGCGGCGAGTCTCGGTCAACCCCAAACGGACCTGACCTGCGCCTTCGTCCCATCGGTCCTGGTTGAGGTACCACCGGGCCAGTCCGCACCCCAGGATTCAGGTTCCTGTGTCCGCCCCGGATGCAGGACCAACAGGGCGCTTCTTCCGGGGAGCGCCGACCGACCTACGACGAGCTTGTGGCCGAGAACGCGCGGTTCCTTGAGCGCCTGGCTGTGGTCGAGCCCCATATCGCCGAGCTGGAGCGGCAGCTGGAGGAGGCCCGCCGCTCCTCCAAGCGCCAGTCGGCCCCGTTCTCCAAGGGCGGTCCTGAGCTACCGGGCGGCGACGAACAGCCCGCTCGGTGTCGGCGCCTGCCCAGTGCTGACCGCCAGCGCCTCGATCAGGCTGTTGCGGACAAGCCGGGACGTGGACGAGTTCGCCAGCTCCACCACCGCGGCGGCCGCCACCGCCGCACCGAGCCGTCCGGCGTCCCGACGAGCGCGCACCGCCTCGGCCAGGCAGCGCCGCACCGGCGGGTTGTCCACGAGAGCAAGGGCAGGCGGGAGGGCGTCGGCGACCCGCTCGACCTTCTCGGAAGCCACCGCGGCGCGCAGGGACTCGAGCTCCGGCGGTAGCACCCGCGGCAACGGCAGCTGCAGCGACATGTCCGTCGACGGCAGGTCGACCATCTCCTCCACGATGTCGACCAGATCGTCCTCGTCATGGCGCAGCAGCACGCGGGCCTCCCTGCGGGCCTCGACGTCGAGCCAGGCCCGTGCCAGATCGGCCTCGGATGGCCCGCGCCGGACGCCACAGCACCGCTTGGCCTTCCGACCACTACCGCACGAGCACCGCTGGTTGCGCCCCTCGGCCACGACGCCCCCCTTTCACCGTCCCCCACAATGGTGGCACCGGCGTCCTACGAAGTGGTGGACCTACCCACGGAAGGACGAGGAGAGCCACAAAAAGTGCTGGTCACGGCTACGTTTCGGTTCGGCGTCGCCGTGCCTTCTACGAATCGAGCAGGCCGAGCTCGAGGGTCTGGCGGGCCTGCGCCACCCACCAATCGAGATCCGCCTGCTCCCGCAGTCGGACCGCGGCATCCTCGTGCTCGGCCGCGTCGAGCGCCTTGTTCCAGCCGAGATCGACCAGGCCGGCGAACAGGGCAAGCCGCAGGGCGACCTCGTCGTGCTCGTCGCCCCACAGCCGGCGGAAGTCGTCGACGATCTCATCCCGTATCGCGTCGACCTGCGACGCGTTCCCGTGGAGGAACACGGCCAGGTCGAGGGCCGGGGGCGCCCAGGTGGCGAGATCCCAGTCGAGGAGCGTGACCTGCTCGGCGTCGAGGGCGACGTTCACGAGCCAGAGGTCGCCGTGGATGAGCGTCGACGGGCGGGAGGCGAGCGGTCCCGCCAGGCGCTCGGGGCGATCGAGCACGCCGAAGGCCGCGCCGGCAACCTCATCGTCCACCAACTCGGCGAACCGCTCCCATCCCCGCAGCACGGCGGCCGGCAGGGGGTTCCCCGACGCGACCTCCCCCGCCATCCGGGCGGGGGCGAACAACGACACGCGGTCGCACAGCGGCACCAGCCCGTCGGGCCGGTGATCGGCGTAGGTGCGGTGCAGGCTCTCGGCCGCAGCCAGCAGGCGCCGGCACTCCTCTCGGGAGATTCGCCGGTCCCAGCCGACCACGGCGCCGCCGAGATCCCGCATGACGAGGACCGTCTCATCGCCCTCCCGCCAGGCGCCCACCAGCGCGTGACCGAGGCCGGCGGGCAGGCGGTCGAGCACGCCCGCCTGCCACAACCGGTATTCCCGGGACTCGTCCAGGCCGGTGAGGCGCATGGCCAGGTCGACGTCCGGGGACGTGCGCTTGACCACCAGCCTGGTCCCGTCGGCGAGCACCACCCGCTCCAGGCGGGCGCCGGACCTGCCGTCGTGGCCGTCCAGCGGTTCCCGCTCGCCGACCCGGTCCAGGAGGCTCGCCCCGGTGGTCATCGCCGCACCATCGGGGCCTCCACCGCCTGACGGGCGATGGTGGCGGCGTCCCAGATGCCGGTGCAGTAGTTCACGTGCTCGGTGATCGCCGTGCCGTCGGTGTGGAAGAGGTGCACCTCCCGCCATTGCCGCTCCTCGCCCTCCTGCACGAAGCGGACCTCCAGCTCGATGACCACGCCGTCATCGGTTCGCGTCGCCCGCTGGCCCGTGACACGGGCGCCCTCGGTGAGATGGCCCGCCTCCTCGGCCAGCGCCTCCCGAATCGCCTGTCGCCCCTGCAGCTGGAACCGCCACTGGGGGACGCTCACGTCGAGCAGCGCGTCGGGACGGTAGAGCGAAGCGAGGCCGTCGAAGTCGAGGGCACCGAGCCGGGCGGCGATGCGGTCGGTGAGCGTCATCCCCGGCGCCTAGCTCGGCGAGTCGGCAGCCGTCATCGCCGCCAGATTGGCCATGACGACCTCCATGGTCTTCGCCAACTCGTGGGTCGGGCTGAACTCGACGACCTCCGTTCCGGCGCTGAACCGCGGGGTGTGGCCGGGCCCGACGTAGTACGCCTCGCCCGGGCCGATGACGTCCTCGGACCTCGTCGATCGGCACGAGCTGACGCTCTTCGAATCTCAGGAGTACGAGGACGCCTTCGTGCGAGCGGGACTCGTGGTCGAGGTGGTCGCAAGCCCGATCCCCGGACGAGATCGCTACGTCGCCGTCAGGCCCGTCGGCTGAGTCCACCCCCACGAACCGGAACCTGCGGTTTCGTGTCCTTCCTGGCTGGTGGGTACGCGACCCATTGCGTCCGGACTGCGCAAGGTCGTACGTTCGGGCTTGACGCTTTCGTCCGTACTGTTGAGGGAGGCGAGCCCCGCCGTGAAGCTGACCGTGGGTCTCAACGGGGATCGAACGAGGGCGCTCGCCCGCCAGCGCACTGCGGAGCCTCGTCACGCCGAGCCGTCAAGTGTGGTCGCCTCCGTGCTGGGGCTCCACCGCACGATCGGCAACCGGGCGGTTGCGCGCCTCTTCGAGGGTGGCGGGCTCAGTCCCATCACCCCCGCGCCCGTCGGTGTGCAACGGATGTTCGACGAGGCCGACCTCAAGGGCACATCGACGGGCCAGAAGATCTGGGACCGCTATACGCCCAACAAAGACGCCGGGGTCGCGCTGACGGACCACCTCGCCCAGAAGAGCGGCGGGGCCGGCCAGATCGACACCGGCGTCCTCGCTGCCGCGACGGGCACCAATGCCGTCGTGTACAAGAAGATCGCCACGTTCCTCAACGGCGTCCTGACCAACATGGCGGGGAACTCGTTCGCGGGCTCGACGGTGATCCACAAGAACCTCGAAGGCAAGTACCCCCGAGACCCGCGAGAGGAGCGCTACTGCGAATTCGGCTTCAAGGGGCTCGAGAACACGCGTCTCGTGTACGACCGTGACGCGATGGTGTGTTGGATCAGCACTCACTACGAGGCGCCCAAGCGGATCCTGATGGACGGCCAGAATCCGGCGGCGGCGATGGCCCACATGGAGGGCTGGTTGATCGACAACGGGTGGACGGTGCTGGCGCCCGCGCCCGCCGCCCCGCAACCGCCGCCGGCCCAGCCCGCCGCAGTGCCACCACCCGGGCGGCAGCGGGGTGGGCAGGCACCTGTGCGCCAGCAGGGTGGGCCGAAAAAGAAGCCTGCGGGCCAGAACCAGGGGCAGAAGCCGAAGACCGGCCAGAAGCCGAACCAGCGGGTGAAGCAGTAGGTCCTCGGGCCCCGGTGGCACGGTGAGGCCCCGATGTTCAGCCGGGCTCGGCCACCGCGGCAGCGAAGCGCTGCAGGTACAGCGGCCAGCCTTGATCGCCGCCCACGCCTTCACGGGTGCCCTCCCACCCATCGCCGTGGCGGTCGAGATGGCGGTGCTCCAGCTCGACGCGTGTGCGTGCCGGGCCATCGGCGATGAAGCGGACCTCGACCTCGCTGGCCTTGTCGAGGTCGGTCTCGATCTGCCACACCGGGCTGATGTCCCAAGTGAACACGATCCGCCCGGGCGGCTCGTAGGCCACCACACGGCCCCACTGGCACTCGCTGCCATCGATGCCCCGGTCATAGACACGCCCACCCACGCGTGGTTCGAACGTCGACTCGGCGATGTCAACGCCGAGCATGTTGTGCTCCCGCGGCTTGATGCGGTCGAACTGCTCCGTGAACAGCTTGAACGCACGCTCGACGGGCGCGTTGACGACGATGTCTGTCCGCACCGAACTGTCCTGAGCTTGAGTGGTCACGTGTCCTCCTCCGGTTGGTCCACGAGTTGCCTGAAGTCGGCGAGCGCCTCGTTCCAGAACCGATCGAGCTGAGCCCGCAAGTCACGCAACCCGTCGGGGTTCGCCCGATAGATCCGCCTGGTCCCCTCGGCGCTGTCGAGGACGAGGCCGGCGGTCTTCAGCAGCTTCAAGTGCTGCGAGACGGCGGGACGGGTGACCGGCACCAGCTCGGCGAGCTCACCGACGGCCCGGGGCCGAGCAGCGACGAGTTCGAAAATCGTCCGCCGCGTCGGGTCCGCGAGCGCTGCCCATCCGTCCATCACATTAGTAAGTTAGCACTAACGGTTAGCGTTTACCTACCGAATGGACCAACGTCGATGATGCTCGACACGACAACCCGCTTGTCCGCGCCGTCAAGACCGGCAACGCGGTGCGCCAGGCGATGGCACATTTGACCTACGGCGGCTGCTACGCCGCCTTCTACGGCACCAGGCCGCCCGTTCAGGTTCAGGTGCCCTTCAATGCCCGAATCGCCCGCTCCTTCGATCTCGCCGGCGAGCTTCGGGTCCTCGACATCGGATGTGGCACCGGGCGTCCCCTGGCACCGCTCGCCGCACTTGGCTGGCATGTCGTCGGCATGGGCCCACAGGTCGAGAACCTCGCGGAGGCTCGCGAGACTCGCAGATCTCGCGGCCGGACCCGTCGAGATCGTGGCTGGCGGCTTTGCCGAGCTCGACGACATCGAGGCCATCGACGTCGTCGTGGCCGTCGGCGACCCCTGGTGGTACCTCCTCACGCCCGGAGCCCAGGCCGATGCGCTGTACCGGGTCCACCGGGCGCTACGTCCGGGGGGAGCCGTCGTCCTCGATGGTCCGAACTTCGAGTGGATCCTGGATCACTACCGCCATCGCGAGCCCTCCGAAGCGTTCGTGGACGGGCACCCTTGTCCGCAGGGTCCCCGTACACGACATCGACCGGCTCGGCGGCACCTGGACGCACACAGGTACGTTCAGCGTGCCCGACACCGGCGAAGACCTGACCATGGTCCACCGCTTCGCGATCGTCCCGCTCGAAGAGGTCTTGTCCTCGATCCGTGAAGCCGCCCGCCCAGGCACGGGCCCCCGAGGCCGCGTTCGGGTGGGGGACGCCCGACGCTCACGGCGATCCCCACCTGGTGGCCGCCGGACGCTGTCGCTGCTCGCGGCCGCCTTGGCCGACGAGGCGCAGTCGATGGCCGGCTGGCTCGGGCTTGAACGCGTGATCGTCGGCGACCGGGGTGACTTGAGCACGGACCTCGCCAGATCGATCCGCCGGTAACCTGGGCACGCGATGGCCAGGACGATCAAACTTCGAGTCATCGACGAACCGGCGGAGGGCACCCGGATCGTCATCGACCTGAACGGCGAGGCGTTCCTGGCCGGGCAGTTCTCGACCGGTAAAGCCTCCGGTCTTCTCCAGCAGCAGTGCGGGGAATGCGGCCGGACCATCGTCACGGGCAGACCCCACCTCAAGCAAGACTCGGCCGGCAACGCAATCGTGCTGCGCTGCGCCCACTGCCGCGCCTTCAACGAGATCGACCAGGGCTAGTAGGCTGGTGTCTTTCGCTTCGACCCTTCAGGTCGAGGCGGCCGACCTGCCTCTGACCTGCACCTTTGCGATGCAGAGCCGCCGCCAGCGGGGCGGTCGGCCGCCGAGGGAGGGCTTAGCTTAGACACCACCCTCCGAGTAGCAGCGACCTGCGCGGCCGCAGGTACGGGACGCCGCGGCACCAGCTCGATGCGGGCGATCGTGCCGCCATCGGGACGAGGCAGCATCGACACCGAGCCGCCGTGCAGCTCGACGATCTGCTTCACGATGGGCCAAGCCGAGGCCCGCGCCGGGCAGCGACCGGGACGTGGTCGCCCGGTAGTAGCGATCGAACACCCGGGCTCTCTCCTCGGGCGCGATCCGCGGCGCCCGCCGGGGACGGCGCCGGAACTACGACGTCACCGTGCGCGACGACCGCAGCCATGTCGGAAGCCTCGGAGGAGGGCGGCAAGCTCGAACTGTCCTACCGCGACGGCATGGTCATTTGCGTCGTCACCGCCCCCAACGGCCAGACCATCGACCTGCTCGGCGCCGACCTCACCCACAGCTGCCAGTACGGCATCGAGGGCAGCCTCCCCGGCACCTACGTCGCCTTCGCCGCCCCCAGCGGCCGCTTCCTGATCGGTCGCGACGGCGACGTCCGGGGCGGTCGTCCCGGCCTCAACGTCATCGGTCTGGACAAGAAGTGCTGAGCCGGTGCCACACCAGCAGGATCGATGAGACCGCCGCGACGGCAACCGACCCGACCAACCCCACGAAGAGGAAGATCCACATCCACTCGGGGTAGTCGGTAAAGGTCGCGACGAGATACGAGACGGCAAAGACAGGCAGGCAGAGCACAAGGCTCCGCAGCAAACGTTGCGGGTTGCTCACCGACGGGTCGGCTGGGTGCGGGTCATGACGTTCCCCTCCTCTGAGGCCATCGCGGATACAGACGTCGGAAACGGGGGTGCGGGTGACAGCCGGCTCTGACGTCGTTCGCGTCTAGCCTGGGCCCAGGTGTGCCGGGAAGCCTGGTCGGCGATTGTTCAGCCGACCAGGGAGCCGCCGATGGGTAGTTTCGATCGAACCACCCCGCCGGTGCCCGGGCTGCCGATGCCCGCGGGACTGCGACGGTTCTTTCGCACCGAGCAGGCCGGCGGCGTTGTGCTGCTGGTCGGCGCCCTCGCCGCCCTGATCTGGGCCAACTCGCCATGGCAGGCGAGCTATTCGTCCTTCTGGTCGACCGCGGTCAGCCTCCGTGTCGGCGGCGCCACACTCCACGCCGACCTGCGCCACGCCGTCAACGACGGGCTCATGGCCCTCTTCTTCTTCGTCGTCGCGCTCGAGGTCAAGCGCGAGTTGGTGGCGGGCGAGCTCCGCTCGTGGCGGACCGCATCGCTTCCCGCCGTCGCCGCCCTCGGCGGCATGGTCGTGCCCGCACTCCTCTACACGGCCGTCAACGTCGGCGGGCCGGGGACGCGGGGCTGGGGCGTCCCCATGGCGACCGACATCGCCTTCGCCGTCGGTGTCCTGTCGCTGCTGGGCGACCGCGTGCCGGCGTCGCTCAAGCTGTTCCTGCTCAGCCTGGCCGTCGTCGACGACATCGGCGCCATCCTGGTGATCGCCGCCTTCTACAGCGAGTCCGTCGATGCGACGGCCGTCGTGGTGGCCACCGGCCTGCTGGGAGGTGTCGTCGTGCTGCGCGGGCTCGGCGTGACCTGGGTACCGGCCTACGCGGTGATGGGAGCGGCCGTGTGGCTGGCGGTGTTCCAGTCGGGGGTCCACGCCACCATCGCCGGGGCCGTCCTCGGCCTTCTCACGCCCGCTCGCCCCCTGACCCCCGACACGACGGTTTCGGTGGCGGAGCGGCTCGAGGACGCCCTCCACCCCACGGTCAGCTTCGCCGTCCTGCCCCTGTTCGCGCTGGCCAACGCGGGCGTGACCCTCGGCCGCGATGTCCTCGACGCACCCGGCGCCGGCCGGGTGGCGGTGGGGATCGTCGTCGGGCTCATCGCCGGCAAGACGCTCGGGATCCTCTCGTTCTCCTGGCTGGCGGTCCGCAGTGGCCTCAGCGCCCTGCCGTCGGGTACCACGTGGGGTCAGGTGGCGGGCGTCGCGGTCACGGCCGGGATCGGCTTCACCGTCTCGCTGTTCATCGCCGAGCTGGCGTTCACGACCGGCCCGCTGCAGGCGGCGGCCAAGGTCGGCATCCTCGCCGCGTCGGCGCTGGCCGCCCTCCTCGGCCTGGCCATCCTGCGCCGTTCGACCCTGGCGCGGCCTGCTACTACTTCGTCTTCTTGACCTTCGGGGGCAGGGCGCCCACGTGGTCCAGCGCCTTGGCGACCCACGGCTCGGCCTCGGCGGGTGACGCCCGCCATGCGGCCGGAAGGGTGACGTAGCCGCCCATCGGCCGTTCGTCGGGCCCGAACGGTCCCGCACCATCGACCGCCAGCAACGACGCGCGCTCGTCGTCGGTCAGCTTCACCCCCACATCGGCCCCGAACAGGCCCATGAACATGTTGCCGTTCACGAACCCGGCCAGGTTGCCGAACATGGGCTTCACCTCGACGCGCGGATCGTCAGGGACCAGGGACCGAAAGAACTCCTTGTCGGCGTCCGTGGGCTTGGGCATCTCCATGCCGCCCAGCCTACGTCCCTCATTAGACTCCGGCGCATGAGCGGGACATTCGTGATCCGGCCCCAGGAGATGGACGAGTTCCGGTCCTGTCGTAGGGCGTGGGACTTCGAGGCTCGGGTGCGCCAGAACTACATTCCTACAACACCTACCGCCGTGTTCAACTTCGACAAGGCGATCCACATCGCCCTAGCTGTCTTCTACTTTCCGGCCATGGACGATTGGAACCGATCGATCGTCCGGCCGCTGGCTATTCAGGGATTTCAGCGGGCCATGCGGGAGGACCGGACCGCCTACGAGGAGGCGGCGGCCGTCACCGCCGACCAGGACCGGGAGTGGGAGCGGTACCTGGAACTGGGCGACGCCGTGCTCAACCGCTACTTCGACTGGGCCATCCCCGAGGACGACTTCGAGTCGATCCTTGCCGACGAAGACATCTGGGTGCCGATCGCCGACCCCTGGCACCCGGGGCTTGAGCTGGGCACCCTCGACCAGCAGCCCGTCCGCTTCTTCGGCCGCATCGACCAGCTGATCTCCGATGCCCAGGACGAGTACTGGATCGTCTCCCACCGGGTCGTGTGGGAAGACTGGGAGGACGACGAGGCGCTCCTTGCCGACGAGGACGCGCTGCGTGCGCAGTGGGCGGTGGAGGTGTCCTATCCGCAGCTGAAGGTGGCGGGAACGATCTACAACGAGCTCAGGGTTTCCCGGGCCGAGAGCGATCACGCCACGTCGCCGGACGAGGGGACCACGAGCAGCGACCTGCGGGACATGACCAAGGGCGTGCGCCACCTCAACCTGCGGCGCAGCCCGCTCACGCCCCTGGGCAAGGAGCTGGGTCTGCCGGTACCCGTCCTCGAAGGCCTCGTGGGCAGCATCGAGCCGCCTGCGGCCGCGGTTCGGCCTCACACCAGCCCGCCCGTCACCGGCCTCGACCGCATTGAGGCCCGAGCCGGGAACGACGTCGTGCGGCGCACCCATGTCCGGCGGGCACCCCGTTCGATCGAGGCGGCGGGCATGCGGATCGCCGAACACGTGCTGGAGGTGCGCGATCGCGAGGTGGCGGTCCCCCCCAATCCGTCGGTGGAGAAGTGTTCGGCGTGCGCCTATGCCAAGCCCTGCGCCGAGTTGAACGACGGTCGCGATACTGCCGCAGTGATGGCGTCCGAGTACCGCAAGCGAAGTGAGGAAGAGTTCGAGGAAGTGGGCCTCCGCTGGTCGGCCACGCGGCGCGCGCAGCGGGCGTCCCTGGGCGGCGCATCGTTGAAGCCGCAGAACGTCAAGTTCCGCTGGGGTTGAGCGGCGCGCGCCACGCGGTTGCGTGCCGTGTTAGAAACGTTGTCGTTCTAGTGAACTGGGCTGGGGCGGGCGGGAGCAAGCACGGGTGGGAACCGTCGGGAGGACCAATGAAGTCACGGATTCGAATCATGGGGTTGCTGGCCGCCGCCCTGACGGTGGCGACCGGCCTCGGCCTGACCGGGGTGGCCGACGCCGCCGTGGTGTGCGGCCAGACCATCACGCAGAGCACCACGCTGACCGCGGACGTGGGCCCGTGCTCGGCCGACGGCATCGTCGTCGGGGCCGACAACATCACTCTCAACCTGAACGGGTTCCGCCTGTTCGGCACGCCGGCCACCGGCGACGGGGCGGGGGTGCTCGTCCAGTCCCGCACGGGCGTGACCGTCACCCGGGGCACCGTCAGCGACTTCGACGGTGGGGTGGTGATCCTCGGAGGGGGCAACAACACCGTGAGCTACGCCACGGCCAGGGACAACATCGGGGCGTCCACCGGCCACCAGGGCATCGCTCGGACGAAGTACGCCGACGGCATCCTCGTGCAGGGCTCGTCCGACAACAAGATCCTCAACAACCGGGCCATCAACAACGGCTGGTCGTCGGGCATCGGCCTCATCCCCGGCGACTCAGACCACCCCGCCATCCCGCCGGCGCTGACGAACAACAACCTCGTCCAGGGCAACATCGTCAGCAACAACGTGGCGTGCCGCGCTGGCCCCTTCTGCGACAACGACGGCATCCGGGTCGAGCCACGGGCGGGGTCCGGCTGCCTGACGGGCACCGCCATCTGCCCCGGTCCCGGCAACCGGATCATCGGTAACACCGTCACCGGCAACGGCCTGGACGGCATCGCGCTGTTCGGCTTCACGACCGCCAACGTCGTGTCCGACAACATCGTCTTCAACAACGGCTTCAACGGCGCCGTACCGGGTGACGGGATCCGGGTCTTCGGGTCCGGCAACCAGATCCTGCGCAACAGCGCGGACGGCAACCTGGCGTCCGGCATCAGCGTGGCCCGGCGCCAGCCGACGGTGGGCTCGTTCCCGGCAACCAACCCCAACGGCCGCAACAACGTCATCACCGGCAACCGGGCCCGCGGCAACCGGGGCTTCGACCTGTGGGACTCCAACCGCAACCCGGACTGCGACAACAACACCTGGAAGGGCAACGGGGCCGGTACCGGATTGGCCGCCTGCACACTGACGCCGTAAGACCCCAAGGAGACTGCTGACTTCGCTGTCGGCGCTTTGCGCCGAGGCGCCCGACGGCCGCTGACCAGCATGTTTCGATGACTCGACCGGCTATGAACACGCCGTCGGGCGCGAATGAGGGCTTGATCATCAGTCTCCAAGGGGCGCGGCGCCCGGTTGGGCGCGACAGTGGGGCATGAACGGCGCTTGCTTCGGCCCGCAGGTCTGCGGATCGCTCGATGAGGCCGCCAGCCGCGAGTGGCTGGTCACCGACGGGCTGGGCGGCTACGCCATGGGGACCGTGTCGGGCCTGCGCACCCGCCGCTACCACGGCCTGCTGATCGTGGCGGCGACCAGCGCCGCGGTTGGGCTCGGGGCGGGGGCCGGGCGGCGGCTCGGTCTGGCCTCGCTCGACCCCGTCCTGGTCGTGGGCGATCGCCGGTGGCGGCTGGCGACGCACGAATGGGCGGGCGGCGCCGTCGATCCGGCCGGGCACCGCCTGCTGGCCGGTTTCGCCCTGCTCGACGGCGTGCCCCGGTGGCGGTGGCAGGCCGGCGACGTCGTGGTGGAAGCCGAGGTGGCCATGGTGAGGGGGCGTCCGGCGGTGGGCGTCGTGCACCGGGTCGTCCGAGCCGGCCGTCCCGTGCGCCTCGAAGTGGAGGCGCTGTGCACGTGGCGCGACGGCCACGGCGAACGGTTCGCGTCGGGGTCGCCGGCCGTTGAGGCGGCGGACGGCGGCTTCGTCTTCGAGGGCGCCTACCGGGTGCGGGGCCCCGGCTTCGAGCCGGGCGGGGCCTGGTACAGCGGCGTGTGCTACCGGGAAGAGGCGGCGAGGGGCCTGAACGACCGGGAGGACCTGTGGTTCGCGGGCCGGTTCGTCGCCGTCGACCTCGAGCCCGGGCAGTCGGTTGAGGTCGAGGCGTGGGCCGGGGTGGACCTGGCCCGGGACCTGCCGCCACCTGCTGGTTCGATCGTGGCGGCCGCCCGGAGCCGTGCCGCAGCCCTGACGCGCGACGCCACGGACGAGCCCGACGCCCTGCTGGTCCACGCCGCCGACCAGTTCGTCGTGATCGGGCCCGCGGTGGTGGCCGGGTACCCGTGGTTCGGGGAGTGGTCGCGGGACACGATGGCGTCGTACGAGGGGCTGTTCCTGGTGACGGGCCGCCACGATCATGGGCGGGCCCTGCTCCAGCGGGCGGCAGCGTCGGTGTCCGAGGGGATGCTGGCGAACACGGCCGACGCCGGCGGCCCCGAGTACAACACGGTGGACGCCGCACTGTGGTTCCTCCACGCTGTGTCCCGCCACGTGGACCTGACCGGCGACGGGGACCTGGCCGCCGAACTGGCCCCCGTGCTGGAAGCGATTGTGTCCCACCACCTGGCCGGAACCCGGTTCGGCATCCGCGTCGACCCCGCCGACGCCCTCGTCACGCAGGGCGAGGACGGCTGGGCCCTGACGTGGATGGACGCCCGGGTCGGCGGCGTGCCCGTCACGCTCCGCCGGGGCAAACCTGTCGAGGTCAACGCCCTGTGGGTGAATGGCCTGGCCGGGCTGGCCGCCCTGCAGGACCGGGTCGGGCGGGACTCATCGTCCGTCCGGGCGCTGGAGGCGACGGCTCGCCGGTCGTTCGCCGCCCGCTTCCCGATGCCAGGCGGGCGCGGGCTGTTCGATGTGGTCGACGGGCCCGACGGCGACGACCCGGCGGCCCGCCCCAACCAGTTGCTGGCAGTGTCGCTGCCGCGGGCCCCGTTGCGGGGCCGGCGCGACGTGGTGGACGCCTGTTCCGCGCTGGTGACGACGCTAGGCCTGCGGTCCCTTGCGCCGGACGACCCGGGGTTCCTCGGCCGCCACCGGGGCGGGCCGGCCGAGCGCGATCGGGCGTACCACCAGGGCACGGTCTGGCCGTGGCTGATCGGGCCCTACGTCGACGCCATGGGCGGCTCTGGTGGCGGCGTGCTCGACGGCCTCGTCGATCACCTGGCCGAGTGGGGGCTGGGCTCGGTGTCGGAGACGTTCGACGGCGACCCGCCCCACGCCGCCACCGGCTGCCCGTTCCAGGCGTGGTCGGTCGCCGAAACCCTGCGGGCGCGCCGTACGCTACAGGCGTGAGGGTTCGAGCCGGATCGCTGACGCAGCTCCAGGCCGACGGCAAGCTGATCACCAAGGCGGGCAGCCACCCGGTGTGCGTGTTCTGGTCCGAGGGCAAGCCGTGCGCGGTCGACGACCGGTGTCCGCACATGGGCTTCCCCCTCCACCGGGGCACGGTCGAGGAAGGCCTGCTCACCTGCCACTGGCACCACGCCCGGTTCGATCTGGCGACGGGGGGCACGCTCGACCCGTTCGCCGACGACGTGCGGGCCTTCCCGGTCGAGGTCGAGGGCGACGACGTGTACGTGGTCGTGGAGCCCCCCGACGGCCAGATCGAGCACCTGCGCCAGCGGCTGGCCGAGGGACTGGAGCAGGGGCTCTCGCTCGTCATGAGCAAGGCGGTCATGGGCCTGCTCGACGCGGGCGCCACCCCGGCCGACATCGTGCGGGTGGGCGTGGAGTTCGGGACGGCCAACCGCCAGCAGGGCTGGGGCTCAGGCCTGACCGTGCTGACGGCCATGGCCAACCTCCTGCCCTGGCTCGAGCCCGAGGACCGGCCGCTGGCCCTCGTCCACGGCCTCGCCTTCGTGGCCCGGGACACACGCAACCGCCCGCCCCGCTTCCCGCTCACGCCCCTGGGCCGGGCTGACGACGGCCGGGCCGTGCCCGCCGACAGGCTGATGTCCTGGTACCGGCGGTTCATCGAGACCCGCTCGGGCGACGCCGCCGAGCGGGTCCTGGTCACGGCCCTGGACACCGGCGAGGAGGTGGCCCCGATGATGTTCGCGGCCACCACCGACCACGTGTTCCTCGACGGCGGGCACACCATCGACTTCACCAACAAGGCATTCGAAGCGGTGGAGCACCTGGGCGGGGACGGGGCCGCGGCGGCCATGGTGCTGCCCACGCTCGTGGACCAGACGGCGGGCGCGTCCCGGTCGGAGGAGGGCGGGCGCTGGCGCCACCCCCATGACCTCGCCGCCCTCGTCCTGCGGGCCAACCAGCGGCTGGCTGCGGTCGGGCCCGCAGCCGACGGCCAGTTGCGCGACCCCGAGGACGTGAGCGCGCTGGCCTGGCGGCTGCTCGACGACGATCCCGAGGTGGCCGTCGACGCCGTGTGTGGAGCTCACGAGGCGGGCGCCACGGCCGAGCAGCTGGGACGGGCCCTGGCCCTGGCCGCCGCTCTGCGCATCACCCGGTTCCACACCCAGAACGACTTCGGGGACTGGGACGTCGTCCACCACGGCTTCACGGCCGCCAATGCGTTGCACCAGGCGCTCGTCCGCAACCCGACACCCGAGCTGGTTCGGGGCGTCGTCCACGGGGCGCTGCGCGTCTACCTCGACCGGTTCCTGAACGTGCCCGCGGCCCGGCTCCCGCAGACGGGTGCCGACGGGGCTGAGCAGGTCGATCTCGCCGACCTGCAGGCGTGCTGGGACGAGCAGGGGTGCGTCGACCGGGCCGGGGCCATCGCCTACGGCTGGATCCGCAGCGGCCGCGACCCCAATCCCCTCGTCGCCGCCCTGGGTCACGCCCTGCTGGCCGAGGACGCCGAGTTCCACTGGTTCCAGACGATCGAGGCCGCCGCCCGCCAGTTCGGGGCGTGGCCCGCGGGCTCCGAGGAGGGGGCGCTGATCCTGGCCGGCGCCGCCCGGTTCCTGGCCGCCCACACGCCCACCCGGCGCGAGCTCCCCCACGTCGTCCGCATCGCCGCCCGCCTCCGCCGGGGCGAGGAGCTGTTCGCCGAGACCTGAGGTCTCAGGCCTCCGTGCTTACGGGAGGTTATTGCACAAGTGGTGGCTCTGAGGCCCACTTGCGCGATATCGCGACGGGGTTAGGCCGAGTCGTTGGGCGAGACGGACTGCTGGCGGGCCCGCCAGGCGCCCTCGGCCCGGGACAGGACTTCGCGCAAGGGCAGGCCGGTGCGGCGGGCGGCGCGGGCGGCGTCGTCGTGCTCGACCTTGATGCGCCCGGCGCTGACCTTGACCCGGATGGGAACGCCCTCCACCTCGACCTCGCCGGTGGCACGCGACGCCGGCCACCGTTCCATGCGGTGGCCGCGGATGCCGAGCGAACCGGTCTCCCGGGTCAGCACCCGCCCGATCTGCTCGACCAGGGCCGGGTCGGCCAGGGCGCTCACCGTGTAGGCGGGACGTCCTTTCTTCATCACAATGGGCGTGATCCACGCATCGTGGGCGCCCGCGTCGAGCAGCGTCGCCACCGCATGGGCCAGGACCTCGCCGGTGGCGTCGTCGACGTTGACCTCCAGCAGGGTCACGGGCTGGCCCGGCTCGTCGGCGCTGGCCGCCCCCGCGGCCTCGCCCAGCACGACCTGGGTCACGTTGGGCATGTCGTCCAGCTCCCGTTCGCCGGCGCCGAACCCGGTGGCCATCACCGTCATGGCCGGGAGCGGGCCGTAGGACGTGGCCATGGCTGCCAGCAACGAGGCGCCCGTGGGCGTGGTCAGTTCGACGCCGACCTCTCGGCCGTAGGTGGGCGCGCCCCGCAGCAGTTCGACGACGGCGGGGGCGGGGTTGGGCAGGATCCCGTGGGCCGAGCGGATCATGCCGCTTCCGGTCGCCACCGGGCTGGCCCGCACCTCGTCAACGTCCAGCACCTCGAGCGCCGCGCACACACCGACGATGTCGACGAGGGCGTCGACGCCGCCGACCTCGTGAAAGTGGACCTGTTCGACGGGTCGCCGGTGCAGCCGTCCCTCGGTCTGGGCCAGGGCTGCGAACGTGGCCTGGGCCCTGTCCCGCACCCGATCGGGCAGGCGGGCCTCGTCGATGAGGGCGGAGATGTGGGCGTAGGTGCGCACCACGCCGTCCTCGGGGGCCCGCACCACGACGCGGGAGGCGGCGATGCCAGCCCGCAGCACCGGCAGCACGTCGAGGCTCCACCCCGGCACGGGCAGCCGTCCCACCAACGCCCCCACCTCGTCGACGTCGGCACCCGCGTCGAGAAGGCTCCCGAGGGCCATGTCCCCCGCGATGCCGGCGAAGCAGTGGAACCAGGCGAGTGTTGTCATGTGGAGGGGCTCATCTCAGCAGCCGCAGGACGGCGCATGCGGCGCCGTAGCCGTTGTCGATCCCGACCACGGTGATGCCGGAGGCGCACGAGGCGAGCATGGCCAGCAGGGCGGTGACGCCTTCCAGGCTGGCGCCGTAGCCCACGCTCGTCGGCACCGCCACCACGGGGGCGGGCGTCATCCCCCCGGCCAGGCTGGCCAGCGCCCCCTCCATGCCGGCCACCACGACGACCACGTCGGCCGCAGCCAGTTCGTCGGCGGTGACCAGCAGGCGGTGGACGCCGGCCACGCCCACGTCGGCTACGAGCAGTGGACGCACCCCGAAGGCGGAGAGCACGGCCACGCACTCCTCGGCCACGGGCAGGTCGGCAGTCCCCGCAGTGAGGACCAGCACCCGTGCCGGCCTGGTCTCCTCGTCTCCGCGGACCCGCCACGCCAGCGTCCGCCCCGTGCGCACCGCCCCCGGATTGCGGGCCTCGGCGGCGCGCGCCTGTTGCTCGGATGCCCTGGTCAGGAGGACCGGCCCCTCCCCCGGCTCGGCCAGCAGTTCGGCCACGATCGCCGCGCACTGCTCGGGTGACTTGCCCGGCCCGTACACGGCTTCGGGCAGGCCCTGGCGCAGCGGGCGGTGGTGGTCGACCCTCGCGAAGCCCAAATCGGCGAACGGCAGCCGCCGTAGTTGCGCCACCGCGCCGTCGGCCGACAGCGCGCCGGAACGCACGTCGTCCAGCAGCCGGCGGAGGGTGGGCTCGTCCACGAACCGCAATTATCGCCGTGGTGGCAAGGGGGGTGCCCTATCGTCTCCCAAGTGAGCGACGAGCAGCCCCTCCTCCGGGTCGGCTTCCTGGGCCCGCCCGGCACGTTCACCGAGGAGGCGCTGCTCGGTGAGGCCGACCTGGCGGCCGGCGAACTGGTCCCGCTGCGTTCGATGCCCGACGTGTTGGCGGCCACGTCGGCGGGCGACGTCGACGTCGGGTTCGTGGCCCTGGAGAACTCGATCGAGGGCACCGTCCGCCAGGTCCTCGACGCCCTGATCTTCCAGCGCGACCTGCTGATCCAGCGCGAGATCGTCCTCAGCGTGCGCCAGAACCTGCTCGGCCCGCCCGGCACCACGCTGGCCGATGTCAAGCGGGTCGCTTCGTTCCCCGACGCCGCCGCCCAGTGCCAGCGGTTCCTCTCCGAGCACCTCCCGGGCGCATCGGTCGTGGCCGCCACGTCGACCGCCGAGGCCGCCCGCCAGGTGGGCGAGAACCCGCCCGACGGCACGGCCGCCATCGGCACGTCGCTGGCCGCCAAGCTGTACAACCTCGACGTCCTGGTCGACAGCATCCAGGACAGCACCGACAACATGACAAGGTTCGTGGTCGTCACGCCCCCGTCGGCCGGTATCCCCGAGATCACGGGCCACGACAAGACGACCATCGTCTGTTTCCAGAAGGCCGACCAGCCCGGCAGCCTGCACGCCATCCTGGGCCAGTTTACGGCCCGCAACATCAACCTGACCAAGCTGGAGTCGCGCCCGACCAAGCACACCCTCGGCGACTACTGCTTCATCATCGACCTCGAAGGCCACGTCGACGACGAGGTTGTCTACGACACCCTCCGCGACCTGCACGCCCAGCTGCGGCACATCAAGTTCCTGGGGTCCTACCCGGCCGCCAGCGAGCACGGGCCCGCCCTGCGGCGCGACGCCGAGAAGTCCTGGCGCGCCGCCGACCGGTGGGTCAGCGACCTGCGGGCCCGGGTCGTCCGCTCTTCCCAGTAGCCTTCTCAGCCGGCTTCACCGGCTCCCGGAGGGATGGCAGAGAGGCCGAATGCGAGGCTCTTGAAAAGCCTTGGGCGACGAGCCCCGTGGGTTCGAATCCCACTCCCTCCGCTCAGAGTTACGACGTCGGCGTCAGGCAGTCACCCCAGGAACGTCGACGTGCCGACCAGGACCGAACGGAGCTCCGCCCCCGTCAGGTGGCCGGCCCGGTACTCGGCGAGCGCCTCGGTGATGATGGAGTGAACGGCCACGAAGCACAGCACCGGGTCGGTCGTGTGATCGCCGTTGGCATGGGCGGTCCCGACGAACGGCGCCCCACCCATGAGAAGCGTCCCGCTCAACACGAGCCCTGCCAGCTTCTTGCGCACTGTGCGTCCTCCCGCTCCTCAAGACCTGCGGGACCGACTGTAGCCCCCCGGATTCGCCCGTTCTCGGACGGCGCTGCGCTGCCGGCGGGGCTCAGCCGGACGGTGGTCCGCACTCGCCGCTGACGGCGGCCTTGGGAGACTCGACCAACGTCCGCCACCCCGAGACAACCTGCGGATCGGACACGCTCCACACCCGGTGGGGGTCGGCGTTGATGTCCTTGGGAACCACGTTCCAGCAATTGGACGCCCTGAGATAGGCGCCTTGGGCGTTGACCAGGACGCTCCATGCCAGCGTGGCGACGGTGGCGACTCGAAGGACGAGACGGCGCTGGGCGGCGACGGCATCGACGGCCGGGATCGCCAGGTAGGCCAGGAACGGCAGCACGTCACTCATGAACCGCGGCCCGAAGCTGTGCCCGGCCCACCACGCTTCCTTGGACGCCGACACGATCAGCAGCTGCGCCACCACCGAACCGACGGCGACCGCGTCGAGGAGCCCGCCTTCACGGCGGCGGAAGCGCAGGACCAGGCCGGCGGCCGCCAGGAGCACGATGACCGGTGAGAAGATGAGCAGACCCCGGGCCGGGCTTACGAGGTTGGCGGCAGCCGCCTCGCCGAAGCTCTCGTGCCAGAACAGCCGCTCGCCCGGGCTGCTGTAGTACGGAAGCGGCGTGCCGAAGCTGGCGGCGTTGACGACGAACCACGGCCCGGCGACGGCCAGGGCACCCCCCAGGAACGGCACGAGGCGCCGTCGGTGGCGGTGGCGCACCAGCAGCCAGATGCCGAACAGGGCCGCCGGCGCTGCGTTGGTGGGCCGGACCGTGTTGGCAGCGGCGAGAACGGCTCCCATGGCAAACCATGGGGCGGCGCCGGCTGGGGTGCCGTCCGACCGCCGGTCGGCCCGCACGGCGAGCAGCAGGGCGACGGACAGGAGCAGCATCGAGGGCCCGTGCTGCCAGAGGGCGCGGCTGGCGGTTGACCACGCCGCGGTGGCGGTGGCGAACCCGAGGGCGATGACGACGGCGAGGCGGCGCCGGCGCCGTTCGTCCCCGGTCAGCCGTTCGTAGGCGAGGAAGTAGAGCACGAGAGCGACGGCTGCGGTCACCACGCTGGCGGTTAGCAGCTGGGGCAGTCCCATGGCGTCGTCGCGGACCAGGTCGGTCGCGGACCGCGAGAGGGCGCCGACGGCATGGAGGCCGCCCACCGCGAGCACGGCGGGGACGAGGAGCAGGGAAACGGCCCACGGGTAGCCGTCGAAGCTGTGGCCCCGGCGCAGCTCCCGCCCGTAGTGGCGCTGCACGTTGTCGCCCGGGAACTCGTCGAGGTCGAGGTCGCCGTCGTGCACCAGGCTCACCGCCGTCGGGAAGGCGAGGTAGGAATCGCCGTTGGTCACGACGGGCGACGTGCAGTACATGACGGTCACGGCGACCATCAGCAGGAGGCCGGTCCGGACCAGCGGGTTGCGAAGCCGGGCTCCGATGGGCGCCGAGTCTTTCACGGCCTCGTTTTCGTAGTCTGGATCGGTGGGGTTCGGGGGTCGAAGGGTGTGGCTTGGTATGGGCGCGCTCGCGCTCGTCCTGGTGAGCTGTGCCACGCCGAGCCCCAACGCCCGGGTCTTGGGCGAGTCCCCGACGGCGGCGCCGCACGTCGTGTCCGCCGACCCGGTCCACCTCAAGCCGCTGTCCGACCGGCCGGTCACGGCCGACGGAGCGGTGGTGCGCCCGCCGGGGGCGGTGCGAACGCGTGCGAGGCCGGCCGAAGAGAGCTGCGCGGCCCTGACCGAGCCCGGCTTCACGTCCCGGTGCGGCGTCGCGCGGGGAGGGGACGGGGCGCTGGTGTGGCTGGCGCAGACCCGGTCCGAGGGTCGGGGCGTGCGGGTCGAGGTGTTCCGGGCCGCTGCGGCCGGCGGCCACCTGGAGGTCGTGCTGGAGGCCGTCGACGAGGACGGGTCACGGTTCGACGACGTGCGGGGCGCAGTCGCCGACGTGACGGGCGACGGCCTCGACGAGATCGCGCTGTTGTTCTACCGGACGGGGTCCCAGCAGGTCCTCTCCGTCGACGTCGTGCAGTGGCCGGGCGTGGTCGCCTTTCACCGCGACTACGTGCAGGGCTCGGCCCGGGCCACGGCGGGCCTGTTTGAAGGATGGGAGGCGGTTGGCGGCGCGCTCGTACACGAACGGATCACGTTCCAAGACGGGGCTTGGGAGCGGACGGTCGCCTCGACGGCCACGCCGCCCGCCGTCCACGGCCAGGATTTCGCTGACCCGTTCGTGCTGCGAGCGGGAAATCGGTACTACGGCTATTCGACCAATCGCGGCGCGTCCAATATCCCCGTGATCACGTCTGTCGACCTGCGGACGTGGTACTCCCTGCCCGACGCTCTGCCCCGACTGCCGGCGTGGTCGAACCGAGGGCGGGTGTGGGCGCCCTCGGTGCTGGCCCGTCCCGGGGGCTACGTACTCTTCTACACGACCCGGGAGGCGGCGTCGGGCCTCCAGTGCGTGTCACGGGGGTTCTCGGTGAGCCCGGGCGGGCCGTTCGTAGACAACTCGGCGGAGCCGCTCGTGTGCCAGCGGGAGGCGGGCGGATCGATCGACCCGAGCCCGTTCCTCAACGGGGACGGCACGGCGTACCTCGCCTGGAAGAGCGAGGGGTGGGGCAACGGCGAGGTGGCCCAGCTGTGGTCGCAGCCGCTCAGCCCCGACGGGCTGAGGCTGGTCGGCTCGGCGACGTCGCTCCTGGCCCAGGACCGCGAGTGGGAACTGCCGACGATCGAGGGGCCGGCCATGGTGGCGGACGGCGACCGGTTGTACCTGTTCTACAGCGCCGGACGCTGGCAGAACACCACCTACGCCGTGGGTTGGGCCTCGTGCGTGTCGGCCGCGGGCCCGTGCACCAAGGCCACGTCGGACGCTCCGCTGCTGGCGTCAGCGGCCGATCGCAGCGGTGCGAGTGGGCCCGGAGGCACCGAACTGGTCGTGGATGCCGGAGGCGGGCGCTGGCTGGTGCACCACGCCTGGGTGCCGTTCGACGGCGGCTACCCGGCGGGACGGCGGATGTTGCATGTCACGCCGCTGCGGTTCGAGGACGCCACGCCCGTACTGGGCGCGGGCGGGTCCCTGACGGGGCCCGGCTGTGCCACACTCGCGGCCAGGCACGGAGAGGTGACCGAGCGGCCGAAGGTGATCGCCTGCTAAGCGATTAGGGGGTGTAAAGCCTCCTCGAGGGTTCAAATCCCTCCCTCTCCGCCAGGTTCTCGGGGACCGTGGAAAGCC
>JBOGID010000020.1:0-15108 GCA_050742295.1 Acidimicrobiales bacterium | reverse complement strand
TGGTCGCGCTCCCCGCCGCCGGCCGGGTGGTGGATGCCGACCCCGAGGTGGGCGGCTCGGTGGCAGGCGCCGCGGTCGTCGACGCCGAACCGTCGGGCTCGGGGCTCGTGGTCGTGGCGCCGGGTGCCGTCGAGCCCGAACCGGCGGTCAGGGCTTCGTACGGCGACGGCCCCGTGCCGCACGACACGAGCACGGCCGCGAGCAGAACGATGATGCGAAGCGCCCGCACCGCCCTACTGTACGAACCCGGTGCGTGAAGTCGTCTTCTTCCACGACGGGCGCAGCGCGCCGGCCGACACGGATCCAGTCCCGCTCAGGGAGGCGGCGGCGGCAACCGCCCGCGCCGTGCGACTGGCGTGGTCCGCCAAGCCCGCCTCGCTGGCGGCCGCGGCCGTCCTCCATGTCGCGACCGCCTCAGCCGACCCGGCCCAGGCGCTTTGGAGTGGCACCGCCCTCGAGGCGCTCGAAGGTGGGGAACGGGCCCGTTCCCAGACGCCACGGCTGGTGGCCCTCGGTGCGATGAAACTGCTCGTGGTGGCGGGCAAGAACGCCAGCAACGGCCTGCGCAACTCCGTGAGCCGCGCCGTGACCCACCAGGCTGAAGGCCGCATTCTCGACGTGGTTGCCGCCCTCGAACTGGCCGACGTCGAGGACCCCGCGTTCCAGGATCGGTTGCAGCAGGCCCTGAGCGCCAGCGGCCGCATCGGCTACCTGGTGGGCTCGGCCCTCGATCTGTCCGGGTTCGCGGCGGGCACCATCGCCGCCGCTGCAGCCATCGGCGGCGGCGATCGGGCGTTGATCCCGCTTGCCGTGGCCGGGGTGGTCCCTCAGTGGCTTCTGACCCGCAGCATGCAGGACCCGATGCGGGCCATGCGGCGCCGAGGCCGAGAGGGCCGGGAGGGCGGCATGCTCCGCCACTACCTCACGACCCCCGGAGCGGCCCACGAACTGCGGGCCTTCGACAGCACCGCATACATGCGCCGGCGCCACGACGAGATCAGCGAGCGCAACGAGGCGGAGTTCCTGAAGATCGAGCAGGCGAACCGACGCCGGTTGCTCACCACCAACCTGGCGGCCACCGCCGGGGTGGTGCCGGCTGCGGGCCGGCTGGTGCTGCGCCTGGCCGGCAAGCAGACGACCCTGGGCGGCAGCGTGGCCGGCGGGCTGGCCGCCCGCCAGCTCACCCAGGGCATCGGCCGCCTCGTCAATGTGGCGGGAGGCCTGCGGCGCACCGCCGCGGTGACGAGCGCCTTCCACGACTTCGTGGCGTCCCAGCCGCCGCCGATGCCGGGCGGCCTCCAACCCAGCCGCGACTTCCGGCGGATCACGGTGCGGGACGTGTCGTTCACCTACCGGGGCGGCACCAGGCCCGTGCTCCAGGGCGTCGACCTCGACATCGGCAGGGGCGAGGTCGTGGCCCTCGTGGGGGAGAACGGCTCGGGCAAGACGACCCTGGCCAAGCTGCTGTGCGCCCTCTACCGGCCGACGAGCGGGACGATCCACTGGGACGACGTCGACACCGCCGACTGTGACCCGGCCGCCGTCCGGGCTGGCATCGCCGTGGTGTTCCAGGACTTCGTCCACTACCCGTCGCTGACCGCGGGCCAGAACATCGGCATCGGCATGCCCAGCCGCATCCACGACCGAGCCGCCATCGAGGAGGCCGCCCACCGGGCCGGCGCCCACGACGTGATCGAGGCCCTCCCCGACGGCTACGACACCCTGCTGTCGCGGAACTTCGGCGGCACCGACCTGTCCACCGGCCAGTGGCAGCGGGTGGCCCTGGCCCGGGCCTTCCTGCGTGACGCCCCCCTCGTCGTGCTGGACGAGCCCACCGCCGCCCTCGACCCCCGGGCCGAGCGGGACCTGTTCCAGACCGTTGCCTCCCTCTACCGCAGCCGCTCCGCCCTGCTCATCTCCCACCGCCTGTCGAGCGTGCGCTTCGCCGACCGCATCTGCGTGCTGGCCGGCGGCCGCATCATCGAGTCCGGCCCCCACGACGAACTCCTGGCCCTGGGCGGCACCTACGCCGAGCTGTTCGAACTCCAGGCCCACGCCTACCGCTAAACCCCAATTGTCGGTATCGCGCAAGTGGGGGTCAGAGACACCATTGGCGCGGAGAGATCAGTCGTCGAACCGGCCGTCGAAGTGCCTCGCCGCCTCGGGCCGCACCAGTTCGTACACCGCGAACCGCTGCCCGCCCTCGCCCCGGAAGCTGGCGCACGGACCGTGGGGGATCTCCAACTCGTGGACGTCGGTCAAGCCCGCGGCGCGCAGCCCCGCCACCGTCGCCGTGTAGTCGGCGACCCGGTAGACGAGGATCGGCGTCTCGCCTTCGAGATGGCCGGACAACAGCAGGGCGGGCCCGTCGTCGCTGAGCCGCACGCAGGCCACGACCGTCCCCATGCCCCGCACCTTCCACTGGGCCTTGGCGCCGAGCACCTCGCAGTAGTGCCGCATGGCCGAGTCGACGTCGGCCGTGGGCACGTACACGAAGTCGAGCGACAGGAAGTTCGCCATCAGCCGGCCGAGAAGCCCCCGTCCACGAAGATGAGCTGGCCGGTCACGTAGTTCGAGGCCCGGCTGGCCAGGAAGACCACCACGCCGCAGAAGTCGTCGGGCACGCCGTTGCGACCGGCCATCGTCCGCGGCATCGGTCAGGTGGGGCGGGGGCGGCGGCGTCCGAGTAGACGGCGTGCGACCGCGGCGTCATCGGCGACGGTCGACCTCGTGCGGGGATCCAACGCGTCGCGCAGGCCGTCGCCGAGGAGGTTCAACCCGAGCACGGTCAGGAAGATGGCGGCGCCCGGGTAGAACATCATCTGCGGTGCCTGGTCGAGGTAACTGCGGCCTTCGGACAGCATGGCGCCCCACTCCGCGGCCGGCGGCTTCACCCCCAGTCCGAGGAACGACAAGCTGGACACGGCCAGCAGCATGACGCCGGTGTCGAGGGTCGTGAACACGATGACGGGCGCCACGATGTTGGGCAGGACGTGGCGGAACAGGATGCGGAAATGGGACGCGCCCGCGGCCCGGGCCGCCTCCACGTACGCCTTGCCCTTCTCGGCCAGCACCGCGCCCCGCACGATGCGGGCGTAGGACGCCCAACTCGCCACCACCAGCGAGATGATGATGTTGCGCAGGCCCGGGCCGAGGATGCCGGTGATGGTCAGCGCCAGCAGCAGCAGGGGGAAGGCGAGCAGCACGTCGACCACCCGGCTGATGATCGTGTCGACCCACCCGCCGAAGTAGCCCGCCAGCATGCCCATGATCAGCCCGACCAGGGCCACGCTGAGGCCGGCGACCAGGGCGGAGCCGATCGACAGGCGGGCGCCGTGCAGGACCCGTGACAGCACGTCGCGGCCCAGGTGGTCGGTGCCCAGAAGGTGATCGCGCGACGGCGGGTCGAAGCGCGCCGCCACGTCCACGAAGTTGGGGTCCTTGGGGGCCAGCACGCTGGCGAAGATGGCGGCCAGGGCGAGCAGCGTGACGAGGACGACGCCGACCATCGCCGTGCGGTCCCGCAACAGGGCCCGGACGACCTCGCGCGCCGAGCCCATCTGGGTGGGGAGCGACTCCTGCTCGACGACCTCGATCTGCTCGAGCGGCACGCCCGTCAAAGTCACTGGTCCACCCTCATGCCGGCACCGTCTCCTTCTTCAAGGAGATGCGGGGGTCGATCCAGGCGTAGCAGAGGTCGACGATCAGGTTGACGATCACGAAGACCACGCCGATGTAGAGGATGAAGGCCTGGATCATCGGATAGTCCCGGGTGGATATGGCGTCGACCAACTGCTTGCCCGAGCCGGGCCAGACGAAGATCGTCTCGATCACGGCCGCCCCCGCCAGCATGTGGCCCAGGCTGTTCCCGAAGGCGGTGATCACGGTCACGAGCGAGTTGCGCAGGGCGTGATGGCCGACGACGAACACCTCTTTCACGCCCTTGGCCCGGGCCGTGATCACGTAGTTGCTGCCCAGCGCCTCCAGCACGGCCGAGCGGATGAACCGCGTCAGTGTCGCCATGGGGGCCAGGGACAGGGTGACGACGGGCAGGATCATGTTCTTGAGGTCGCCCCGTCCCGCCACGGGGACGAGGTCCAGCCGCACCGCGAAGATGATGATCAGGATCAATGCGAGCCAGAAACTGGGCATGGACGCGCCGGCCAAAGACGTGATCCGCACCACCTGGTCGACGAAGCGGTTGCGCTTGATGGCGCAGATGATCCCGGCCGGGACGGCGATGGCGAGGGCCAGCAGGGCGGCCGGGATGGCCAGCTGCAACGTTCGTGGGATCCGCCGCTTCAGCTCGGTGCTGATCAGCTCACGGGAAATGAAGGAGCGGCCGAGGTCGCCCGTCACCACGTCGCCGACCCAGCTCACGTACTGGACCACCACGGGCCGGTCCAGCCCCAGGTCTTTGCGGGCCTGCTCGACCTCCACCCGCGTCGCCGGGCGCGCCAGGATGCGGCTGGCGAACACCTCGGCCGGGTCGCCCGGCGTGAACTGCACCAGCACGAACGTGAGCAGCGAGACGCCGATGAGCGTCGGGATCATCAGCAGAACCCGCCGCAGCGCGTACGAGCGCATCTACGAGGCTGCTGATCTTCGGCTGTTGAGCGGGAGCGGACGACCCATGTCGGCGGCCGCTCTTACGCGGTGACGGTTACGCCCTCCCAGCGCACCTGGAGGAAGGCGAAGTGGGGCTGGAACCCCTGCACCGACTTCTTCATCCCGTAGATCCGGAAGATCCCGTTGAGGGGGATGATCGCCACGACGTTGTCCACGATCTCGTGCACAGCGTCCGCCGTCGCCTTCTGGACCTTGTCGCGGTCGGGCTCGGTGAAGACGGGCTTCAAGAGCTGATCGAACTTCGAGTCCACACCCGGACCGATGATGGGCTGGTAGTTGCCGCCGCTCGTCTCGGGGCCGCTGTACCAGAGGAGGCCGGGGAGGAAGGCGGGGTTGGCGTCGTTCTGGTTGCCCTGCTCCAGGTAGAGGTCGCCGTCCTTGGCCGTGAGGCGGTCGGTGTAGGCGGGGCTGTCGGGCGTCTCGATGATTTCGACGTCGATACCGACGTTCTTCAGCTGGGCCTGGAGGAACGTCGGGATGGGCCGGTGCACCTCGGCCGCCGGGAACCCCGAGATCAGCCGCAGTTTGAGCTTGCGGCCGCTCTTCTCCCGGATACCGTCCGACCCGACGCGCCACCCGGCGTTGTCGAGGAGCGTCCGGGCCTGGGCCAGGTCGGTGGTGAAGCCCTTGATCGCCGAGGCGTACGACCCCAACGCGCCGGGCGGGATCACCGTCTGGTCGGCACTCCCCTGGCCTTCGAGCACGCCGTCGACGAGGGCCTTGCGGTCGACGGCGAGGGCGACAGCCTTGCGGACGTTGACGTCGGACAGGATGTCACGGTCGCCGGTGCCCTTGATGTTGGCGAACATGGCCTCGTAGGCGCCAACCGCGCTGTTCTGGATCGTGAACCCACGGGACTTGAGGCCCTTCACGTCCGGCGCCGGCACCTGGTAGATAACATCCACGTCACCGGCCTCGAGTGCGAGGCGGCGCGCGTTGCTGTCGGGGTAGAAGCGGGCCGTGATCTTGGCCACTCCCGCCTTCTGGCCCCAGTAGGTGTCGTTGCGCTCGGCGACGATCGTCTCCTTGGGCGCGTACGAGACGAACTTGAAGGCCCCGGTGCCGACCGGCTTCCTGGAGAAGTCGGAGCCGGGTGCGAACACGCCGTTCTGGGGGTGGACGAGCTGCTCGGGCACCCGGTAGTTCGTCACGAGCGACGTGAAGTCGAGGGTGTACTCGTCCACGACGACGGCCGAGTTGGGCCCGGCCCGGACCGTCCCGCCGTTGGTCAGCACGCGGGCCAGCCTGTCGAACAGTCCGGCCTTGACCGTGTTGGCGTTGAGGGGCTGGCCGTCGTGGAACGTGACGCCGCGGCGGATGAAGAACCGCCACGTGTTCGGCGCCCGGAACTCCCACCGCTCGGCCAGGAGCGGCTTCAGCTCGTAGTTCGTGCCGAAGAGGACCAGCGTCTCGGAGATGTTCATGTTGAGGGGGTAGACCCCCACGTTCACGTCGTTGGTCGACGTGGCCTGGGTGATGTACTGGTCCTCGGTGAAGCCGACCTTCAACTCGGCGTTGGGGTTGGCCTGAGCCGCCGCCGTCGTGCCCGTCGACGACTCGTCGTCGTCACCGCCGCAGGCGGCGATCACCATGCTGAGGACGATCACAAGCGGCAGCAGCCGCCACTTGGATCGAGCAGTCGGGGTCATGCCAGGGCCTCCTCTTGGGTGCGGATGGCGTCCGGTCGGTACACGGTGACAGGGTCCACGGCGTCGAGGCCGTGGGCGGAAGCAATGTAGGAAGCGGTCGAGGCCCAGCCTTCGGGGGTGGCCGACCCGACGGGCTCGCCGGTGAAGATGTTGGTCTGGCCGATGCGCCATCCCTCGACGGCGTAGTCGAGGTTGGCGTCGGGGAAGCGGGCGGCCATGAGGTCGAAGCCGTGCGTCGGGTTGTCGCGCTGGCGTTCGAGGGCGGCGGCCACGGCGTCGATCATGCGGTGGACGGTCTCGGTCGGGACCGAGTCGGCGGCGATCAGGCCGTGGCCGTAGACCTGCAGGCCGAAGTGGATCGGCCGGATGTCCACGCCCGACTGGGTGCGGGTGCGAGGCACGAGGTCGATGAAGTCGGGCACGGCGTCAATGTCGCCCCGTCCTAGTGCCGACGGGGCGTTGCCGTAGGTCAGCTCGACGACCTGGCCCGGCTCGAGGCCGAGGTGGGCGAGGGCGGCCTGGTACTCGGCCAGCAGGCCCTTGTCGGCCGAGCCTCCGACCCGCTTGCCGGCCAGATCGGCGGGGGTGTGGAACGGGGAGTCGGCCGCCACCAACCCACCGATCGGGTGCCGGCGGACGATGGGAGCGACGAACCGCGCCGGCAGGTCGCCGAACCGGCTGCGGGCCGTCAGGTAGTGGGACACGCTTGTCAGGCAGAACTCGGCGCCTCCGGCTGCCGTCCGCCGCACGTTCTCGGGGCCCGAGATCGGGTCAAGGATCTCAACGTCGAGGCCATGCTCGACGAAGAGGCCGTCGCCAGCGGCGGAAACGTACGCAGTGTGGTAGCCGGGGAGGCACCCAATGCAGTACATGCTCAATCGGACGCGCTCGATCATGCGTCACCCCCTGTGGTCGATTTTCATGCTCGGTCAGGCCCTAAGCAATAGATGCGGACCGCATTTAGCGGGCGAGGATCGCGGCCAGGCCGGCGTGGTCGGGGCCGGCGGGTGGGGGCAGGGGTGCGGCGTCCACGGCGGCGCGGATCGCCGTGTCGTCCCAGCGGGCGGACGGCGGGCCGAGAAGGTGCCACGTGCGCTGGAACGTCCGGTTGACGTGCGGGTCGCGGGCGCACGCTTCGGGCAGGCGGCGGGCTAAGTGTACGTCGGGGTCGTCGCCCGCCCCGCCGATCTCCGACCGGGGCTCGCCGGCGATGGCCGGCGTCCAGCCATGCCGCGTACACGTCGGGGAGGTGATCACGGAGGATCCGCCGCCCCCGGGCGTTGAAGATGTGCAGCTGGCGGAAGTGGGGGACGCCAGGCCGGGACCGACCGTGACAACCGCACGGGGCGATTCTAAGAGGCGTCTCGGTTTGGCACGAAAACCATCCGGGTAAGGTGGCTGCGCACTCCAGACCAGGGGTGCGGCGCTCGAGTTGCGGACGCGTTCCGACGTTTGAACGCAGCTTGACACCTTCGCAACTGTTGCTACGGTTGCTGCCGCTGCTGACACCGCGGGCGAGGAACGCGGTGCCGACACTTCCCAGGGGGAGGGAGCCTCACTACACACGCACGCCCAAGGGTGCCGTCTGCACCTCGTATGGACGCCCGTGTCCAGAGCTCCACCCGCTCGCGAGCTGTTGCATGAATGACGAGTGCCCGCATTCCAGGCCACACCTGATGCCCCTCGGGGCTTCTTCAAGGAGGCGCAAGATGCGCAAGCAATCACGGTCCGCGACGCTTGTCGTTGCGGCCATGGTCGGGGCCGGTTCCCTGCTGGCCCAGCTCGGCGGAGGAGCGGCCTCGGCCAACGAGGACCGTACGGACTCGGAGACCTACACCGAGTCAAGGGCGGACTACTGGGCCGCCCGCGCCGCGTACGCGGCGAAGAAGGCGGCCCGGGAGGCGGCCAAGGCGGCGGGGGTGGAGTACGTCGCCCCGGACGAAGAGGGCGGCGGCGCCGGGAAGCAAGCGCAGGCGGTGGCGGCGGCGGCGCCCGTGGCCCTGGTCGACGGGTACCCCACCAACGCCCAACTGGCAGCGCTCCGGATGTGCGAGTCGACCGACAACTACTCGGCCAACACCGGCAACGGCTACTACGGGGCGTACCAGTTCTCGCCCATCACGTGGTGGTGGCTGGGCTATACCGGCTACCCCCACCAGGCCTCGCCGGCCGTGCAGGACGAGGCGGCGCGGTACCTGTACTCCATCTTCGGATGGACGCCCTGGCCCGCCTGCTCCTGGTACCTGGGGTTCCGGTAGCGGCAGCAGTCAGACGGGAGGTTGGGGGTCGTACTGGATGTAGCGCTTCACCTGTCGCGCCCGTTCCTCGGACGCGAGGCGGCGGACGAGGTGCAACGCCATGTCGATCCCCGCTGATACGCCGGCGGCGGTGATGATGTTGCCGTCGTCGACGTAGCGGTCGTCGGGGCGCACCTCGATGTCCCGGCCCAGCTGGGCCAGGTGGTTGAGCGAGCCCCAGTGTGTCGTCGCCGGCCTCCCGTCAAGGAGGCCGGCGTCGGCGTACACCAGCGAGCCCGTGCACACGCTGGTCATCAGCGTGCCCTTGACGGCCAGGCCTCGCACCCACGCCCGGACGTCGTCGTTGCCGAGGTGGGCGCGCGTCCCGAACCCGCCCGGGTAGACGAGGACGTCGATGGGCGGCGCCGTGGTCCAGGTGTGGTCGGCGGTCACGGTGAGGCCCTTGGCGCACTGGAGCGGGCCCGGTTCGACCGCCAGGGTGAAGACGGAGACGCCCACGTCGGCCGACTCGGTGCGTTCCCAGGCCCGGAGGACCTCCCAGGGGCCCACGAAGTCCAGTTCCTCGACGCCGGGGAAGACGAAGATGCCGATGGCGGTGGTCATCGGCCCAGCATCGCTCAGCCCGGCGCTGCGGCGCCGCGGTTGTTAGGGTGAGGCGGCTATGTCGCTCTGGAAGGTCGCCGGGATCCTGGTCCTCGTGTTCCTCGCCCTCGGCCTGATCGGCATCATCATCAAGGCCCTGCGGTTCCTGGTCTGGGTCGCGATCATCGTCGCCGTCATCGCCGCCATCGTCGGCGCCATGGGCCGCTCGAAGCGCACGTAGCTCACGGTCCTTGCCGCGCGATCAGGAGAGGGCGGCCCGCCAGTCGGCGACGAAGCGGGCGACGGAGGGGTGGCGGTGGTCGGGGTCGGGCTGGGTGGCCCGTGCCAGGACGCCACGACCGGCGGCCGTGCCCCGGAACTCACCGTCGAGGTCGCCGGTGTGGAGGAGCACGAGCGCCGTCCGTCCGAGGTTGAACACCGTCGTGCGCTCGTCGATCGTCCGTCCCCGCTCGAACTCCTCGGGAGCCATGAACCTCGTCGATCCTGGGAGCCGGTCGGCGTCGACGGTGAACGGGCCGGGCCGGTACTCGTCCAGGTCGCACAGCCACATGCGCCGGGCGGCGAAGTCGTAGATGAAGCACCCGTCGTAGAGGTCGACGGCGACGAACCCGGCGGCGGCGATGGTCAGGTGGGCGTCGAGGATGGCGTCCAGGGCGTCCCTGACCTCGGCCACGGGCAGGGCGCGGAACCGGGCGTGGGGGCTCTCCTTGTCGAGCCGCTGGGCCCGGCCCGTCGTGGGCGCGCCGTACAGCACCTCACCATCGGCCCACGGATAGGTGAGGCTCATGCCGCCCTGGTCGTCGGTGGCCCACCCGCACAGCGGGATGACGGTGTCGTGGCGGACGGAGCGGTGGAGGGCGACAGCCCGTTCCAGCGACGGGACGGCCCTCGGCTCGACCGCTGTCTTCACGAACCAGCGCCGCCCCTCCTCGTCGGTGTGGCCGTAAGCGCGGCAACCCGAGTCCTGCCTGTCGAACGCGGCGAAGACGTTCACCCGTCGAGGTAGGCGATCAGGCGGTCGGCCAGTTCGTCGGGGTGGGCGAGGGCGGGGAGGTGGCCGTCGTCCGTCTCGTCGGCGGTGATGCCGAGCCGCTCCTTGACCACCCGGCGCGGGCGACCAGGTGCCAGTACCAGGCATCGGATCCTGCGCCGGGGATCAGGACGAACGTCGCCACCGTTATGGAGACGAGTCGGGCGCCGGCGACTCATCGGCGGCCGCGGCCGCGACGATGCCGTCGAGGTCGATGCCCTCCTCGCCCGTCACGACGGCGTAGCCGGGCCTCTTGGGGAGCCAGTTGAAGCCCCAGCGCTGCTCGGAGCCGGCGGGGTGCCGTTCGTTGAGGAGCCGGAGGATTGTGCCGAGCCGGTGGGCGCTGACCTCGACCTCGCTTCCCTCGCACCACGGCTTGTGCCGGGGCGGTTCGACGTCGGGGACCCGGACCCCACGGTCGCGCAGGGCGGCGAGGACTGCCTCCTGGGTCACGTCGAGGGTGGAGAGCAGCGACGCCACGCAGGCCGCGCTGTAGATCATCGCCACCAGCCAGTCCTCCGGCGACGGGGTGGCGCGACCCCACGCCAAGGCCAGCCCGGCGGCCCGGCCCATCAGCTGGTGGCCGGCGGGATTGGGGCCGGAGAGGCCCTTCTCGGGGTCGTACCGCAGCGCCGGGAAGTCGGGATCGAGCTCGGTGTTGCGGAGCTGGTCGGCCACCCGCTCGTAATCCACGCCCAGGCTGTTGAGCGCATCCACCGCGACTGACTGCACGGCGAGGAGGGCCAGGAGGAAGTGTTCGGTGCCGACCCAGCCGTGGCCCAGGTTCCTCGCTTCCTCGAATGCGGTCGCGGTGAGGTCGCGGCTCACGGGCCGGCGGTCTCCAGGAAGGCCCGGACCCGCAGGTTGAACTCGTCGGGGGCTTCGGCGTTGCAGACGTGACCGGCGCCGGGGATCACGGACATCGTTGCGCCCGGCACGGCGGCGTGCAGGGCACGACCGACGGCGAGGGGTGAGCGCCCGTCGCCCTCGCCGTAGAGGAGTAAGACGGGCACCCGCACCCGTGGCAGTACGGGGCGCAGGTCGGCTTCGGCCATGGAGCGGGCCATCGTGATGCTCGGCTGGGGACGCCGGGACGGGTCGTTGTCGGCCCAGACGACGGACAACTCCCGGGTGAGTTCGGCCGGCGGAGGTGGCCCGAACAGGCCGGGCCAACCCGCTGGCTGGCCGGGCCCGGCCGAGGCCCACTCGATCACGCCGGCCAGGCGGGCCTCGACCTCCTCGGCCGGCAACGAGCCGGCCCAGCCCGCGTAGGCCGAGGCGAGGATGAGGGACGAGACGAGGGACGGGTGGCGGTCGGCCACCGCAAGGGCGACGGAGCTGCCCCAGGAGAGTCCCAGGACATGTGCGCGTTCGACGCCGATCGCCGCCAGCCAGCCCGCTGCCGCGTCGGCGAACTCGGCCATGCGCCACGACTCGGGTGGGTCGTCGGACCGTCCGCAGCCGGGAGCGTCCCACGCCAGCACCCGGTACGAGTCGCTGAGGTCGTCCAGCTGCCACCGCCACGACCGGCTGTCGTCACACCCGCCGTGCAGGATCGCCAAGACGGGCCACCTAGCGGGCCCCGCTTCTCGGTAGGCGATCCGCAGGCCGTTCAGTTCGACGTGCTGCATCACCCCGAGGGTTTAGTCCTGAACCAAGCCCGGCCGCGGGTCAGGCACGCTGGGCGCGAGCCGCTCGTCTAGCCGAGCAGCCGGTCGAACTCGGCCCGGATGATGCCGTAACACTCGCACGAGGAGCCCTCCAGGCCCGCCCGGTCGATGACCGTCATCCTTCCCCGGCGGAAGCTGATGAAGCCTGCCCGCTGGAGGATGCCGGCGACGACGTTGACCGAGGCCCGGCGCACGCCCAGCATCTGGGACAGGAACTCCTGGGTGAGCGGGAACTCGTCGGACCCCACCCGGTCATGGGTGAGCAGCAGCCACCGGCTGCAGCGCTCCTCGATCGAGTGCAGGCCGTTGCAGGCTACCTGCTGGGAGACCTGGCTGAAGAAGGCCTGGACGTAGTGCTGGACGACCCCGTGGAGCGGCCCGCGCGCCTGGATCTCCTCCTCGAAGGTGGCGGCGTCCATGCCCAGGACCTCTCCGGGCACCTGGACCTGTGAGAACTCCCGGACCGGCATGGATTGCGTCCCGAGGAACAGGCGCAGGCCCACGAGGCCCTCGTTGCCGATGGTGGCGATCTCGACGCCCGAGCCGTCGTCCATGGTAGTCAGGACCGACACGACCGCGGTCTCGGGGAAGTACACACGGTCGATGGGCTTGCCCGGCCCGACGAGGAGCTCCTTCAGCTCCACCTTCTCCAGCTCAAGACGAGGGGCGAGGCGTTCGCGCTCGCCCGGCGGGAGCCCGGCCAGCAGCCGGTTGGTCCCTACGTAGCGTATGCGGGCCATCTACTGACCTCCTGCGGTGTGTCGCGCCTCACCGAAGATGGCGCCGGGCGGCCGCGTCGACCCCAGGCCGCCAAGAGGACACGCTCGGGTTGGTCGCTGGCCCTTCGAGGACCTGGTTGGCGCCAAAGGCGAGGACGTGGGACCGCCCGTCGGGACGGTGTTCTCCACGGCTGTCGCGGCGTGGTCGTGGGCTTGGCTGGTGTCACCGTCATCGACCCGAAGCGCGTCCACGCTCTCGCCGACCTGGCGATGCGAGGGGTGCACCCTGGCGCCAACCAGGTCCTCGACATCTGCGGGCTCACGAGGGCGCGCCGCCACCAGCGCCCACCCACCGTCCCATCACGTCGTCGTGTCTCCCGTCGTCCCGCCGGCGGTGGCTGTGCCGGGTCGCGCAGGCTCGGGACCCTCGGGCTCGGCGGGGCCGTCGTCGCGTCGACGGCTGGCTTCGGCGCGCCGCCGCCGATGGGCTTCGCCCACCGCCCACAGGGCTCGCTGGAGATCCCGGCCGCCCCTGGCGTGGGCTCGCCCTTCGTTCATCGACGAGCTGATCAGGCGGTGCCGGTCAGGTCGAGGATGGAGTTGTCCACCCCGAACTCGTTGGGCTCATAGGCGTCGGCGGCCTCGTCGTTCAGCCACTGGCCGTCCTCGCACAGGTAGCGGAAGGCATAGCGGGCTCCCGCCGCCACGCTCACCGCTGCCAGCCGGGCGCCGCCCTTGCGGGTCATGGGGGCGGCCGCCGGGTCCCAGTCGTTGAAGTCGCCGACCACGGCGACGGCCTGGCCGTCAAGACCGTCCTGGGCCAAGGTGAAGGTCACCTTCACCCTGTCACTCCCCTTCCTGGTTTGGCACTGGATCATGTCGGGCTCCTCTGTGGGGGGATCGGGTCTCGGGCGGCGCCCGCCGGGTGAGAAGCCCGGCCGGGAGGGTGGACCAGGTTGGGTTTGGCGGTCGAGGACCGATGCCGGCCGCCGTGGCGGGTGGTACGGACAAGGGCGCCTAGGCCCCGCCGCGCCAGCGCCTGGTGGAGCAGCTCAGGAGGGTCGCTCAGGCTGAGCTCGGTGCCGCGCCGGGCTGCTCGGTCGGCGGCGGTGGCCAGGACCGACAGGCTGCCCGCGTCGGCGGCGCCGGCCTCGCGGAGGTCGACCACCACGTCCAGGTTGCCCTGGCCGTCGATGAGGTCGGCCAGGACGCTCCCGAGGTGGCGGGAGGCGGCCACGTCGAGATCCCCGTGGACCGTCACCACCACCGCGCCCAGGGAGCGGCCGATGGCGATGCCGTGGCGGGCAGGGCTGACCATGGCCATCAGCCGGCGCGCCTCGGCCGCCCGCGGGTCGACCGATGGGCAACGGGGGCTCCTCCCTCCCCGTCGAATGCCAGCTCTGGGCCAGTCGGGAGCTGACAGTCGACGAAGAGCCCGTCGTAGGGAGGACCAGGGGTTGTTTCCACGTGTTCTGGGGCCATCGCGGTCGCTCCGAACGGCGACTCAAGCGAGCGATCAGGAGGCGCCCGCACGAACCGTGACCGTCGTGCCTGATGGGCTGATGATTCCAACCGGACGGACGGGGTTTCGAACTGGTTCGCGGCATTGGCCCTACCGCGGATAAAAGGCTACTCGCCCTGGGAGGGCCTCGCAAGCGAGATCGCCGGTCGGTCGAGGACCGGGTCGCCGTGCCGGCGAGGAGGCAGCCTAGTGTACGCTGGCGTACAGTCGGGTGGAGACCACGGTGGTCGACGACCGGCGTCGGGGACCCGCCGGCCCTCGTCAAGACTCGAAACGAGGTCTGCCGTGGCCGACTACCCCGACGAGCTGTGGCGCAGTGTGGCCGACCTCTCGGGTCTGCTGCTGAGCGAGGAGAACCAGGAGACGACGCTGCGGCGGGTGAGCGACCTGGCCGTGCGCAGCATCGCCGACTGCGACGCCGTGGGGGTGACGCTGTTCGTAGGGGGGAAGGCCACCACCAGGGCGGCCACCGGGGGCCTGGTCTATGAGGTCGACCACTACCAGTACGACATCGGCGAGGGGCCCTGCCTTTCGACCATGGTCGACCGCCAGGTAATCGAAGTCGAGGACATGGCCGAGGAGAAGCGGTGGCCCCGGTTCTGCCGCCACGCGGCCGAGCGGGGCGTCCACAGCTCGCTGTCGTTCCCCCTGACGGTCAGGGGCGAGGCGCTCGGGGCCCTGAACCTTTACGCCCACAAGGCCAGGGCTTTCAACCCCGACGATCGCGAGACGGGGTCGCTCTTCGCGACTCAGGCGGCCGTGGCGCTGGCCAACGCGGGGACCTACGCGGCCAGCGTGAAGCTGGCGGGCGAGCTGCGGCTGGCCCTGGGCTCGCGGGCCATGATCGACCAGGCCATGGGCATCCTCATCGGCCAGAACGGCTACAGCCAGGATCTGGCGTTCGACACCCTGCGGGTCACCTCGCAGGCGCAGAACCGTAAGCTGCGCCTCGTGGCCGAGGAGATCGTCCGGACCGCCATGTCGGCCTAACACCGCTCCAGTGGTCAGAAGGGTGCACCGTGGTGCAC
>JBOGID010000019.1:0-2600 GCA_050742295.1 Acidimicrobiales bacterium | reverse complement strand
GGCCGGGCGGACGGCGGTGCGGGACGGCCGGCGGGCGCCGCGGCTCGGGTCGCCCGCTTCACCGGTCCGGTGGCCGTCGGCCGTGCGGCGGCCGCGGATCGGGCCGCCGGTCGAGTGCCCACCTGCGGATTGGCGGTGGTCGCAGCCTTGGTCCCCGCCGCCCTCGTCGTCGTCGCCCTCGTGCCCGTCGCCGGCCCGCGGGCCGTCGTCTTGGCGGTCGTCTTGGCGGTCGTGGTGGCCGTCGTGGTGGCCGTGGCAGTGGCCGTGGTGGTGCGGCGGCGGGGGGCGGCGGCCCCGTTCGCGGGCGCGTCCGCCTTCGCCGCGGCGGCGGCCCTCGTCCGAGGGCGTGCCGGGTCACTCGTCAGGTTCGTGGGGTCCACCGGGGCCGTCCTTTCGCCGAACGTTCCCGAGAGGTATCGGCGCGCCGGCCTTCCGTCCTGAGCAGCGCGCCGAAAATCGGCCGTTCGGCTCTGTGCCGACGACCGCTACTGGTAGACGCAGACGTACGGCAGGTTGCGGTACCGCTCCCCCACGTCGAGGCCGTAGCCGATGACGAAGTCGGGGGGGATCCGGAAGCCGACATAGCGCAGCCCGGGGTCCTTCCGCTGGAGGCCCTCCCTCACCAGCAGGGCGCACACCTCGAGCGACACCGGGCCCCGGGCCTTCAGGTTCTTGCGCAGGTAGTTGAGGGTGAGGCCGCTGTCGACAATGTCCTCGACGAGGATGACGTGGCGGCCGCTCAGGTCGAGGTCGAGGTCCTTGACGATGCGGACCACGCCGCTCGTCTTGGTGGCGCTGCCGTAGGACGACACGGCCATGAAGTCGAACTCGACGGGCAGGTCGATCGCCCGGGCCAGGTCGCTCATGAACATGAAGGCGCCCTTCAGCACGCCCACCAGCAGCGGGGTGCGATCGGCGTAGTCGGCGGTGATCTCCTTGCCCAGCTCGGTGACCCGGGCCTTGAGCTGCTCCTCGCTCACCACCATCGGGCCGAGGTGGGGATCGGCCTGCGGGGCCTCGGGGACGTCGTCGCTCGCCATCACACCGCCACCGTAGACGGCGCCGTCAGGGGGGAAAGGGTTCGAGCCGGAGGCGGCCGCGGCTCCGGGCCACCCGGCGGCCTTCGCCCACCTCGGCGGCAACGGCCTCGCCCCGGGCCACGGCCAGCACCCGATCGACCGAGGCCAGGTCAGGAGGGTGGTCGGTGGTCAACCACCGGCGGATGGCCCGGCGGGCCAGCGCAACCGGCGCGGTTGCCAGGACCTTGGCGTCGGTCGGGTCGAGCTCGCCAGCCAGGGCGTCGAGCAGTTCGGCTTCGCTGCGCAGCACACCCGCCTGGCGGACGAGCACCGGCACCACGTCGCGGGCGGCGATGGCGTCGAGCAGGGGCAGGAGCTCGGCCCGCACCCGGTTGCGCCGGAACTGGGGGTCGGCGTTGGTGGGGTCCTCCACCCACGTCAGGCCGAGCCCCGTGCACAGGCCCCGGGTCTCGGACCGGCGGAGTCCGAGCACGGGGTGCTGCTCAGGGGCCATGCCCGCCAGGCCGTCGAGACCGGCCCCCCGCAGCAGGTTGAGCAGGATCGTCTCGGCCTGGTCGTCGGCGGTGTGGCCGGTGAGCACGCCGGCGGGAAGCACGCCGTAGCGCGCCGCCCGGGCCCGGGCTTCGAGGTTGGGGCCCGGTTCGACCGAGACCCGTTCGGACCGGAACCCGGCTCCGAACCGGTCGGCCGCCGCCTGCACGACCTCCGCCTCGGCCGCCGACCCTGCCCGCAGGCCGTGGTCGACGTGGACGGCGGTGGCCCGGCAGCCGGCCGCCACCGCCAGCACGAGCAGGGCCAGCGAGTCGGCACCGCCCGAGACGGCGCACACGACGTCGGTCCCCGCGGGCGGGAACGTGCACCGGCCGAGCAGGTCCCCGGTCGACAGCGGAGGTACGGCCACCGCTGGCGAGAGTAGGGCGGCGCCCGCCGCGCCGCCCTACGCCGGGTCGCTCTCAGAAGATGTTGCAGCCCGGCGGGACCGTCCCCACGAGCGCACCCACCAGCGGGAGCCCGCCCAGGATGCTGAGGACGTTGTTGACGGCCCCGAGGAGCGTCGGGCCGTCCCCGGCCGCGCAGTTGATTGAGTTGGTGTGGCGGTGGATGGTGTCGCCGGTGTGGCCGCCGGTGCCGCCCACGCCGACCTCGCCGAAGACCGCCTCCAGGTCGGTGCTGATCCCGGGGACGGGGCCGACCCGTGCGGCGTCGGCCTGGCGGTTGATGAGGTCGACCCCACCCAGCGTGTTGTCGGTCGAGCCGTTGTCGCCGTTGATGGTGCGCACGACCGGGAGCAGGGCGGAAGCGGTGGCGTTGATGCCCCGGACGGTGGTGTTGATCTCACTGGCGTTGGCCAGGATGGCCGACACGGTGTTGTCGATGGACTTGGCGGTGTCGATGATCTGCTGGGCCTGACCCGACAGCGGCTTGGCCGCGATGAGGATGTCCTCCGCCGTCTGGCCGATCGTGTTCAGCTTCTGGGTCTCGTCCAGCCTGCTGACGTTGGAGCCGGGGCCGACCTCGGTGACGATCACCCGCACCCGGTCGTCGATCTGCTTGGCCGCA
>JBOGID010000018.1:0-8111 GCA_050742295.1 Acidimicrobiales bacterium | reverse complement strand
TCGGGTAGAGCTGGAGCCACTCCCGGCTGAACTGGTCGAGCATGTGGTTCGGGACGACGACGGCGGGCTTGGCGGACAGGCCGAGGCGGCGCAGCTCCATCGCCGCCATCACCATGGTCGCCGTTCTCTGACCACCGACAGGTGTGATCCGGTGCGCATCGCCGGCGGACGAGGAGGCGTGGCTGTCGCACCCTGTTCGTATTGTCCCTGCCGTGAGCGAGTGCGCGGGACAGCAGGCGGGGTTCGTGGCGTTCCGGGTAGCGCTGGAGGGCCCGCTGGCGTACTGGACGGTCCTGGACGCTTCGCTGCGGCGGGTGCCGGACCTCGACGCCTTCCTGCTGTACCTGCGCACCGGCCGGGGCCGGGCTGAGGCGACGACCGAGGCCTACGCCCGGGACCTGGCGCTGTTCGAGACGTGGCGGACGACGAGCGGGCGGGACCTGATCGGGGCCGCCCGGGACCTCCACGCCCTGGTGGCCCACCTGAGGATGACGCCGATCGAGCGCCGGGGCCGCGGCTACGGGGGCCAGCGCTCCAACAACCGGATCAATCACGTCCTCACCGCGGTGCGGTCCTTCTACCGATTCGCGGTGACCACCGGCCGGGCGCCGGAGCAGGCCCTGGCGCTGCTGTGGGAGGTGGGCGACACCCGCTCCCTGCCCGCCGAGCTCAAGCCCGAGGGGGGCGGGGTGGCGTACCGGGCCGTGCCCCGCCACCAGCTGGCGAGAAGCCGCCACCGCTCGCCTGAGGCCGTCACCCGCCAGGAGGCCGGCCGGCTCCTCGGCGCCGCCGGCCACTGGCGGGACCGATTCCTGATCGTGCTGCTCTGGCACTGCGGGGTGCGCATCGGCGCCGCTCTCGGGCTGCGGCGGTCCGACCTGCACCTCATGGAGGACGCCGTTGCTCTCGGCTGTCGCATTCACGGCCCGCACCTGCATGTCGTCCCCCGCGACAACCCCAACCGGGCGCGGGCCAAGACCACGCAGCCCTTCTCGGTCCCCGTCCCCCCTGACGTGGTGGCCGTCTATGAGATGTACCTCGTCGAGCGGGCGGGGGTGACCGCCGCGGCCGAGTGCGACTTCGTGTTCGTGAACCTGTTCCACTCGCCGGTCGGCTCGCCGATGCGCTACGCGACCGCGCACCAGCTGCTGGCCACCCTGTCGGTGAAGGCAGGCCTGGACCGTGGGATCACCCCGCACATGTTCCGCCATGGCACCGGCCGGGCCCTCGTCGACAGCGGTGCCGGCATCGCCGTCATCCGGGAGATCCTCCACCACGCCCGGTTCCAGTCCACCGAGATCTACGCCCGCCCGGGCGACGAGCGTCTGCGACAGGCCATCGACGGCCTCCCGCCGCTCCCCCGTCCGAACCCCGACGGCGCCCGGTGAGGGCCGGCCCGTCCGCCGCGGCCGTGCCGGGGCCGGGCCGGGACCCGACCGAGTGGCTTCGCTCGCTGCTCGACCTGCCCCGCCTCATGTCCCTGGGCTGGGACCCCAACACCGGGGTCTGGACCGTCGACCCCGCCCAGGGCGCCTTCTCCTACCAGGCGTGCGCCGTGGCCGGCTGCGACTACGCCGCCGCAGGCGAGCATGGCCTGTGCGGCGGGTGCCGGTCGCGTTGGCGGGGCGGCCCACCGTCGCTGGAGGAGTTCGTGGCCCGGCCGCGGACGCGCGAGCGCTCGCGCACCGAGCGGCTCTGTGCGGTGTGCTGTGTCCCCGGTCATATGCGCCCGGCGAACGTGCATGGGATCTGCGTCGCCTGCGAGGCGCTGCGGCGCCGGCGGGGCCAGTCCGTCGAGGCCCTGGTCGCCGGCGAGGACCGGTTCGCGCCGGCCCGCCCGCGCCCGACCATCGGGCACTGCCGGGCCGCCACATGCGGCCGCCTCGCGGCCTACGCCATCGGCTTGTGCCACGGCCACTACACCCGCTGGACCAAGGCCGGCCGCCCGCCGCTGGCCGGGTGGTGCGACGCGGTCGGCCCGCTGCTGGGGGACCGGGGGACCCGCGTCTCCCTGGCCGGGGTCGAGGAGCACTTCATGGTGGAGCTTCTCTTCGGCGTCCAGTCCGCGCTCGACCGGGGCCGCCGCCTGCGCCCCGCCGAGCTACGCACCGTGGCCGAGCGGGCACGGCGCCAGCGGTGCCGGTCCCTCGCCGAGCTCAGGCGCGACACGACCAACACCGAGTGCGTCCGCTTCGTCACCCAGACCCTCGACGCCATCGAACTGGCGGCCAAGACGCCTGAGGGGGAGGCCACCAACGACGTGTGGGACCTGCGGGTCTGGGGCTTCGCCGGCACGCTCTCCTTCATCGGCGGCCAGCCGAACCGCCACCCCGGTCGCCTACCGGCCGAGGCGATCCGCCAGCGGTGGCTGCGCGACGGCGCCAAGGCGTGGGCGGCGTCGCGGCTCCCCCTGCTGCGCAGCGCGTCCGGGGCGCATTCGGTGGTGGCGACGCTCGGGCGGTGGTCGGGTCACCTCGCCCGCCGCGCCGACGGCGGCGAGGACCCGGTGGCGCTGACCAAGGAAGACATCAGCTCGTTCCTGGTCAGCCTGCGGGTGGCGGCCAACGCCGGCCGGCTCCCGCCGAACATGCACTCGCGGACGTTGTGGTTCCTGCGCCAGTTCCTGCGCGAGAGCCGCGACCTGGGGCTCGACGAACGCGCCGGCCCGCTGTTCGGGCTGGCCCGGTCGGTCATCGTGGCCCGCGAGGAGATCCCGGCCCCACCCCGGCGCGACTCCGAGGACGAGGCCGGCGACGCCATCCCCGACGCCGTGCTGGCCCAACTCCTCGACGAGGCCAGCCTGGCCCGGCTGAGCCCCGACGGCCGCCGGCGCCTGGAGATCGGCCTGGAGGTCGGGCGCCGGCCGAGCGAGCTGTGCCGTCTCCGGCTCGACTGCGTCGCCTACGACGAGCGGCTCAACGAGGCCACCGGCGCCACCGAGGCCAAGGCCGTCCTCGTCTACGACATGACCAAGGTCAATACGCTGCGCTGCCGCCTGCCGATCCATGAGCGCACCGCCGGACTCATCGCCGACCAGCAGGCGGCGGTGCGGGCCCGCTTCCCCGACACCCCGGGGTCCGAGCTCGTCCTGTTCCCGGCCATCCAGCGGCCCAAGGGGGGCCGCCGGCCGGTCTCGGCCAGCAGTTGGGCCAGCGAGCTGCGGGGATGGGCGGAGCGCCTCGAGCTCTTCGAGGGCCGGCTGGACCCCGAAGGCGGCCTGCACGTCCTCGGCGGCCCCGACGCCCCGCCGGTGCGGTTCGACTCATCCAGAGTGTTCCCCTACGCCCTGCGCCACACCTACGCCCAGCGCCACGTGAACGCCGGCACCCCAGTGGAGGTGCTCAAGGAGCTGATGGGCCACGACAAGCTCGACACCACGGCCGGCTACTACCGCATCTCCAGCCGGCGCAAGCGCGACGCCATCCGCCGGGTCCTGCCCCTGCAGGTGACGGTGACGGGGGCACGCTTGCGCCTTGTCGGCGACGCCGCCGACAGCGACCTCGGCGCCTACGCTCTGTCCCAGGTCGCCGTCCCCATGGGCAGCTGCACCGAGCCCTCCAACGTGCGGGCCCGGGGCGGGGCGTGTGACTTCCGCTACCGCTGCTTCGGGTGCCGCCACTTCCGGACCGACCCGTCCTATGTCCCCGAACTGCGGGCCTACCTGACCAGGCTGCTCACCGCCCGGGAGCGCCTCGCCGCCGCCGTGCCCGAGCTGGCCGAGTGGGCCCGCCGGGAGGCATCGCCCTCCGACGACGAGATCGCCGCCGTTCGCAACCTCATCGCCGCCTGCGAGGACGCTCTCGCCCTGCTGGAGCCGGACGACCGGGCCGCCACCGAGGCCGCCATCGAGGTGCTGCGCACGACCCGGGACAGCATGGACACGACCTTCCCGGTCGCCTTCCGTGGCAGCGTCGCCCAGCCGGCCCCCGTGCTGTTCCCCAACGTCGCGGCCGACGGCGGGCATCAGCGATGACCGGCGAGGCCCCGGGCGAGCGTCTGCGCCGGCTCCGGCGGGCCGACTCCCAGGCCAAGGCGGCACAGGTCCGGGCCGCACTCGATGCCATCGTGACAGCCGGCGGCCCGCTCACGGTCTCCCACATCGCCCGCAGAGCGCAGGTGTCCCGCCGCTTCGTCTATGACCACCCGGAGCTGCGGGCCGAGATCGACCTCAAGGCCGCCGAGGCCGTCGCCCGCTTCTGCGGCCGGCTCATGAGCAGCGCAGCGGTGACCGGGGCGTCGCTGCGAGCCGACCTGGAGAACACCAGAGCCGAGAACCAGCGCCTGCGGGAACGGGTCCGCGTCCTCGAAGGCCGCCTGTCGGACACCCTCGGCCAGGAGGTCGCGACCGAGCTCGCCGGCAAGGGGGTCCTCGTCGGCGAGACGGCCCTGCGCGACCAGCTGGAGAGGCTTCAGGCAACCGTCGACGAGCTCACCGAAGAGCTGCGTCGCGGAGGCGACGACCTGGAGGCCGCCCGCCGGGCCAACCGGGAGCTGATGGCCGAGCTCAACCGGTCGCGTCCCCTCCCGTGACCCGCCCGGGCGCTCAGCCGGCCCGGCGGATGACGGCGTGGCCCTCGCGCACCAGCTTGGCGATGCTCCGGTTGTCCGAGAGGTTCTCGCCCACCCCGACCACGAGCTCTGCCCCGACGGCGGCGGCGAGGCGCTCGAGGGTCTCGAGGCTCGGGCGGGCCCCGCCTCCCTCCATGCGGGCGATGGCCGACTGGGTGGTGCCCATGCGGCCTGCCAGCTCGGCCTGGGTCAGCCCGGCCTCGGTGCGCAGGCGGTGGACCAGGGCGCGGAACGCGCTGATCCGGGCCTCGTCCTCATAGGCGGCGCGGCCCTCCTCAGTGAGCGGCCGCTGTGCCTTGATGTCGTCCCAGCCCGTCCGCTTGCCCATCGTCCTCACTCCTCCTCGTCTTCGGTCACATGGCCTTCGGCGACGCACCGTTGCATCGCCTCTGTCGCCCGCCGGACCTCACGGACCTCTTGGCGCTGGGTCTTCACGAACACCGTCAGCAAGATGACCCGTCGCCCCGGGGCGATCCAATAGGTGATCCGGGTGGCCCGCCCCGCCAGGTAGAACCGCAGCTCCCTGAGCTTGCCGTCGAGCTGTCGGGTGTGGGGCTCGTCCAGGAGCGGACCGAGCTCGCCGAGGCGGTCGACGTGGAAGCGCACCCGAGCCTGGTCCGTCTCGTTCAACCCGAGGAACCAGGCGCTGACCTCGGGTTCGAGCTCGACCTCGCCCCACGACATAGCGCTGATGCTATATCAGCTGGGTGGGGTGCCGGCGCGTAGCGTGAGGCCGATGGCGACCACATCGACGCCGTGCTGGAGGTGAGCGTCGACTACGACGGCGACGGCCGGCACAGGCTGGTGGCGGGCTGGGGGCGCGAGTGCGGAGAGCGCTGGGTGTCGTTGCGCGACGTCGTGTCCGGTTCCGTCACGGCCAGGACGGCGGCCCTACTGGGCGCCTACCGGCGCTGGTCGGACGGGGCATGAACGACGAGCGCCAAGGCCCGGCGTCCGGCCCCGAGACGTGGGCGACCGTCGCCGGGGTGGAGTGGTGCTGGTGGGACCTGTGGTTCTGCGTGCTGGCCGTGGCCGACTTCGAGGGCGACCTCGACCGCGTGGATGCCGACCTTGCCGGCCGGCTGCGCTCGCCCGCATGGACTGGCGTCTCGGGGTCCGACGTCGAGTCCAAGCTGAGCCACCTCGCCGACCTGCGGGCGCGGTTGGCCGGGGCGGGCATTGGGGCCGGGGAGCTGGACAGGGCCGGACGGCGGCCGGGCGTGTTGCCAAGGGCCCGCAGCAAGATCCTCAAGAAGTCCATCCAGCGCTGGTCGATGACGGTCGCCATGGTGGAGACGCCACGGGTCAGGCTGGAACGGCGTGCCCGTCGGGGCCACTGGGACTCCTTCCCGGTCGATCCCGCCGATTACTACGAACGCTTCCGGCGCAGCGTCGAGGTGCGGGACTTCATCCATGAGAACCGCACCTTCGCCCTCACCCGCCAGCTCTGGGACCGCCTGTGCCAACTCGACGGCGCCTGCCGGGGGGCCGCCGATCGCCTCGCCCTGTTCCGGGCGTTCCACACCGCCGGCCTGGAGCTGGCCGACCGGGCCGACGACTCCTACGGCGTGGTCGGCGAGTTGCGCGTCGATGCCTTCGCGGAATACGTGGAGATCGACTGGGCGGCGGCGGGGATGGCGGATGGGGCCTACTGGCAGGACCTGTGCGAGCTGCTCGTCTGGGAGCCCTACCTGGTCTTCGAGCGCGGGTCAGGCCCGCTCCGGCGGGCCGCCGGCGCCCATGCCGGCATGGTCAAGCGGATCCTCCTCGCGCTGGCCGAGGAGCACCGGGAGGTTCACCTCGACCACCAGGCGGACGAAGCGCTCAATCTCGTGGCCTCGCTTCGCATCGCCGATCGGAAGTAATCCCGCGACCTCGTTCGGCCCGAACCGGATGGGACGAGCGCACAACCGGGACTTCTCCTTCGATGACGGGCTCTTGCGACCCTACCTACGCCTTCGACGACACCCGCTCGTGGAACACCAAGCTGCGCCCTGCCGACCCGCCCCTTCGGGCTCCGCTCGGCCGAAGCCCTCCTGGCCCTGGCCATACTCGACCTCGACGGTCAATGTGCGCGCTGCCGGGCCGAGCCCGACCCCCGGCCCCGATCTCAGCCGGCGATTAACAGGCCGCTCGGAGTGGCCACCTCACCCAGGACCACGCCGGCCGCCTGAACCACGGCCGAGCTGACCAGGCGCTGCAGTTTCGGAGCGGACAGCTCGATCAACGCCACGGCCGCCACCTTGGGATCGACCCGCCCTCGGTCGCGCAGCGTGAGCACCGCCCGGGCCAGTTCAGCCCGCGCCAGCGGGGTGTCCACCCGGGCCAGCACGGCGGGGAGGGCGTCGTCGATCCCGTCGAGGTCGTCCTCCTCGATAGCCACCAGAAGCCGCTCGACGTCGGGCGTCAGCAGCCGGGGAAGCGGGAGCTGCAGCGAGGTGTCGATGGTCGGCAGCTCGATCATCTCGGCTTGGAGATCGTGCAGCTCGTCGTCTGAGCAGCGACGGAGGACACGGGCGGCTGGACCGACCTGGCTGGCAAGGAACGCCCGGGCCAGGTCCACTTCGGACGGGCCCCGTTGGACACCGCAGCAGCGCTTGGCCTTCCGACCGCTCCCACACGTGCACCGCTCATTCCGTCCCGCTGCGCCCATACCCGACCTCCTCACCCGAACGTCGCATCCATTCTCGTCGGCCTCAGGGCGGATGTGGTGGACCGACCATGGATGAAACGGAAGGGCCCGATGTCCGGGCGGCGGCCGACCGGTCAGCGGGCAAGACAGTCGCGGGAGACATGGCTCCGGCGAGCCACCCGCATTGCGAGGTCGCCCGAGCATCGCTGTGCTGCACACATGCGCATGACGCAACGTCCCTGGTCACCCGTCTCGTTCGCCGTCGACCTACTCAAAGAATCGCCGTCTTGCCCGCCCCGACGGCGTGGGCGAGCAGCACTGTGGGTTCCTGGAGGATCCGCCACACCGCGTCGAGCTGGTGGTCATGCGGGCGGAAATCGCACGACAGGCCCGGCAGCGACAGGTGCGACCCGTCATAGCGAGGCACAACTGTGGCGTTGAACAGGTCGTTGTAGCGCCTGGCGAGCCGCTGCGCCCGGTGTGGCTCCTCCCAGACCCACGAGGCGAACCGGTTCTCGAGTGCCTCTTGCTTCTCGCGCGCGGCAAGGGTTTCGGCCGGGTTGATGACGCGGGAGCCGTCGTCCATGGCGTCGTGCACCGTCACGGCTTGCTGGTTGAGGGACGCCTGGAGCAGCGAAAAGGCATCGGCCCGGGCGGTTCCCCAGGCGGAAGTGGACACCACCGTGCGCCGCTCGTAGGTCGGGGCCTGGACCGCCCACGTGGCCGTCGCCGGCGCGTGGTCGACAATCACGCCGCTGGCACTGAGCACATCAGCCGCGAACGCCTCGACGTCGGACCCGGGGATCCATGCAGCACCCAGACGGGCGTCGATGTCGTCGGGGGTGAGGTCGGCGGGAAGGACGGCGCGGAGCGCGTCGACGTTGGCGGTGAATCGTGGGTCGCGCTCTGC
>JBOGID010000017.1:0-2424 GCA_050742295.1 Acidimicrobiales bacterium | reverse complement strand
GGACGAGCGCGACCTGTTCGGCCGGGCTCCGGCCGCCCACCACGGAGGCGGTGACGACCGAGGCGGCGCCCAAGCGGCCCTGGACCCGTTCGAGGGCACGGGCGGCGCGCTCGGCAGCCGCCCTGTCGCCACCCCAGAACCCGTCCTGGCGGCCGCCGTCGGGACGTACCTCCTCGGGCACCAGCCGCAGCAGCGTGAGCGGGCCGGTAGGAGGCTGGTGTCTAAGCTCTCCTTCGGCGGACGACCGCCCCGCTGGCGGCGGCTCTGCATCGCAAAGGTGCCGGTCAGAGGTAGGTCGGCCGCCTCGACCCGAAGGGTCGAAAGCGAAAGACACCAGCCTCCTGGGGCGGGCCGCCCCCGCCAGCCAGCCGTCCAGCTGCCAGCGGACCCGTTCGGCCAGGGCGACGGCCGTCCCCCCTTCGATCCGCCACGAGCGGGACAGGAACTCACCGTGCTCGGTCTCGGCCTCGACCCGGACCAGGACCAGGACCAGGCCCTGGTCCGACAGGGACTCGTGCAGCCGGGCGGCCAGCGACCGGGCCACGAAGGTGGCCGTCTCCACCCGGTCGGCTGGAGGATCGAGCTCGGCGGTCACGGTCAGGTCGGGGGGCGGCGTGCGGGCTGCGAGGGGACGGTGGTCGAGGCCCCGGGCCAGCCGGTGGGCACCGGCCCCGTCGGGCCCGAAGCGGGCCAGCACCGCCCGGGACGGCAGCGCCGCCAACTCGCCCAGCGTGCGGATCCCGAGCCGGACGAGCAGGTCGGCCAGTTCGGGTTGGTTCAGGGCAGACAGCGGGAACGGGGCCAGGAAGGCTCGGGCCTGGCCGGGCGGGACGATCTCACTGCGCCGCGCCGCCCGCTCGGCTGCGAAGTGGCCGTCGGCGATACCCACCCGGCAGCGAGCCGCCACGACCGCGTCGACCCGTTCCGCGACCAGAGCGGCGAGAGCACCGTCGCCTCCGAAGTAACGGGACGGGCCACGAGTGGCGAAGGCGCACATCCCCGGCCGTACGACCTCCACCCGGGGGGTGAACGTCTCGACGGCCGCCACCACCGGCTCGAAGGCCCGGGCTTCCCGGCCGGGGTCGGGACGGATCACCACCAGCCCCGGGCAGCGGGCCTCGGCCTGGCGCCGGCGGAGCCCCCGCTGCACGCTCTCGGCCCGGGCCGCCGCCGAGCACGCGACCACCTGGTTGGCCTCCACCACCGCCGCCGGTGAGTCCGCCGGCAAACCGGCCGACACCACGGGCCAGTCGGGGCACCACACCACCAGCATCCGCTCCGGGGTCCGGGGCGCATCCTCGTCGTTCTGTGCGACCGGGCTTGCCATGCGCCCTACCCCGCCCCGGCCACGACCGTGACCTCGGGGCCAACGAGCTGTTCGCCACCGGCACACGCAACGCCCCCGTCGGGGCCGGGCAGCCACAGTGTCACCCGCCGCTCCCGCGCCGCCGCCGCCCGCCCGGTCGCCACCACCTCGACCCGCCGGGCCCGCAGGCGGCCATGGCCCTGCCCCACCCCTTCCCACTCGGCGGCCGTCACCGCCAGCCGCACGTCGGCCCCCTGCCACTCAGGGACGCCGCCCGCCGACGCCACCAGCAGCACGGCCGACCGTTCCCGCGCCCGGGCCGCCAGCCGCCGGACAGAGGCGTCCCGGATCCTGCCCGGTGGGCGGGCCACCACCACGTCGACGGCGTCGAGCAGGGCGGCGGTGGCCCAGGCCCACTCCTCGCCGTTGGGCGGCGCCGCCACCAGCGGGAACCGGTCGAGGGCGACCCCCAACTCGGCCGCCGCCACCACGCCCAGCGACGAGAGCCCCACCGCTGCGCACCACGAACCGGCGGCTGACGCCCCCGCCAGCAGCGCCAGCGCCAGCGAGGTGGAGCCATTCGCGGCGTTCGGGCCACGCAGGCCGGCAATCGTGACCACCGACCCCCGCCGCAACGCGCCGTCGGGCAGGAGCGGCGCCAGCGGGTCGAGGACGGGCAGCAGCCGCTCCCCGGCCAGCACGACCGGCCGGACCTTCCCGGCCAGCTCCTCCAACGCCATCACCAGACTCTATGCGAACATACGTTCGACGGCCACCCCGCAACCGCGCTATACTCGGCCCATGTCGCTGGCGACGGGCCTGACCGCAGACGAGTTCCTGGCCCGTGACGACTGGCCTCGCGGATCCCAACTGATTGCCGGTGAGGTCGTCGTGAACCAGCCCCTCCTCCCCCATCAACTCGTCCTCGGCAACCTGTATGCCTACTGCCGAGCGTGGGTCGAGGCCGAGCCCGGCCGGGGCTTGGTCGGCCTTGCCGACCTCGACGCCCCCCTCATCGGCGCGTTCTTGGAGCACCTCGAACGCGACCGCCACAACGGCATCCGCACCCGAAACAACCGACTGGCGGCCGTCCACTCGTTGTTCTCCTACGCCGCACT
>JBOGID010000016.1:0-5626 GCA_050742295.1 Acidimicrobiales bacterium | reverse complement strand
GTCCACCCCCGGGCCGTGTCCCTGCACCGCCGGGAGCCGGAAGGCACGCCCCGCAACGTCTGGAAGGGCGTGGCCGAGAGCCTGGACCTGGAGGGCGAACGGGTGCGGGTGCGGGTGACCGGTCCCCTCCCCATCGTGGCCGAGATCACGCCCGCGGCCGTGGCCGAGCTCGACCTGGCCGGCGGCGGCGACGTCTGGGTCTCGGTGAAAGCGTCCGAGGTCGAGGTCTACCCCGCATAGACGGCCGGGCGTGGGGCTGGGGCCCCCATGCTCCGGAGGAGGGCGGGGTTGGGGCCCCGCCCGGGGCAGCGAAGCCGCAGCAGGCTCAGCCGGGCGTGGGGCTGGGGCCCCCTCGCTCCGGAGGAAGGCGGGGTTGGGGCCCCGATGGTGTCGACAGGGCGGGCCCCCGACTTGACCCTAGGAGGCTGGTGTCTAAGCCCTCCCTCGGCGGCCGACCGCCCCGCTGGCGGCGGCTCTGCATGGCAAAGGTGCAGGTCAGAGGCAGGTCGGCCCCCTCGGCCCGAAGGGTCGAACGCGAAAGACACCAGCCTCCTAGAGTTCTCCAATGGGCCTGCGGACTCGGTTCGACGAGCAGGCGGCGGGGTTTGACAGCCGGGCAGGGCTGGGTGCGGACATCGCCCGCGAGGTCGCGGCTGCGGTGTTCGACTTCCCGCACGAGGCCGTTCTCGAGCTGGGGCCGGGTACCGGCGAGCTCGGTCGCCACCTGGCCGCGGCGGCCCGTCGGTACGTCGGCATCGACTCGTCCCTGCCGATGCTCGTGGAGTTCGCGCGACGACAACCCCCGCCTCGGGCCGTCCTCGTCCAGGCCGACGCCGGCACAACGTGGCCAGTCCGGAGCGGATCGGTGGACCTTGTTTTCGCGGCCCGGGCCGCCCACCTCCTCGAGCCCGACCACCTGTGCGCCGAGCTGCTCGGGGTGTGCCGGCCGGGCGGGACGTTCCTCGTCGGCCGGGTCGAACGGCAGCCCGACGGCCTCCGCAACCGCCTCCGCCAGCGCCGCTGGGCCCTGCTCGCCGAGCACGGCGTCCGCACCGGGGACGGCCGGGGCAGGGACCGGCGGCTGTTCGAAGCCCTCGCCGGCCTCGACGGCGCCGTCGCCATCCGAAGGCGGGCGGCGGCCACGTGGCCCATCGAGACGAGCGCCGACGCCGTCATCGCCGGCTGGGCCGGCACCGGCGTGGCTGGCGGCCGGCCCGTGCCACCGGAAGCCGCCGCCGCCGTCCTCGACCGCCTGCGCGCCGAGTTCGCCGGGCAATCGGAGCCCGAGACCGAGACGTACACCCTCGAAGGCATCCGCCTTCCCTGATCCGACCGGAGACGACTTGGAACAAACCCTCCTGACCGAGCTGGGCCACGCCCTGGTGAGCGGTTCGCTCACCGACGAGGCCCTGCTGGCTGAGACCGGCCGCCAGCCGACCATTCGGATACTGCCCGACGCCAACGTCATCAAGATCGGCGGGCAGAGCTTCATCGACCGGGGTCGCTCGGCCGTGTTCCCGCTGCTGGAGGAGCTGGTCGCAAACCTGCCCGACCACAAGATGATCATCGGCACGGGCGCCGGCACGCGGGCCCGCCACGCCTACAGCGTGGGCCTCGACCTGGGCATGCCGACCGGCGTCCTCAGCGTCCTGGGCACGTTCGTCAGCATGCAGAACGCCCGCATGATCCACTACCTCCTGGCCCAGCACGGCATCCCATTCATCGAGCCCGCCCAGTTCCCCCAGCTGCCCCTCTACCTCTCGGAGCGGCGGGCGTGCATCTTCTTCGGCATGCCGCCCTACACGTTCTGGCAGCCCAACCCGGCGGTCGGGCGCATCCCGCCCCACCGCACCGACACGGGCGCCTACCTGGTCAGCGAGGTGTTCGGCGCCCGTTCCATGATCTTCGTGAAGGACGAGGACGGGCTGTACACGGCCGACCCCAAAAAGGACCCGTCGGCCACGTTCATCCCGGAGGCCACCGTCGAGGAGATCGCGGCCATGGACCTCGACGACGTGGTCGTGGAACGGAGCGTGCTCGACCTCATGCGCAACGCCCAGTCGACGCGCCGGATCCAGGTCATCAACGGCCTGGTGCCCGGCAACCTGACCAAGGCCCTCAACGGCGAGCAGGTGGGGACGGTGATCACGTCATGACCGACGGTCAGGCCACCGGAACTGACAGCCGCCACCACCTCACCTCGCTGCTCATGCGGGAGAGCCTGCTCGACAAGTCCGTGATGTCGGCCACCGAGGGGGAGACGCCGACCGTCCGCATGCTGGCGAACTGCCATGTGGTGAAGGTGGGCGGGCGCTCGATCCTGGACGGCGGGCGGGCCACCACCTACCCGCTGGTGGACGCGCTCGGCCGGGCCCTCCAGACGCAGAAGCTGATCCTGGCCACCGGTGGCGGCACCCGGTCGCGCCACGTGTTCTCCATCGGGCTCGACCTCGGCCTGCCGTCGGGCGTCCTGGCCCAGCTGGCCATCGCCGACGCGTTGGGCAACGCCCACATGCTCGGCACGCTGCTGGCGCCCTACGGGGTGGTGGCCATCCCGCCCGAGATCTTCGGCCACCTCCTGCCCCTCTTCATGACGGCGGCGCCGGGGGTGATCTTCAACGGCGACCCGCCCTTCTCGCTGTGGGAGCACCCGCCGGCGGTGGGCAAGATCCCGCCCCACCGCAGCGACGCCGGCGCCTACCTGCTGGCCGAGTGCTTCGGGTGCGCCACCGTCACCCTCGTCAAGGACGTCGACGGCCTCTACGACAAGGACCCCAAGCGGCACGATGGCGCCACCCTGATCCCCGAGATCACAGTGGACGAGCTGCGGTCCCGGGCACTCCCGACGCTGCCTTTCGACCGGGTGCTGGTCGACCTGCTGGCGGTGGCCCGCCAGGTGACCCAGTTCCAGGTCATCAACGGCCTGCGGCCCGAGCTCCTGGAACCCGCCCTCAAGGGCGAGCACGTCGGCACCATCGTCCGCAAGGGCTGACGTGTTCCGCAGGCGGGGTCGTGGCCGGACCTACCGGCCCCGTGGCACGTACACGGACTGGTTCTGGCCGGGCAAGGGCTACAGCCGGGTCGAGCACGCGCTTACGCCCGAGGTCGATCCCGGGCCCCGCACGACCTACTTCTGGGCCCACCAGTTCCGCACCGAGGCGGGCGAAGGCGGCTACATCGGCCTCCAGACGTGGGGCAACCGGGCCGACGGGAGCCTGGGCAAGATGGCGATCTTCTCGTTCTGGGACACGCTGGGTGCCGAGGGGCCAGGCGTGGTGCGGTTCGGCGGCGAGGGCGTGGGCTACAGCTGCCGCATCCCGTTCTACTGGGACGCCGGGAGCACGTACCGGCTCGCCGTCGAGGCCGCCGACGAGGACGACCGAACGATCACGTGGGCCGCCTCGGTGGAGGGCGAGGAGCTCGGCCGCATCCGGGCCCCCGCCAAGTGGGGACGGCTCGGGGCCTGGTCGGTGATGTGGACCGAGTACTACGGCGGTCCCCTCGCCTCGTGCGCCGATATGCCGTACTCCAACGTGGTGTTCTCCACGCCGGTGGCCGACGGCCAGGCCCGGCCCCACCGGTCAAAGGACCACCTCGGGGACGGCGACTGCGGCGGCTCCAAGGTCACGCCTGTGCCGCCTGACGGCGTCCGCCACGAGATGGGGAACGCGGGCGGCCAGGAGTAGCCTGGACCTCCCATGGCCCCCTACGACATCCGTGTCTTCGGCGACCCCGTGCTGGTCACGCCGTGCAAGGAAGTGACCAACATCGACGGCGACCTGGCGCGCCTGGCCGGGGACATGATCGAGACCATGTACGAGGCGCCGGGGGTCGGGCTGGCCGCCAACCAGATCGGCGTGCAGAAGCGGATGTTCGTCTACGACATCGGCGAGGGGCCGTTCACGGTGGTGAACCCCCGCATCACGGAGCGGTCGGGCGAGTGGGACTACGAGGAGGGCTGCCTGTCCGTCCCCGGTCTCTCGTGGCCGGTCCTGCGGTCGGCGTCCGTCCACCTCACGGGGTGGGACCTCGGCGGCCGGGCGCTGTCGATCGAGGCCGACGAACTGCTGGCCCGGGTGTTCCAGCACGAGACCGACCACCTCGACGGCATCCTCGTGTTGGAACGGCTCGACCGGGGCCAGAAGAAGCAGGCCCTGCGGACGCTCCGCAACCGCAGCCTCGGCCTCTCCCTCGAGGGCGACCGCCGCTGAGGCTCGCCTTCCTCGGCACGCCCGACGTGGCGGTGCCCACCCTGCGGGCCCTCGTGGACGCGGGGCACGAGGTGGTGCAGGTCGTGTCCCAGCCCGACCGCAAACGGGGTCGGGGCGGCGCCCTCGTGCCCAGCCCGGTCAAGGCCGCAGCTGCCGATCTTGGCCTGCCCGTGGCCGAGCGGGTCGACGACCTGCTTGACGTGGGCGCCGAGCTGGGCGTGGTCGTGGCCTACGGCCGGCTGATCCGCCCCCACGTGCTCGCCGCCTTGCCCATGGTGAACGTCCACTTCTCGCTCCTGCCCCGCTGGCGGGGCGCGGCGCCGGTGGAACGGGCGATCTTGGCCGGCGACACGACAACGGGCGTCTGCGTCATGGCCCTGGAAGAGGGACTGGACACGGGGCCGGTGTACGCGTCGCGCGAGGTGCCGATCGGCCCGGACGTGACGCTGGCCGAACTGCGCGGGGAGCTGGTCGAACTGGGGACGGGCCTGCTCGTCGACCTGTTGCGGGACGGGTTGCACGAGCCCGTCCCCCAGTCGGGGGAGCCGACCTACGCAGCCAAGCTGGAGCCCGAGGACCACCACCTGGACTGGTCGAGGCCGGCCGTCGAGCTGCACCGGGTCATCCGGGTCGGCCAGGCCTGGACGACGTTCCGCGGCCACCGGCTGAAAGTGCTGCGGGCCCGCGTCGTGCCCGGCGGCGGCGAAGGGCTGGCGCGGGGCGAACTTGACTCCAGCCGCCTGCTGGTGGGAACGGGGGCCGGCCAGGTGGAACTGGTCGAGGTCCAGCCCGAGGGCAAGGGACCGCAGGCAGCGGTGGCCTGGCGCAATGGCGCCCGGCCCCAGCCCGGGGAGAAGCTCGGCCCATGAGCCAGCCGCGGCTGCGGGCCAAGATCCTGACCGTGTCCGACGGCGTGATCGCGGGCACGCGCCAGGACACGTCGGGCGCCGCCCTGGCCGACCGCTTGCGGGCCGCGGGGTGGGACGTGGTCGACCGGTGGGCGGTGGCCGACGGCGACGAGGCCGTGGCCGGGGCCCTCACCGAGCTGGCATGGGGCTGGAGCGGGATCATCGTCACCACCGGCGGGACTGGCTTCTCGCCCCGGGACCGCACGCCCGAAGGCACCCGCAAGGTCCTGGAACGGGAGGCCCCCGGCCTCTCGGAGGCCATGCGCCTGGCCAACCCCGAGAAGGGGCGCCTGTCCCGGGGCGTGGCCGGGACCGTGGGCACGTGCATCGTCCTCAACACGCCCGGCTCCACCGCCGGCGCCGTCGAGTGCCTCGACGCCGTCCTCGACATCCTCCCCCACGCCCTCGCCCTCCTGGCCGACGAGCCCACCGAGCACCCGGCATGACCGACGGCCGGTATCGCGCAAGTGTGGGTCAGGGACACCATTCGCGCGGAGAGATAGCCGC
>JBOGID010000015.1:0-8785 GCA_050742295.1 Acidimicrobiales bacterium | reverse complement strand
CGCTCGGCGACCTCGGGCGACAGCTCCGGTTCGATGGGGACGGTCATGCGGACCTCATTGTCGCCGCGGCGAGGGCACCGGTTCGAGGGCGGGCACCGGGAGCGCGCCGCCGGGCCACCATCCGCCGCCGCAGGACATCACGGGCCCCGTTCACGACCGTCGCCCGCAGGTAGGCGCCGGGCCGGTCCAGCCCGTCCCACCGTTCGTAGAGGCGGGCGAAGGCGTCCTGGACGATCTCCTCGGCGTGCCCCGTCCCGCCCACGAGCAGGAACGCCAGGCGCACCATGGGCACGTACTCCGCCGTGTAGACGTCCTCGAACCGGTGCACCGCCGCCGCTCCCGTCGAAACCAGGTCCTCGGACTGTTCCATTACCCCCACCGACGGACGAGCGGGGCCGGCGGTTCCGTTCACTCCTCCCTGTGGGCCAGGCGGAGGGCGAACGCAGGCAGGCAGATGGCGATGTACTGGGCGCCGTCGGGTGTCGAGTACTGCACCCGCACGCCGGCCTTGACGGTCACCGCCTGGCCGGCGGCCACGACCGTCCGGCCCTCCGGGTGGTCGACCAGCAGCGTCCCCGACAAGACGATCGTGTGCTCGTCGAACTCGGGCGTCTGGGCCGGCTCCGTCCACCCCTGCGGACTGCCCATCACCGCGACCGAGACGGCCTCGTCGCCGCTGGCCACCCGCCCCACGAACTCGCGGATCGTCTTGGGTGGCTCGCCCGCGGCCATGACCTCGACGGCGTCGGTCACTCTCACGTCGCTCATGGGCACAGTTTGGCCACTCCCGGGCGCCGGTAGGATCGTGGGCACCATGGCCGACGAAGAAGAACAGAAGTCCAGAGGGTTCGCCATGCCGACGGGCCGGCAGCAGCCGGGCGCCGGCTCGTCCGGCGACGACGACGAGGACGAGGACGAGCCCAAAGAGGAGCTCCTCGGCGACGACGACACCGTCGATGTCGGAGCCGAGCGCAAGCAGACCCACGCCGACGAGGTCCTCGAACGCCTCGACCATGAGCTGGTCGGGCTGGCGCCCGTCAAGACCCGCATCAACGAGATCGCCGACCTCCTGGTCGTCGACCGGCTGCGCCGGCGGTTCGGGATCGACTCCACCCGCCCCACGCTGCACATGTCGTTCACGGGCAGCCCGGGCACGGGCAAGACGACCGTCGCCCTCCGTATGGCCGAGCTGCTCAAGGGCATGGGCTACCTGGCCAAGGGCCACCTGGTCAACGTGACCCGCGACGACCTCGTGGGCCAGTACATCGGCCACACCGCCCCCAAGACCCGCGAGGTGCTCAAGCGGGCCATGGGCGGCGTCCTGTTCATCGACGAGGCGTACTACCTGTACCGCCAGGAGAACGAGCGCGACTACGGGCAGGAGACGATTGAGATCCTGCTCCAGATCATGGAGAACCAGCGGGAGGACCTGGTCGTCATCCTCGCCGGCTACAAGGACCGGATGGACGTGTTCTTCCAGTCCAACCCGGGCATGGGCTCCCGGATCGCCCACCACATCGACTTCCCCGACTACACCCTCGACGAGCTGATGCAGATCGCCCACCTCATGCTCGAACAGCAGCAGTACACGCTGTCCGACGAGGCCGAGGATGCGTTCAAGGAGTACCTGGAGCGGCGGATGAAGCAGCCCCGGTTCGCCAACGGCCGCAGTGTCCGCAACGCCCTCGAACGGGCCAGGCTGCGCCAGGCCAGCCGCATCGTCAACAGCAAGGGCGGCCAGGTCAGCAAGGCGGACCTGCTCCGCATCGAGGCCGACGACATCCTCAAGAGCCGCGTGTTCAGCGACGAGGAGGACGGAGCGGTTCCCGAACCCCAGGCGGACTCCGACTCGGAGTCCAAGTCCAACTCCAAGAACAAGAAGTCGAACGGCCAGAAGGACTGAGTCGGGCGCGGCGCCCCTGTGGGAACATGGCGGCGGCGGAGGGGTGAGTCGCCTCCGCGAACGTCGCCTTCGACGGCAAGGGGTCGATCCTGGTGACCAACCACGCCTTCGTGACCGGCGTCACCAACCCCGAGCAGTTCACCATCCTCGACGTGTTCGTCGGGGACAAGGGCTCACCCCTGGTGCGGCCCGTCATCCACTAGGGCGAGGCGGGCGGCGCCGCCAGTTCGACGACGAGGGGCCGGTGATCGCTCACCGGGATGTCGGGTACCCAGGCGTTGACGATGTCGAGGCCGGCGACGGCCACGTGGTCGATCTGCTTGGTCGGCCCCGAGCCGGGGAACGTCGGGCCGGCGGTGACGAGGCCGTAGCCGGCGGCTTCGATGAGGGCCTTGACGTCCTCGTTGGGCCCGTTGAGATCGCCGCACAGCACCCGGGGACCTGGCCGCTTGCCGAGCGCTTCGAGGAGCGCAGACAGCTGCTGGTCGCGTTCGTCGAGGTGGGTGGACAGGTGGGTCACGGCGATCGACAGGCTCCGGCCTCCGGTTGCTGCCGTCGCCACCAGCCCGGCCCGGGGCTCCGGATGCAGCTTGGGGAGGGGCAGCACCTCGACATCGGAGATCGTGCCCCGCACGAACAGTGCGTTCCCGTAGCGGCCGAACCGGCCCTTGCGCAGGGCCGGGCCGAAGGCGCGGGCCATCCCGCTGCGCCGGCCCACGCGGGCTGAGGTGTCGACCCAGCGGGTCCGGCGCATCCTCCGGTCGACCTCCTGGAGGGCCAGGACGTCGACGTTGAGGTCGGCGCAGGACTGGTAGAGCAGGGGCAGGTCGAGCGTCCCCGCCCGGGACTCGCCGTGGCGGATGTTGAACGTGGCCAGCCGGATGGTCGTGAACACGCCGGTCAGTCCGCCTCGACGGTGGCCCCGGCCGCGGCCCGGAGGCGCCACCCCTCGGCCGGGCTGTTGGCCTCCGCCAGGGCTACGACGCACCCGCCGAACCCGGCCCCGGTGAGGCGAGCCCCGTAGACGCCGGGCGTGGCGAGGAACCGCTCGACGAGGTCGTCGAGGGCGGGGGTAGACACGTCGAAGTCCTCCTTGAGGCTGCGGTGGCTGTCGACCATGAGCCGGCCGGCGGTGGCCAGGTCGCCGGCGGCGATGGCGTCGGCGAAGGCCAGGACGCGGGCGTTCTCGGTGATGACGTGGCGGGCCCGGCGGCGGGCCACGCCGTCGTCGATGCGGTCGAGGTCGCCGAGGCTCGCGTCGCGGAGGGGGCCGACGATGCGGGCCGCGGCCTCGCACTGGGCCCGTCGCCCGGCGTAGGCGGAGCCGGCCAGGGTGCGGGCCTGGCCCGAGTGGGCGACCACGACGTCGACCGTGCCGGGGAGGGCGACGGGCGTCACCGAGTAGGAGCGGCAATCGATGAGCAGGGCATGGCCTTCTTGGCCGGCGGCGGAGGCCAGCTGGTCCATGATCCCGCTGGGGACGCCTGAGGCGAGGTGCTCAGCCCGCTGGCAGGCGAGGGCCACTTCGAGGGGCGTGCCCCGAAAGCCGAGGGCGAGGGCGACCGCGACCTCGAGGGCGGCGCTGGACGAGAGCCCGGCGCCGATGGGGAGGGTGGTCGTCACCTTGCCGCGGCCACCCCGGGCGGGACGGACCACGGCCACGACGCCGGCCACGTACCGGGCCCACGGCGGTTCGACGGCGGCCGGGTCGGCGACGTCTAGCGGGATTCGGGCCGGCTCCGGCTCGGCGTCCGAGGTCAGCTCGACCCAGTCGCCGCCCGGCTGCAGGTCGACCGTGGTCCCCCGGTCGATGGCAGCGGGCAGCACGAAGCCCTCGGTGTAGTCGGTGTGGTCACCGATGAGGTTCACCCGCCCCGGGGCGTAGGCCCGCACCGGCCCATTGTGCCCGCCCCGACGCCAGGCGCCATCGGTACCATCCGGGCCACGTGGCGGCCATCCCCTTCATCGGCGGGTTCGAGTCGACGTACCAGCCCGAGTTCGACATCGACGTGGCCGAGAGCAGCGGTCACATCGCCCGCTGGCGGGCCGACCTCGACCTCCTGCGGTCGTGCGGCGTGACCCGCCTGCGCTACCCGGTCCGCTGGCACCGCATCGAGGTGGCGCCCAAGCGGTTCGACTGGGCCGCCACCGACGAGGTGCTCGGTTACCTGCGCGACACCGGGATGCGGCCCACCGTCGATCTCCTGCACCACACCAGCTATCCGCGCTGGCTGAAGCGGGGGTTCGCCGACCGCCATTTCGCCGGCGCCTACCTCCGCTACGTCGAGGCCTTCGCCCGGCGCTACCCGTGGGTGGAGGCGTACACCCTCTTCAACGAGCCGTTCACGACGTTCCTGCTGTCGGGCCAGGAGCGCGTGTGGCCGCCGCACCTGGAGGGGCTCAAGGGCTTCCTGACCCTGGCCCGCAACGTCTTCCCGGCGGTGGCCGAGGCCAGCCGGCGCTACCGCGACCTGCTGCCCGACGCCCGCCACGTCTTCACCGACACGTGTGAGGCACACTCGGCCGCCTCGCCCGCGGCGCAGCCCCACGCCGACTTCGCCAACGACCGCCGGTTTTTCCTCCTCGACCTGTTCCTGGGACGGGAGGAGGCGCGCGACCGGAGCCGCCCGTTCGTCGCCGCCGCCGTCGAGGCCGGGGCGGGGCGGCTCCTCGACTTCGAGCCGGGACACGTCGACGTGCTGGGCCTCGACTACTACGCCCACTCCCAGTGGCACTGGCTGGATCGCACGGGCCGGGGCCACCGGCCCTCCCCGACACCGCGGCCGCTGTCGGCCCTGATGGCCGAGTACTGGGAGCGCTACCGCCTGCCGTGCGCCCTGACCGAGACCAACATCCGGGGGTTCGCGCCCGACCGGGCCAGCTGGCTCAAGTACACCCTCGAACAGTGCGAACTGGCGCTGGCCGCAGGGGTGCCGGTCGAGGGGTACGGCTGGTTCCCGTTCGTCGACTCCTGCGACTGGGACTCGCGGCTGACCCGCAGCGCTGGCCACATCGACCCCGTCGGCGTGTTCTGGCTGGACGACCGGCTGGAGCGGCGGCGGTCGTCCATGGCCGCCGCCTACATCCGGGCCGCCAACGGGACCCCGGCGTCGGACCTGCCCGCCTACCGCTTCCGGCCCCCGGTTTCCGACTGGTTGCTGGGCTGGCTCCCCCAGATGTCCCACTGGGACTGGCAGGACCCCCCGCCCGCCGAGGTCATCCGATGGGCGTAGCCGTCAGTGCGACTGGAGGATGGCGTCGTCGCGGAAGTCGGCGAAGAGGGACTGGCTCTCGGGCGTCACCAGCACGGACGAGCCGCCCGACGTGATGCCGATCACGCCCGGCATGGTGACGGTGCGGACGTTGGCGGGGTCGATGGACAGGGCCAGCTGGCCGAGGCGGTAGAGGTCGGGCAGGGCGGCGCCGTCAAAGGTGGCGTGGCGGAGGAGGACGGCCAGCCACCGCACCGTGTCGGCCATGCTCGCCCCCTCGCCGCGAAGCTTGGCCAGGGCGGCGATGAGGATGAGGCTCTGGTGGTGGGTGCGGGTGAAGTCCCCGCCGTCCACCGCCCGGTTGCGGGCCAGGGCCAGCGCCGGGCCGCCGAGCAGGAGGTTCGGCCCGGCGTCGAAGTAGGCGCCCGAGTCGGCGTCCGCCATGGGCTCCGGGATATCGACCTCGACGCCGCCCAACTCGTCGACCATCGCCATGAACCCGTCGAACCCGGTCGTCACCACGTAGGGGAACTCCACGCCGAGGAGATCCGAGACGACGCGGGCCTGGTTGGCAGCGCCGCCCGTCCAGAAGGCGGCGTTGATCTTCTCCATGCCCAGCCCCGGGATGCTCACCCACGTGTCGCGCGGGATGTTGAGGATGGTCGCCGACCCGGCCGTGGGGTTGACGCCGATGACGTGGAGGGCGTCGGCCCGGGCCCCCGCCAGCCCCTCACGGGCGTCATGGCCCACGACGAGCAGGAAGACGGGCTCGTCGGCGGTGGACGAGAAGTGGGCCTCGTCGACCTTGTGGATCTCGAACGCGGGCTGGCCGACCCGGATGCCCAGGCCCCCGAAGGCCGCGGAGGACACCAGGCCGGCGGCCAGCACGACGACCACCATGGCGCCGACGGCGCTCACCGCCAGCCTGCGCCTCACCGGCGGACCGTGGTGGTGGTGACGGCGCCCGCCGCGTCCCGGGTCACCCGGACGTGGTAGCCGGTGACCCGCCAGCTGTCCCCGTCGGCGCCCAGGAGCAGTTCGCCGGTCCGCTCGACGGTGAGGGGCGCGCCGTCCACCGCGCCGGTCACGACGAGCTTGATGCCGGCAGCCATGACCGCGACCCCGTCCGGGCCCAGGAGGGCGGTCAGGTCGGCTTCGGCCGCGCTCACCTTGAGCTGGGCGACCCGGGGGAGGCCCTCGTCGACGAGGGCGGCCCGGTCAGGACCGTTCATGCGCTCCAGGGCGGCGCCACCGAAGATGGAGGAGAGGTCGCCGGCGGGCTGACCCGACCGCAGCGGCGTGACGACGGCGTTCGTGAGGTAGCGGTCGAGCAGGGTCTGCACGCCGGCGCGCGCCGCGGACGGCAGTTCGGCCTCGGCCTCGACCGCCTGCACGTCGACCGTCCCCACCGTGAATGCGGCCTCAGTCGACGGCTCGGTGGTGGTGGTCGCGGGCGCCGGTGACGGTGCGCTCCTCGCCGGGGCCCGGGGCCCGGCAGAAGGGGCCGCCGCCGCCGGCCGGTTGGGCGCAGGGTCCTGGCCCGACGCCGACAAGGCGGCGAGGGCGGCGAGGGCTACCGCCGCGGCTCCCGCCAGGCGTCGGTCGACCGGCACTACTCGATGCCGTGCTCGAGGGCGTAGCGGATGAGCTCCTGCTTGCGGTTCAGGTGGAGCTTCCCGAGGATGTTGCGGACGTGGTTCTCCACCGTCTTCTCGGCGATGTAGAGGCGGTTGCCGATCTCCTTGTAGGTGTGGCCCCGGGCCACCAGTTGGAGGACCTCCCGCTCCCGTTCGGACAGCGGCTGGATGCCGCCCGCCGACTTGGACATGCGACGGAACTCACCCAGCACCAGCGCGGCCAGGGCCGGGGAGAAGACGGGCTCGCCGGCGGCGGCCCGCCGGAGGCTGGCCCGCAGTTCCGGGCCCGACGTCGACTTGATCAGGTAGCCGACGGCGCCCGCGGCGACTGCGTCGAGCAGGTCCCGCTCCTGCTCAGAGACGGTGAGGATGACGATGCGGGTCTGCTCGCTGCATGTCCGGGCCACCTTGATCCCGCCGCCCCCCGGCATCTGGAGGTCGCAGACGACGAGGTCGGGCTGGTGCTGGCGGATGGCGGCGATGGCCTCGTCCGCCGTGGAGGCCTCGCCCACGACGGTGAAGCCGTCGGCCAGGTCGGCGCGCACGCCGTCCCGCCAGATGGGGTGGTCGTCGGCCAGGACGACCCTTACGGGAGCCACATGCACACCTCTGCACCGTCGCCGGGACTGCTGAGCACCTCTACCCGGCCGCCCACTTCTTCAATGCGCGCTCGAACCGATTTGGTGAGGCCCACGCCCTCCGTGGTCGCAGACGGGTCGAAGCCGGCCCCGTCGTCCTTGATCGAGCAGAACACCGAACTCTCCCCGTCCTCGGTCGGCTCAACGTAGACGGTGACCTTGGACGCCCGGCCGTGCTTGCCGGCGTTCATCAGGGCCTCGCCGGCCGCTCCGACGAGGGCGTCGCAGGCGGGTCGGTCCAGCGCGGGGACGTCCTCGGCCACGATCACGTCGACCCGCCCGCCGAACGCCTGCTCGAACCGGGCCGCGGCGTGGCGGAGGCCGGCGCCCAGGTCGCCGCCGCCCAGGGCCGCATGGGCGGTCCCCGCCGCGGTGCCGAACAGGAACTCGCGCAGCTCCAGTTCCTGCTGGCGGGCCATGCGGGCCAGTTCGGGGTCGTTGGCCCGGCGCTCGACCACGGCGAGGGTCTGCAGGACGCCGTCGTGCAGCGTGCGGGCCACCTCCTCCCGGGCCCGGGCCGCCGAGATCTGCCGCTCGGCTCGGGCGAGGAGGTGCATCAGGTAGCCGGCCACCGAGCCGCCCAGGGCGTAGAAGACGATGGTGTTGAGGAGCGACAGGATCTTACCGCCCGAGTCGATCTCGGCTCCGTTGGCAACGACGGCGCCAATGCGGGCCACGCCTATGAGGACGCCGGCACCGGCGGCGGCGCGGGCGCCGATGGCGACGCTGGCGGCCAGAATGCCGGCCAGCGGCCACACCGAGCCCAGCGACTGCGACGTCGAGAAGGCGTGCCCCTGCTCGTACGCCCACCCGTCGGCCAGGACCAGCGCGGCGCCCACGACCAGCTCGGCGAGGACGGGCGCGCGCCTCAGCAGCGACGCCGAGTCCCGGCGGAGCAGGGCCGTGTCCATGGCCGTGACGGCGAGGGCGAGGCCGACGAGGGCGACGGCCAGCCACGGCCGCTGGAGGTCCCGCCGGGAGACGGCCAGAACGGCCGCCATCCACAACCAGGCTCCCCATCGGAAGACCGCCACCCCCTGGAGCACGGATCGCTCGATGCCGCAAGGCTAGGTGGCTGGTCTTACTCGCGATCGGCGCTTCGCACCAAGGCGGCCGACCTACCCCTGACCAGCCCTCTTGCGTTGCAGCCGAAGCTCCAACGGGGCGGTCGGCCGCCGAGAGCGGGCTTTGACACCAGCCACCTGGAAGCTCATGCAACGCTCACACGGGTCGTGGATAGTGGACTGCATGGCTGACCGGACCCGGTGGCGGGGAGCGAGGCGCGGCCGCCTGGTCGCGCTCGGGCTCAGCGTGGCGGCGGTCGTCGGCCTGGTGGCCGGGATGGCGGCCACGGCGAAGGTCGGGCTCGAGTACATCCGGCCCGGGGCGAGGTCA
>JBOGID010000014.1:0-11075 GCA_050742295.1 Acidimicrobiales bacterium | reverse complement strand
CGCCGAGGCGCCCGACGGCCACTGACCAGCTTGTTTACAGTGACCGGCTGGGTATGAACACGCCGTCGGGCGCGAAATGAGGGTTTAATCAGCAGTCGCCTAGGAAACGCGAGGCGCCGACGCCGGCGCAGCCGGCCGACGCTCGAGGGCCGGTGACGGCCAGGCCCCGACCCGACGGCTGAGATCGCAAACGCGCCTGTCACGGGAATGCCCACGAACGACACAGCCCACACCGGATGGCGTGGGCTGTGTGCGTCAGAGCGCGGGACGAGCGGCCGGGCTACGCCCCGACCGGCACCCGTGACGTCCGCCGCGAGGACCCGCCGCCGGGAGCGGAGCCCCGTAGTTTGCGGAACTGCAGCGCGCCCAGCAGCACGAGTCCTGCCACCACCAGGCCTCCGAAGACAGCGGCGATGTACGGCGCCGTTGTGTTCTTGGTCGTGGGAAGGGGCTCGAACTGCACCGCCGACGCGAAACTGTCCTGCGTCTGGGTCAAGTCGGTGGCGAGCCGGCTGTCCGCCCATCCGATGATGGCGTACGAGTTCGCCGAACCGACGCCGACCGGATAGCGGTAGTCGGAGTTGTAGCTGATTCCGTAGTTGAAGTCGAGTGGCTTGTCGTTGACCTTGACGTTCTTGGCCCAGGTCAGTCCGCCGTCGGTCGAGTACGTGTAGCGGACGTCGAAGAGGTAGTCGGTCGTCTCGCGGTTGTCCTGCCAGGCCACGTCGATTCGGCCGTTCGGAGCGACCGAGACCTGCGGATAGAAGCCCGTGATGTGCGCCTCCGGCTTGTCGTCGTCGAGGGCGAGCGGCGACGACCACGTCACGCCGCTGTCCGTAGACCGCTGCATGACGATGTCGGCCAGGGCGATGGTCTGCGAGGTCGCCGGCGTCGCCGCGTACACGGCGATCATCGTGCCCCTGGGGCCACCCTCGGGCGTCCACCCCATGCCCGTGTAGCTCCCGGTCCCGGCCAGAATGGGATCGCCGAGGGGGTTGATCGTGAACGTCTTGCCCTGGTCGGTCGAGCGGGCCATCAGCTGCGGCATCGGGTAGGCGTACCAGCTGCCGGGGTTCAGGCCCTGGCCGGCCTCCGGCGGGGGCTGCGGTCGATCGGCCGCCGGGAGGTCGGGCCCGGCGACCGCGAGGAGCACGCCGTCATGGGCGAACAGGAACGGCGCGCCGAAGCCGCTGCGGAAGACCAGTTCGTACTTCTTGCCGGCGATCTCGAGGGACGGTCGTTGCAGCGAGTTCAGGTTGACCGGCGTACCGAACGTGGCGCCACCATCGGTCGAGGTGGCGACCATGACGTTCGGAGCGGCGCGCAGCGGGCTGTCAGTAGGAGCATCGGGGAAGGACTCGCTGTACCCGACGTAGACGATGTCGCGCGGGCCCGAGGTGTCGACCGCCAGGCCCGTAACCGAAGACACGTTGCCGGGCGGTGCAGGGGCGTTGCGGTTGTTCTTGACCAAGGTGAACTGCCAGCTCTCCCCGAGGTTCGACGTGCGGGCGAGCAGCGCGCTCGACTTCCCGTCGCGCGGCCCTTCACCGTCTCCGTAGGCCTGGCGGACGTAATACAGCATGCCGTCACGCCCGAAGGCGAGGTTGGCTTCGGGGACACCGGCGGTGCCGTTCAAGCAGTACTGGTAGTCCTTGGGCGCAGGCAGCTCCTTGGAGAAGCGCCAGGTCTGACCGGCATCCTTCGACACGATGAGGTAGCACGTGCGGGTGCGCATCTCGATCGACGCCGCCACCACGATGCGGGGGTTGTCGGGGTGGACCGCCATCGCAGTCGGGCTGCCGAACGCTCGGGCGGGGGGCTCGAATTCCTTCGTCATCTGCTTCGACGAGGTCAGCAGGTCGAACTTCTGACCTTGGTCCTTGTAGGTGACCTGCTTGTACGTATAGGGGGTGGGCCCCGGCTCAGCGAATGCCGAGCTGCCGAAGGCGAGGAGCATGGCCCCGATGGCGGTCGCTGCCGCGCCCACCTGGGATTTGCGGAACTTCATCGCATCCTTCCGAAGTGTCCTGGCAGGGCCACGCGTCGTGCCCCGCGAATCGAACGAGGAACAGGGAGCGAGCTTGGGGAGCTTGTTACCCGTTGACTTTGGCGGCCTCGGGCTGAGGCCCCTTCTTCGAGCCGGCGATGACGCTTAGGCCGCCGACGATGAGAAGGCCGGCCCCTGCGACACCCAGCCCGAGCAGGACCAGGCTCATGCCGCTGGGCCCGGACCCGACGTCGAGCGATGCGGGCCGGGGTTCGGGGGTTGGCGCGGGTGGGGGCTCGACGCCTACGTAGATCGTGACCCTCGGCACGACCGCGTTCATGTTGCGGAAGTTCTGCACGGCGTACAGGACGTGGGTGCCGTACTGGATGTCGGTCGGGATGGGGACGTCCCACTCCCATTTGGCCGTCATGCCTCCCACCTGATCCCTGACCGTGGTGAGCAGCCGGCCGTTGGGGGCGTTCAGGCGGATCTCGATCGGCGCCCCGGGCCCCGTCTCCCGGCCGATCACCTTCACCACTCCACCGGGCTGCACCCGGTTGCTCTCGGTCGTGAGCGACATCGGGGCCACACACGCCCAGGCCAGGCTCGCCGGGACCACCACTGCCAGCGCCGCCACGCTTCCGATCGCCAGACGGCGACGCGATTGACTCATTGCAGCGACTCCTCCTTGACCAACCAGTCTTGACGGTACCGCCGCGTGAAATCTATCCGCCTGTCGTCTATAGCTACAAGACCTCCCGACGCCTTGTGAACGACGGTCTCTGGGACCCGGTCTCGCGCCTTCAGGCGCGGTCTTCAAGGCATCTGGGCTTGGTTCTTCGAGGACACGGAACGACACTGGGCTGAGGCGAGGCTCGAATAGCGTGACGCCGGGACGTGGTTCGGGCCCACGCCGTCAGGAAAGGAAGCGACCGATGAACAGGCTCCTGGCGCGATCGATGGCGGCGGCCCTGCCCCTGGCGACCGCCCTCGCCGCGGGCGCCGCAACGGCCGCCGCCGCCCACGAACGGCGGACCGCAGGCTCGTTCGCGTTCGTCGTCGGGTGGGGAGACGAGCCGGCGTACACGGGATTCAAGAACAGTGTGCAGGTGACCGTCACCGAGGCCAGCGGTGGGGCGCCGGTGAGCAACGCGGGTGACACGTTTGCCGTCGAGGTGATCAAGGGGTCCGACAAGACGACGCTCCCCCTGGTGGGGTCGGCGACGCCCGGCGACTACCGGGCCTGGCTCACGCCGACCCGTCCCGGGACTTACACGCTCCGGCTGACGGGCTCGGTCCGTGGACAGCTCGTCGACCAGACGTTCACGTCGGGCCCCAACACGTTCAACGAGGTGGAGGACGTGGCCAACAGCTCGTTCCCCGCCAAGGACCCCTCCCCCGGCCAGATCGCGACCCGTATCGACCGCGAGGTGCCCCGCCTTGACGCGGCCGTGCGCGAGGCGGAGGAGAGCGCCAGCAGCGCCCGGACGCTGGCGTTCGTGGGCCTCGCCGTCGGCGTCCTCGGGCTGGTGGCTGCGGGCGTCGCCCTGCTCGCTCTCCGTCGGAGCACCGGTGGCGGCAAAACGGCTGGTAGGGACCGGGAACGGGCCCAGTCCCCGTCCGGAGAGCCCGAATCGCTCAGCCGGTGAGCGGGGCGCGGCTCGTGCCCGATGTGGCGCGCCCGAGCCCTTGGTGAAGCGCAGGGTCGCCGGCCTGCTCGGCGCGCTCGTGATGCTCGGCGTGTTCGCACCGGGCGCCGCTGCGCCCGCGAGCGCGCACGCCCTGCTAGCGGAGTCGACGCCGGCCGACGGGGCGACGGTCGACGAGCCGCCCATGGAGGTGACCCTCACCTTCACCGAATCGCTCGACCCGCTGCTGACGGTGGCGCACGTACTCGACGCCGAGGGCACGCGGGTCGAGGTGGGGAGGGTCGAGATCCCGGGGGCGCCGAACCGGGCGCGGCTCGCCCTCGGGGCGCTGGCCCAGGGCGTGTACACCGTGACGTGGCGGACAACGTCGACCTTCGACGGCCACACGACGGTCGGCACGGTTGCGTTCGGCGTCGGGGTGCCGGCCGCCGCAGCTGGGGCCACGGGGGCAGCAACCGGCGTACGCCCACCGACGCCGATCGCAGTGTCGGGGCGGTGGCTGTTCTACCTGGGTGCCGTGCTGCTGGTGGGGGCCGGGACGGTGGGCGTGCTGATCGTGGCGAAGCCGTCCTTCGTCTCAGTCTGGCTGCTGAACGTGGCGTGGGCGGTCGCTGCGCTCGGCCTGGTCCTGACCATCGCCGACCACCGGGCCGCCACTCGGACGAGCCTGGGCAACCTCCTGGAGTCGTCGACCGGCCAGAAGCTGTCGGCTCAGGCCATCGCCGTGGGGCTCACGTGGCTGGCCGTGGGCTGGGCCAGCCTCCGTCCGAGCCGCTGGTCCCTCGGCGCGGTCGGCGTCGGAGCGTCGGCCATCATGCTCCAGCGGGCACTGGCCGGCCACGCCGACGCCTCGACCGTCCCCTGGTTCACGGTCGGGACACAATGGCTGCACCTGGTGGCAGTGGGAGCGTGGGTCGGCGGTCTGGCGTGGCTGTTGGTCGCTTTTCGGCGCGGCGATCCGGGCCGGGGCCTGGGCCTGGCCCGCCGGTTCTCGACCGTCGCGTTGGTGATGCTCGTGGTGGTGGCGGTGTCCGGGACGCTGCGGGCGGTCGACGAGGTCGGAGCCTGGTCACGGATGCTGGACACCAGTTTCGGGGTCACCCTCCTCGTCAAACTGGGGCTGTTCGCCGCCCTCGTGGCGTTGGGCGCTCGCAGCCGGTTCCGCCACGTCGCCGCCGCCACCGCGGCCCGGGTCGTCGGACTGCGCCGGACGGTGCGGGCCGAGGTCGTCGTCGGCGTGGCCGTCCTGGGCGCGGCGGCGGTCCTCGCCGGGCTCCCGCCGTCGGCCTCGGTCGCCGAAGCGGAGCGGCTCCAGCGGCCGCGCGGCGTGACCATCAGCGGCAACGACTTCGCCACCTCCGTGCGGGTACGGGTGATCGTGAACCCGGGGTCGGCCGGGCCCAACCAGTTCGACGCCACCGTGGTCGACTACGACTCCCGCAAGCCGCTGGGGGCCGACACGGTGACGCTGCGGTTCCAATCCGTGGATCGGGCCGACGTCGCTGCCACCAGCCTCGAGTTGAAACGGGACGACGACTCCCACTGGCGCGGCTCGTCCAGCGCTCTCTCCCTCGAAGGCCGCTGGACGGTGACCGCCGTCGTCCAGTCGACGACCGACGCCGTCGAGGTGCCGATGGAACTGGTGACGGGCCGCCGGGCCAGCGGTCCGAGCTGACCTCGCTGCCGCGGTGGCGTTTCGCCGGGCGCGGGCCCTGGGCCGCACTCCGCTGACGACCTCCGACACCCATGGCCATCGGCGGACGATACATTGTGCTTCTATGCATTCCGGCTTGAGGTATCGGAGGTGCGGTGAAGATCGAGAAGGACCTGGTCGCGGCGTCGGCGACGCCGCTGGTGCTGGCGATCCTGGCCGAGGGCGAGAGTTACGGGTACGCCATCCTCAAGCGCATCCGGGAGCTGTCCGACGGTGAGCTCCAGTGGACCGACGGGATGCTCTACCCGCTGCTCCATCGCCTGCACCGGCTCGGCTACGTGACCAAGGAGTGGCGGACGCCGCCTGACGAACGGAGCCGGAGGTACTACGCGCTCACCCATGAGGGGCATGCGGCACTCGCCGAGCACAAGCGGCAGTGGGTGACCGTGGCGCGCGTGCTGGGTGGGGTCTGGGGGGGTACGGACCTCATGCCCTTCGTCCTCGGGAGGGCCTGACCCGTGGAACAGCTGGAGTCCGAGATCGCAGAGTGGCGGGCCTTCGTCGGACGGGCGGCGGCGGTCAACGGCCGGGATGTGGGCGAGTTGGAGGCCCATCTGCGCGACCAGATCGCTGATCTGGACGCGGCCGGCCTCGCGGCCGATGAGGCCTTTCTCGTCGCCGTGAAGCGGATGGGAAGGGTCGACGAGCTCGCCCGGGAGTTCGCACTCGAGCACAGCGGCAGACTCTGGAGGCAGCTCGTCCTCTCCGGCGGAAGCGAGCAGCCACAGCCGGAGAGCCGGTGGCCCGAGGCGCTGACATTCGCCTTGGCGGCGGCCGTTGCGATCCAGGTGGCGCGCCTGGCCGCGGGTTTCCCGGACGAGGAGCCCAGGTGGTTCGTGCGAAACCTGAGCCTGCTCGTCATTCCGTTCCTCGCCGGCTACTTCGGCCACCGACGGCAGCTGCCCCTTCGCCAGTCGCTACTGACGGCCGCCCCGATTGCGATCGCCGCCCTGGTGATCAACCTGTACCCCTACAGCGAGGACGCATCGACCGAACTGCTCGTCGCTGCGCACCTACCGGTCGTGCTGTGGTTCGTGATGGCCTACCCGTACATGGGCCGCGCCCTGCACTCGCACGAACGACGTATGGACCTCGTCCGCTTCACGGGCGAATGGTTCATCTACTACGTACTGATCGGGCTCGGGGGGAGCGTGCTCCTGGCCCTCACGGCGCTCATCCTCGAACCCGCGGGCGTCGACGCCGAGGGGGTCTTCGAGTGGGTGATGCCATCGGGAGCGGCCGGCGCGGTGATCGTGGCCGCATGGCTCGTCGAGTCGAAGCAACGGGTCGTGGAGAACATGGCACCGGTCCTCACCATGCTCTTCACGCCGCTTTTCGCGCTGATGCTGGCCGTCGCCGCTGTCTCATACACCGTGACCGGGTTCGGCGGCGCGTTCGATCGCGAGCTCCTCGGCGTCTTCGACGCCCTGCTGCTGGTGGTCCTCGGGCTGGTCCTGTACGCCATGTCGGCCCGGGACCCGTCCACGTCGCCGACCTGGATGGACCGCATCCAATTGGTCGCCGTGGTCAGTGCCCTCGTCCTCGATGTGGTGGTGCTGGGCGCCATGATCGCCCGGATCGGCGACCTCGGGTTCACGGCGAACCGAGCAGCGGCGCTCGGCCTCAACCTCGTGCTCCTCGTGAACCTGGCCGGGGCCGCCTGGCTCTCGAGCCGGTTCCTCACCGGTCGCGGCACGTTTCACCGTGTCGAGCGCTGGCAGACGACCTACATGCCCGTCTTTGCGATTTGGGCCGCCGCGGTCGTGGTCATCGTCCCACCCCTGTTCACCTTCGACTGACCGTCCGCCGGGCGAGGCGGCTATGACACCGCCGAGTACCGACTGGCAGGCATTCGTGGAGAGCGTCCCATGGATCGTGGGCGCCGGCGCCGCGCCGGACGTCGGCGAGCCCCGGCCGGCGACTGGACGGGGGGTCGACCGGAGCCGGTTCGGGTCCTTCCACCGGTTGATGGCCGCGGCGATGACGACGCCCCTTTACGATCGAAGGCGAGGAGTTCGAGCTCCTCTCGTGGCGGCAACGAAGCTCGGCGGAGCCCGTCAGCTGGCTCTGCCCCCTGCCCCCGTCGTCGAGGCGGACGTCGTGCACCCCGATCACCGCGAGCTCCTGCGGGCGTTCTGCGGGAATGTGGAGCGGGCCGCGAACGAGCCTCCATCGTGGTTGCTGAACGGCATCGATGCGTTGACCTACCGCGAGGCCCTGCACGACGCGACCGTCCTGGATGACTACCGCTGGATCCTCGAGGACGACGACGCCACATGGCCGATCGACCTCGGCAGCTGCTACTCGATCTGCCGGGAAGCGAATGGGAACACGACCTTCTGTCACGGGTGGACGGCGACGTTCTCCTGTTCAGTCCGGATCACGCCTTTGATCACGTCGAGGTGTTGGGCGGTTGTCCGCCCTACTCGCTCTATCGCCTGCAGGGCGCGCCGTCGTTCGTGGCCTGGGTGGGACGTGTCGCCGCGCAATGGCTGCTCGCGCTCGATCTCGCGTGAGAACCGACGGCGCCTCCGGTTGCACTCAGTCACGCCGATGAGGCCAGGCGCCTCACGGCAGTCGCCGACTCGGCGCCGAGCGCGGCCTGGGCCAGGGCCCGAGCCTCGTCGAGCCGGACCGACCGGACGAGCTGCTTGACCTGGGCGACCGCATTTGGGCGCACCGACAAGCTGGTGACACCCAGCCCGAGCAGCAGCGGGACGCCGAGGCGGTCGGTGCCCAGCTCGCCGACGACGCAGACCGGCCGTTCGTGGACAGCCGCCGCCTTGGTCACCTCGCCGATCATCCGCAGGACCGCCGGGTGGAGGCCGTCGGCCAGGGAGGCGACCGCCGCGTTGGCCCGGTCGGCGGCGAGCGTGTACTGGGTCAGGTCGTTCGTCCCGATCGCGAAGAAGTCGACGACCGGCGCGAACACCGCCGCGGTGATCGCCGCGGCAGGGACCTCGACGGTGATGCCGAACTCGACTTCCACCCCGTCTGAGACCTCGTCGAAGCAGGCTCGTGCCTCGCGCAGCTCGTCGACGGTGGTGATCATCGGGAACATCAGCTGGATCGGGCGGTCGCGGGCCAGACGCGCCACGGCCCGCAGCTGGGTGGCGAGGAGGTCCCGGCGGGCGAGAGTCAGGCGGATCCCCCGGTTGCCCAAGGCGGGATTCGGTTCGGGCTTCGGGTCCCACGCGGGGACGTCGGCGCCGAGATCGAGCGTCCGAACGACGAGCGGGCGTTCGCCCACGGCCTCCGCGACGTCGCGGTAGGCCAGGTACTGCTCCTCCTCGCCCGGGGCGTCGGACCGGTTGAGGAAGGCGAACTCGGTTCGCAGCATCCCGACCCCGTCGGCGCCGTTGCGCACGGCCGACCGGGCGTCCCCGGCGCTCCCGACGTTGGCGACTACCGGGATGACGTACCCATCGCGGGTCATAGCCGGCTCGGCGGCATGACGGCGGGCGTCTTCCAATCGCTCGTTGGCGGCCAGCTGCTCGGCGCGGACCGCGTCCAGCGCGGAAGCGGACGGCTCGACCTGCACCGTACCGGCGTCGCCATCGACAAGGACGAGGGTGCCAGCAGGCACGGCGAGGATCTGGGGGCCGAGACCAGTGACCGCCGGTACCCCCAGCGAGCGGATGAGGATTGACGCGTGGGACAGCGGCGCGCCGGACGCGGTGGCCACCGCGATGACCGAGTCGGCGTCGAGCGCGGTCACGTCGCCCGGGCCGAGCTCGGCGTCGACGACGACGCCGGGCCCTCGGTCGCCGGGCCTCACCACTCGGCCCGCGGCAACACCCGGCGACGACGGGACTCCGGTCAGCAAGCCGCCCTCGTGGCTCAACGTGGCCTGCGCATCCCGCAGTATCGCCCGGGGAGCCAGCGGACAACGGGCTCACGTCGACCACCACGGTGCCGTCAGGCGGCCGCCTGCCGGGCCTGGATCAGGTGGTACAGCAGCACCAGCTGGGTGAGGGCGAGAGGTTCGTCCCGCTCACCGTCGTCGTCGAGCCGTCCGAGTGAGCCGGGCACGGACACGTCGACGCCGAGCTCGTCCCAGATGGCCTGCTCGATCCGCTTGGTCACCTCCGCGTCGGCGTACGAGTGGACGTGCACTGCGTCAACGGGCGTTCCCGGACTGTCGCGGCCGTTCGTCTCGAAGTCGGTCATTGGGCCTACCTCCCTCGTGTCAGGCGGGGATTTTCTCGCCCTTGCCCACCACGACGACCCCGTTGCCGGACATCCTGAACCGCTCACGGTCTGCGTCGGGATCCACGCCGAGGGAGGCTCCGGTGGCACTTCCACGTCCTTGTCGAGGATGGCGTTGCAAGACCACGGCCCCCTCCCCGATGACGGCGTTGTGCATCAGCACCGACCGCTCCACGGACGCACCGGCGTTGACCACCGCGCCGGGGAAGAGGACGGAGCCCGTGACGGTGGCTCCCAGCACGACCGCCCCCGAGCAGATCAGCGAGTCGAGCTACCCGCCCGGTGCCTTCGACCCCTTCGTACACGAACCGTACGGGGGGGGATGCTGGACGCCGCAGTGTGGATCGGCCACCGCGGGTTGGCGAGGCTGAAGCGGGGCTCGGCCCCCAGAAGGTCCAGGTGTGATCCGTGGAACCCATCGAGGGTCCCGACGTCGCGCCAGTAGCCGTGCTCGCGTTCGGTTTCGCCCGGCACGTCGTTCTCGGTGAAGTCGTAAGCGTGGGCGACGCCCGCCTCGACGAGCATGGGGATGAGATCGCCGCCGACGTCATGCTCTGATTCCGCGTTGGCGTTGTCGGTACGCACCGCGTCGGCGAGGATCCTGGCCGTGAACACGTAGTTCCCCATCGAGGCCAGCACCTGGTCAGGGTCGTCGGGCAGACCATGGGGATCGGACGGCTTCTCCTTGAAGGTGCGGATGGCGGTCCCCTTACCTTGCTCGATGACCCCGGCGGCGCTGGCCTCTGCGATGGGAACGCGGACGGCGGCCACGGTGACGCCGGCGCCGGTGTCGATGTCGATGTCGATGTCGATGTCGATGTGCTGATCGATCATCTGGCGCGGGTCCATGCGGTAGACGTGGTCGGCGCCGAACACGCAGATGTAGTCGGGCCGCTCCTGGTCGATCAGGTCCATACTCTGGTAGATGGCGTCGGCCGAGCCCTGGAACCACTCCGGGCCGCGCCGCATCTGGGCCGGCGCGAGGCTCACGTAGCCGCCGAGCGGGGTCGAGATGCGCCAGGCCCGGGCGACGTGAAGGTTGAGGCTGTTGTTCTCGTATGGGTCAGCACGAGGATCTTGAGGTAGCCAGCGTTGGCGAGGCTGGAGAGCACGAAGTCGATCACCCGGTAGTGCCCGCCGAACGGCACCGCCGGCTTCGCCCGATCCGCCGTCAACGGCGCGAGCCGCTTGCCCTCGCCGCCGGCCAGGACCAGTGCCAGGACCCTCGGGTCGCGTCCCGGCCTTGAACCGTTACTTGCCATGCCTTCCCCCTACCCGCCAACGCGGCCCTCATCACGGCCCTACGTCGGCCGGGCCTGGTGAGCGAAGGCGGCGCACGCCTCCGGATCAGGTCATGCGAACGGACAAGGACATCGCCCGTCCCGCTAGTCCTAAAACAAGCGCAGGACGGGGTGGGTGAACGCGCGATGTCGAGGAGAGCCCGGTTTGTCGAGGGTTTGTGGACCGTGGGGTCAGACGGCGCGGCCGGGTTCAGGTGAAGGCTGGCAGGGCTTGG
>JBOGID010000013.1:0-53973 GCA_050742295.1 Acidimicrobiales bacterium | reverse complement strand
CTGCACCAGGTCGGCGCTGCGGGCGATGCCGACCTTCGCATAGCCACGCCCGCCGAAGCGGTCCAGCTCCGTGCTGCCCGCGAAGAACAGGTACCAATGGCCGTCCAGGCTTCGAGCGTCACAGAGGAAGGCGGAGTTGGCGATCTCCCCAGGCGGACGGTTCCAGGCCTCCAACGGCACGTTGAACTCCCTGACCAGGTCCCACTTCAGCCAGCTCTCGGGGTCGTCGGGCGGGCCGCCCAGCCGGTACAGCAGCTCACGGTGGATCGGGACGGTCGTCCCCAGCACGTGCCACACGCCGTCGATCTCGATGAACTGGTAGTTCTCGAACGGCCCCGTGTCAGCGACGCCCAGGCGGCGCCACGGCCCGTCCAGGGAGCCGGTGGGCGACCACGCCACCTCGAAGAAGTCCTCCTGGTGGTTATACCCGAGGAACGCCCCGTGGCTGGTGTGGGCCACGGCGGCGTCGATTAGCCGGTCGGTCGGCCGCGGGCGCACGTCGAACGCCAGCCGCCTCGGCGGCGACCAGTGCCGGAAGTCCAGCGACGTTCGGGCGTACATCTTGTTCAGCCCGTTGGTGTCACGGGTGTGCGAGTTGTAGGTGACGACGTAGGCGCCGTTGCGGTCGCGGGTGATGTCGGGGGACGCCACCCCGCCGACCTCGGGCTGGTCCCAGAGCTCGACCGGCGCCCAGCTGATCAGGTCCTCGCTCGAGGTGAGGCCGATGCGGAAGCGGAACGGGTCCTCCCGCACGTGGCTGAACAGCAACTGCCAGCGGCCGGCCACCAGCCGCACGGCCACGTCCTTGGCGGCGGCATCGGGCGCGACGTAGATCGGGTTGCGCAGCCGGTCCCACGGGATGGCGCCTTGGGCGCCCGGCTCGACGCACGACTGGGTAGTCGAGGTCGGCGCGGGCGCGTTGCCGCGCCCGCAGGCGGCGGCGAGGGCCAGGCCGGCGGTCGCAACCGCAACCTTGCGCATGCGGGCATCATGGCCCAGTGCCGGACGTCGGACGACTCGCCGTGGCCGAGGGAGTTTCGCTCCACGCGCTCGTGTGGGAGGGCGGCTCCGGGCGCGCCTTCCTGCTCGTGCACGGCCTCTCCTCCAACTGCCGCACCTGGGAGGCGGTGGCCGAGCGTCTGCACGCCGCCGGCCACCCTGTGGTCGCCGTCGACCTGCGAGGCCACGGCCTGTCCGACAAGCCCGCCAACGGCTACGACTTCGCCACACTGACACGGGACTTGCGGCTGGTCATCGCCGCCTTTGAGTTCGGGGAGGCGGTGGCCGTCGGGCAGTCGACGGGCGGCAACCTGGCGGTGGAGCTGGCGTACCGGGCGTCCGGGCTGGTCGCCGGCGCCGTAGGCATCGACGGTGGCGCCATCGAGCTCTCCGAACGCTGGCCGCGCTGGGGGGACTGCGAGGCCGCGTTGGCGCCGCCGGCCTTCGCGGGAACGCCGGTCGCCAACATCGAGGGGTGGATCCGGCGCGCGCACCGCGACTGGCCAGACGCCGGTGTCGCCGCCACGCTCGCCAACCTGGAGGTCCTGCCCGACGGCACCGCACGCCCGTGGCTCACCTACGACCGGCACATCCGGCTGTTGCGAGCCCTCTGGGAACACCACCCGTCCGAGGTGGTGCCACACCTCACGGTGCCCCTGATGCTCGTCCACGCCGAGCACGACGGGAACGGCGGTGCGGCGCCGCCTCATGCGGTCCTGACCGGCGCCAAGGTGCGGGTTGAACGGGTCAGGGGCGACCACGACCTCCACGTGCAGCAGCCCGACCGGGTGGCGGACCTGTTGCTCGATTTTGCGTCGTAGGGTTGGACCGATGGCCGAGCAGCGTCCCCGCTTGCTGGTGATCATGGGGTCGGGCGAGACCAGCCCGACCATGAGCAAGGTTCACCGCGAGGTGTTCGCCCGGCTGGGCTCGGGGGAGGTGCCGGCGGCGATGCTCGACACGCCGTTCGGCTTCCAAGAGAACGCCGACGACATCGTCGCAAAGGCGGTCGACTATTTCCGGGAGAGCGTGCGCCGTCCAGTGGCGGTTGCGTCCTACCGATCGAGCGACGAGATCGGATCGGTCGAGCACGAAACGTCGCTGGCCCGGCTCCGGGAGGCGGGGTGGGTCTTCGCTGGACCGGGCAGCCCGTCGCACGCCCTTCGCCGGTGGCGGGAGAGCGGCGTGCCGGCGGTCCTGGCCGAGAAGCTGCGCACCGGCGGGAGCATCACGTTCGCAAGCGCGGCGGCGGTAACGCTGGGGCCGTACGCGCTGCCGGTCTACGAGATCTACAAGGTCGGCGAGACGCCGTTCTGGCTCGACGGTCTCGACCTCATGGCCGACGTCGGCCTGCGGGCGGTCGTGATCCCCCACTTCAACAACGCCGAGGGCGGCAACCACGACACCCGCTACTGCTACATGGGCGAGCGCCGGCTGCGGATGCTGGAGGACGCCCTGCCCGACGACGTGTTCGTGCTCGGCGTGGACGAGCACACGGCTTGCGTGTTGGACCTGGACTCGGGGCGCGCGTCGGTGGCGGGCCTGGGTTGCGTGACGGTTCGGGTGCGTGGTGTCGTCGTCCGGCAGGTCTCAGCCGGTGAGTCGGTCGGGATCAGGTGCCTTGCAGAGGTCGGCGGCCAGGCGGTGTTGCCAGCCGCCGAGGTGGTGACGCCTACGGCGGCGATGTCGAGGTCACCGTTGCAGGATGAGCTGGCACGGCAGGAGCGCACCTTCGAGCAGGCCGTGGGCGAACGGGACGCCAAGACCGCGACCCAGTGCATCCTCGAACTGGACGACCTGCTGGTCGAGTGGTCCCGCGACACCTTGCAGTCCGACGAGATGGACCGCGCCCGGGCCGCACTGCGTTCCATGATCGTTCGCCTCGGCGAGGCCGCCGATGAGGGCCTGCGTGACCCCCGCGAGGTCGTGGAACCGCTCGTCGAGGCCCTCCTCGACGCCCGGCGGGATGCCCGGGACGGGCGCCGCTGGTCCGACGCCGACGCCATCCGCGACCGGTTGGTGGACGCGGGGATCGAGGTGCGCGACACCCCCGACGGTACGGAGTGGCAGGTGGGCTGAAAGCTTGAAGCCGGGCGGTACGCTGGGCCGTCCCGCCCCCATCGTCTAGCGGCCTAGGACACCACTCTTTCAAGGTGGCGGCACGGGTTCGAATCCCGTTGGGGGTACTCACATAAGTCCAGGTCAGAGCGTTTTCGACCGGGGCTGCTTGCCTTCCGGTAGCGGTTCTGCCAATCTCTTGCCAATCCAAGGTCCGGCGAAAGGCTCGGGATGCAGGGGTTCATGAGGCAGCGCGGCGACGCCTGGGAGCTGCGGGTGTACGTCGGGCGGGACGCCGTCAGCGGCCGCAAGCGGTGGGTGTACAAGACCGTCCGGGGCGGCAAGCGCGAGGCCCAGCGGGCGCTGACCGCGATGGTCGCGGAGGCCGACCGGGGCGCGCTGGCCCGGACGAGCGCCACCGTCGGCGAGTTGCTGGAGGAGTGGTACTCGCACGCCGCGCCGGGGTTCTCGCCGAAGGGGGCGCACGAGACGCGCGGGATCCTCGACCGGAACCTGTTGCCCTTCGTCGGGAAGGTGCAGCTGTCGAAGTTGGGCGCCGCCGACCTCGACCGGTTCTACCGCCGGTTGCGGGAGAAGGGCGGTCGCGTCGGTCGTCCTCTGGCGCCCGGGACGATCCGCCGCACGCACGGTGTCCTCCACCGGGCTCTGGTGCAGGGCGTGCGGTGGGGATGGCTGGCGACCAACCCGGCGTCGTCCGCGTCGCCGCCGCGGGTGCCGATGCCGCAGATCAACCCGCCGGCGCCGCACGAGCTCGCGCGGGTGTTCGCGCTGGCGACGTCGTCGGACGTCGACCTGGCCGATTACATCCTCCTGGCCGCCGCCACCGGCGCCCGCCGGAGCGAGCTGATCGCGTTGCGCTGGTCCGACATCGATTGGGCGCGCGGGACTGTGACGATCAGCCGCGGGATCGTATCAGGGTCCAGTGGGTTGGTGGAAAAGGACACGAAGACCCACGCGAGCCGTCGAGTGTCCCTGGACTCGACAACGGTCGAGGCTCTACGGGTCCACCGGGCGAGGGCCGACGAACGGGCGCGTGTGTGCGAGTTCGAGCTGCCGCCGACGGCGTTCGTGTTCAGCTACGAGGTCGACGGATCCAAGCCATGGTTCCCCGATTCCGTGAGCCGCAGCTTCACCAGGCTGTGCCGCCAGGCCGGCCTGAAAGGTGTCCGCCTGCACGACCTCCGCCACTACGTCGCCACCCGCCTGCTGTCCGCCGGCGTTGACGTCCGCACCGTCGCCGGCCGCCTCGGCCACCGCAACGCCGCCACGACCCTGAACGTCTACAGCCACTTCCTCGCCGAAGCCGACCGCGACGCCGCCAACGTCCTCGGCCGCATCTTCGACGAAGCCGTCGAAGCGGACGCCCCAGCGCCCAAGGCCGATGTCACTCCCAATCCAGATTGACCCAGACCCGAATGTTTCGTCGGCTGGATAGCTGAGGACCTACGACCCGAGCAGTGCCACATCGGCACCGATGTTGGCGCTGAGAGCTGTCGGCCGCACCGGAGTTTGTCCTGTGCCCGGACTCGCGCTCGTCGAGCGGATCAGCGGCCATGGATCCTGGGCCCGGCAAAGGCGCTGCCGGCGGCCGCTCGCGTGACCTAAGGCCAATAGGCTGCCCCTGTTCCTCGCAACGATTCCGCATGCAGTTGACATCAGCCCGCATACGTGCAGAATGCTTGCAACACGCTTGCGGAGGTCGATGACACCAACAACTTCCCTTCAGCTAGGCCGGCAGATCGCGCTTCTGCGTGAGCGGGCGGGCCTCAATCAAGCGGACCTCGCTCAGCGAGTCACGCTGAGCCCCTCGGTCATCTCGAGGGTGGAGGCGGGGGAACGCCCGGTATCCCCCGAGGAATTCGGCGGAATCCTTGAAGCGATCGGCACCAGCGAGGCTCGTCGTCTTGAAACGCTCGTCACCCGCCAGTGGGAAATAATGCCGGATCCCGGCCTCGACCACCCCGATCACGACGACCTCTGGGCCGCCGAGCAGGCTGTCCGAGAGCTGGATCTTGTTCGCAAGGGCCACGCCATCAAGCCCGCTCTCGCTCGTCGAGTCGATGAACTTTCAAATGAGATCCAGATGTTAAGCGCCCTCGTTGCCCAGCGATCGCACCAGGTGGCGTTCATCGGGACAATCGGGATTGGAAAGTCGACAGCCATCTGTCGTATGACAGGGTTGGAAATCGATCAGGGCGGCAAGCGCGTTCCGGTCTTGGAGTCGGGTGCCGGTGGCATCACTCTGTGCCAGGTCGACGTGAAAGTCGGGCCGGGATTCGGGGTCCTGGTCGAGCCGCAGCCTGAGGGGGCGATCCGAGCCTTCGTTTCCGACCTCGTTGACAGTCTCCTGCGCCCCCAGGTGACGAGGCCGCCCTCGGATTCGGACGACGCAGTGACGACAGTTCCTCGTGAGGTCGAGCGAGCGATTCGGAACATGGCCGGCCTGGCCCGCACGCGCGTCAAGGGCGCCGACGGCAAGCGCGTCGCTCATGACCCGGCCCGGGAGCTAGCTGACCAACTCGGTGACCGGCGGGCTCTTGTCGTGGAGGTACTTGCTCGTATGGAGTTACACCGGCGGGATCGGCGAGACTTGTGGCACGACCGCTCTACCGGCATGTCCGGCCTAGAGTGGCTTCGGACCGAGTTTCTCCGGGTCAATAACGGTCGTCACCCCGACATTTCGCTTCCCGCCCGGATTGAGCTGGTAGTCCCCGAGTTATTGTCCCTTCCGCATCTGGACGTCAGTGTGATCGATACGCGCGGGATCGACACGGTCGCCAGTCGCGCAGATCTCGACAACCTGCTGAGCGACCCACACACCGTCTCGATCTTGTGCACCGGATTCAACGATGCACCGGCTACGGCGATCACAGGCTTACTGGAACGAGCCAGACTCACCGGCAACAATCTCATCGAAACGAACGCCGCAGTTCTCGCGTTGCCTCGTCCCCAGGAGGCCCTCGCTGTCAAAGATGACGCTGGCCTCGGAGTCGACCACGCGGATGAAGGGTACGAGCTGAAAGGTGATCAAGTCCAGACGGCCCTTGCCCCACTTGGATTCGCATCACCGCTGCCAATCCACTTCTTCAACGCCTTCGAGGACGACCCACATGCCGCCCGAGGCTTCCTGGAAGACGTCATCCATTCGTCGAGGGAAGTGCTCCGAAAGCGGCTCGTGCGCGCGATCGATAGCACCAACGCGCTCGTCGAGAACCTCGATAAGGAACAGGTGCTCGAGGTCCAGCGTGCTGCCGGGCGGCTCCTGCTTCACGCCCTGGCGGAACGCAGGACAATTCCAGCGGTGCCTGTGCAGGCGGCGAACACACTGCTGCAGTCCATGCGGAACTCTGCCCCCGCGACGATCAACGCGGCAGTGAGCCGTGAAGGGGAATGGCAGAATCTTTCCTATCGTCACGAACTCGGCCAGGGCGCGCGCCAGGTGGCAGTAAAGGCGGTCGGTCGTCTAGTCGACCAGATCTCCGCACAGACAAAGACGCTTTCGACGTCATCCGACTATTCGGATGCCCGAGAGCTGCTGGATCAAGCGGCGCGAGTATTGACAACGTCGTACGGCGAGCTCCTTCGCAAGATCCAGGTTTCAGGCGAAACCGCCTTCGACGATGATCTGCGCGAGGATCGTTCCCTGTGGCGCAAGTGTATGGACGAATGGGGCCGTGGGCCTGGCTATCGAGACCGGGTCTCGGGCCACAACGACAACTGGTTCAACGAGCCTGAACGGCAGCAGCTTGAGGACGATTTGCATGCGCTGGTACAGCGCGAGTGGGAGTCGACCCTCGATCGCGTTGGCGCAATTTTCGATGTGGACGAGATGTAAGCACGGCGGGACGGCGGATACCTACCGCCGTGATCGACCACGGGCGCTCGAGCGCAATGCCGGCGTCGGGGACCTCCAGCCGGCAACGCTGTCACCGTCGCTCGGGAAGGTACGAGGCCAGCGCCTTGGTCTGCAGCACAAGGCGGTACGGGTGCCCGGGAATCGGCTCGAAGCCGTGGTAGCGGTAGAACGATGAGGCGGCGTCATCAATCGCGTCCACGACGACAAACCGGCCACCAAGGTCACGGGCGCCAACCGCAACACGCTCTAGCGCGCTCGCCAGGAGCTGGGTCCCCAACCCTCGGCCGTGCAGGCTGCGGTCGAGCGCCAAGCGTGCGACGAGGTAGCCCGAGATCCGGTCCGGCAGGCCGCGCGATCGCGTCCTGGCGAGTGTGGCTCGCTCAATGAAGAACGGCATGAGTGTGTAGTACCCGACGACGAGATTATCGCCCGTATGCCACACGTACGTTCGGGTCAGGTTCCGACCGTCGCTATCGCGGGCCGAGCCGCGGAGCCACGCGTCGAGTGTCGGCTGGCCGCTGTCGAACGCCGACGAATCGTGCCGGTCGACGAGGACTTCGCAGACGAAGTCCACGTCGCCGCCCTAGCGGTTCTCGAAGCCTCGCTTGCTGAGTGCCTCCGCCAGCGACGGCGCAAGTGTCACGTCCTTGTCGAGCGCTGCGAGCAGGTGGTCGAACACATCGGAGGCGACCGTCATCGACGCGTGGGCGCGGAGAAGCTCCTCACACCGAGCATCGGCGGCCGCGGTGACGAGCGCCGAGACCGAGACGCCCCCGAGCGCAGCCGCCCGTTCATACGCGGTCCGCTGCCGATCGGTGACCCGGAGGTTCAGCACCTTGTCCTTCTTGTCCATGTCTATACATTGTATGGGCGGACGGGATCTAGTCAACGGGGGTCCACCGAGTTCGGCGCCTTGCCCTGAAGCCCGTCAGCCCAGCGCGGCCGATGTCAAGACGCAGCATCGCCTGGTTGCCGGTGGCGGAGTCTCTGTTGCAGGAGTTCCTCGGCTCGGTCGTAGACGGACGCCAACCGGGCAACGATCTCGGCGTCGTTGAGGTCGATGGCGTCCTCGATGGCATGCGGCGACGCGACGCGGGAACGGAGCAGGGTGTAGCGGTCGTCGTCGGCCGGGTTGTGGGAGTCGAGCACCCGGCGGAACACGTCCTCGCCGATCAGCGAGTGGGAGATCGCCCGGTATGCGGCGCGGGGATGCGACGAGTAGTGGGCGCGCTGCGAGAGGTCGTCGAAGCGGCCTAGGACTCGGCGTAGGTCACCGAGCAGCCGCTCGATCTCGGACGTCTCCTCCTCGACGAGGGCGAACAGAGCCTCCTCCCGTGCGCGCTGGAAGTGTCGCCACGTGAGATCGGCAGGAAAGCCGCCCACCTCGGCCAGCAGCTCGCCTGACGACGCTGGCTCGGCGTCACGCAGGTCGGTCATCCGGGCCTGGATCTCTGGCAGTTGGTCGTCGCGGCCGAGGAGCAGCCGCACCAGTGTCCGAAGCGGCTGCCCAGTCGTCAGCCGGAACTCGCCTCTGTCGGGCGGTGGTAGGAGGAACCACACGACCGGCAGGTCGAAGGCGAGGGAGAACGCGACCAGTTCCTCAGCGTCGAAGAACCGCCGGCGGTCGCCGTCGAACGACCGCTCGATGCCCGAGATCGATGCCTTGGGCAGCTCGTGGCCCACGTACGGAGCCAGCCGCCGCGCCGTCTCCTCCTGCGTCCAGCCCCGCAGCTCTCTCGCCACCCGGAAGTTGTAGGCCACGACCTGGTTGGCGTCGAGCACCTTCGGAGGCGGAGCCGCCGGCTCGACAGAAGGCTTCAATCGCTTTGGCACGATCGTCAGCCTAGCCGCATACCTCGTATGCGTCCAGCATGGTAAACTCATGGGCTTTCCTCGTCTGTTCGACCGCTGACTTCACGGAGGACGCCATGCAACACGACGATCGAGTGGTCCTCTCTGTGACCGAGGCGGCGGCCTGGCTCGGGATCTCCCGCACGCTCGCGTACGAACTCGTGGCTCGGGGCGAGTTGCCCTCGCTCCGCCTTGGGCGACGAGTCCTCATCCCACGGCGGCCGCTGGAGCGCATGGTCGAGGACGGGACCGCATCCCGGCCGTGAACAGCGAGTGGGGCCTCCTGCTCGGATCTGAGTCGCGCGAGCTGCGCCGGCGGCTCCGGCCGACGGAGTGGCTCGTCTTGGAGGACGCGGCGCTCGACGCCGTCGTCGGTCGCGACGGCACGGCGATCGCCGCGACGAGCGCACGAGGCATCGCCACCAACCTCGGCATCGATCCTGTCAGTGCCTCCTCCGCCCTGCGCCACCTCCGCTCGATTGGGCTGCTCGATCGCGCGCCCGTCGCTGACGCGGCCGATCGTTTCGGCCTCGTCGGCTACGTCATCGCCACTGCGCCGGGCTTCACGATCGTCGAGCGCGCCACCCGGAACACGCGGGCAAGGCCAGACCCCTCGCGCAAAAGGACGGCCTCGACGTCCCAGCTGGACCTGCTCGGCACCGACGAGCCCCGCACCCGACGGACGCCGCGGCGATGACCGGCGCTGCAGCAAGGCGGAGTCGCCGCGCAACATCGGGACGGCTCGTCACCCCGGCAGCACCAAGGACCACCGCTCGACCGGTCGGCGACCCGCAGCTCGCAACAGTTGCACCATGGCCCCAGCAGCGCCGCACCATGGCCCCAGCAGCGCCAGACACTTGCCACGTCCGTGGCGCCGGCCCGGCGCGGGATGCGCGCGTGCTGAACGTTACGCCGCTCACCGATGGCGAGTACCTGATCTCCTCCGTCGCGCTCGGCGTCGACGAGTACTACCTGGGCGCCGGCGAGGCCCCCGGCGTCTGGCAGGGGCGATGGGCGGCCTCGCTCGGTCTGCAAGGGATGGTCGAGGCCGACGACCTGCGCGCCCTGATCGAGGGACGACACCCCGCAACCGATGTCGACCTGCTGGCGACGAACCGCAAGAGAGAGACGTTCGCGTTCGACGCCACCTTCTCGTGCCCGAAGTCGGCGTCGCTGCTGTGGGCGTTCGGGACGGACCGAACGGCGGCGGTCGTGTCGCGAGCGCACGTCGAGGCCGTGGCGACAGCCCTCTCGTTCCTCGAGGAAAAGGCGGCGGTCGCACGCCAGCAGGAGGGCGGCGTGCGCCGGCGGGTGCCGACGGAGGGCTTCGCCGTGGCGACGTTCGTCCACAGAACCTCCCGCGACGGCGACCCTCAGCTGCACACCCATTGCCTGATCCCCAACGTCGTGCAGCGACCAGATGGCACCCACGTGGCGTTCAACGCCCATCCCCTCCACGAGTGGCGCAAGGCCTCCGGCAGCCTCTTCCAGTCCGAGCTGCGCCGCCTGCTCACCCGTGACCTCGGGGTTAAGTGGGGTCCAGACCGCAACGGCTGCCGGGAGATGGTGGGGTTCAGCCGGGAGCAGCTCCGGACGTTCTCCAAGCGGACGGCACAGATCGAGGCCGAGCTGGAGCGTCGGGGCCAGGTCTACCAATCCGCCGCCGAGCGCATGCGGGCCAACGACCGGGTGGCCCTCGACACCCGCCGGCCCAAGGACCGCCAGCTGACACCGGCTCTGCTCGCCGAGGCGTGGACGGCCGAGGCCCGCGCCGTCGGGCTCGACGGACCAGAGCGCGTCGAGGCGCTGGTCGTCGGTCGCAACCCGGTGCTGCCCGGACCAGAAAGGAGGAGGTGATCGCCCGGCTCGTCGATCCTGACCACGGCGTGTGCTCCCGCCGGGCACGTTTCACTGAGGCGCACGTGCACGAGGCCGTGTGCGCCCTGTCGGAAGGGCAGTGGGACGCCCCGCAGGTGCGTGCGCTGGCGGACGCCCTCCTCGGCTCCGCCCACGCCGTGCGTCTCGCGCCCGCCGCTGCCGCAGAATGGTGCGAGTCGCCCCGGTGGTCGACCGTCGAGCACCGAGCCTTGGAGGATCACGTCCTCGGCCGGCTGGACCAACTCGCTGAGCGCCATGACGCCGGCGTCGCTCCCCACCTTGTCGAAGACGCGATTGCACGACAGCCGTCCTTGGGAGTCGACCAAGCCGACGCGATACGGCAACTGTGCGCCGCCGGCCCAGCGGTGCGGACCCTCATCGCACCTGCCGGTCACGGGAAGACGACGGCCGTGCGGGAAGCAGCCGAGGCCTATCGACTGGCGGGACGTCCGGTCCTCGGGCTGGCCACGACCAACACGGCGGTCGAGGAACTGGTGGCCGTCGGCCTGCGGGCCATGACGATCGCCCGCCTCCGCCTGGAACTGCGTGATGGTGGCTTTGAGCGCGGCACCGTCCTGGTCGTCGACGAGGTGTCCCAGGTCTCGACGCGCGACGCCGCCGTCCTGCTGGACGCGGTGGCCGTCACGCCAGGAACGGGCGTCTGGTTCCTTGGCGACCCTCGGCAGGGGACGTCGGTGGCGGCGGGTGGCATCGCCGCCGAGGTTGCACTCCGAGGACGCGCTGGCGCCATCGTCGCTCCCGAGCTGGTCGAGAACCGGCGGCAAATCGACGCCGCCGACCGGCACGCGCTCGCCGAGCTGCGGGCCGGCAAGGCGGCGGAAAGCCAAGCGATCCGGTCCGGCCGGGGTTGGGAGCGCGAGCACGAAACCGCCGTCGCGACACGGGACGCGATGGCGGACGCGGTCGTCGCCGACATCGTTCGGCACGGACCCGACGCAGTGGCGGCGTTGGCGGTCTCCCATGTCGACTGCGAGGACGTGGCCGACCGCATCCGTCGTCGGTTGATCGAGCAAGGCCACATCGCCCGAGAAGGAATCACCGGCCCAGGCTGGGCCGCGGGCGACCGCATGTACGCGGTGGGTGACCGGGTGCTGCTGCACGCGACGCTCAAGTCCGGTCCGATGCGACTGCACAACGGCTCCGTCGGAACGGTCGTGTCGGCCGGCCCGAACGGTTTGCAGACGCGCTTCGCCGCTGGCGAGATGACGCTGCCTACCGCGTTCGTTGCCGGCATGCGGCCCGACGGCACGCCCAACCTGTCCCACGCTTGGGCCCGCACCATCGACGGAGCGCAGGGCGGCACGTGGGACGCCGTCCACCTGCTGGGCAGTAGCGGCCTCGACGCCCTGAGCGGCTACGTGGGCCAGAGTCGTAGCCGCACGCCGACCCACACGTGGAACGTCCGCCGGGCACCGGCCGTCGACCACGGCGGCATCCTCGCGGACGACCGGGACGGTGCGGAGCAAGTGCTCGCCGCGCTCCGGCGGGAGCCAGACGTGACCTTCGCTGGGATCGACGATCCCTGGCCCCTTGACCGGCGGTTGCGAGCCGAGCAGGCGGAGCATCGTCAGGTGCTCGCCCGCTGTCCGGAAGACCGCTCATGGGAGCTGTCACGAGCCCGGGACGAGCACCAGACGGCCGGCTATCGGGTGACCGACGCCGAGCGTGAGGTCGAACGTTCCCGTCAAGCGCTGAAGGAGCTGGGACGCCTCCCGCGTGTACGGGCGAACGGACGCGCCGCCCGGCTCGCAGCTGAGAATCGCGTCGCTGGGGCGGTCGACGACCTCGACCGTTGCAAGGCCGTTCTCGCCACCGCCCAGCAAGGGATGAACGCACTCGTCGCTCACCAGGCCGAGTGTGACGGCTTCCTCGGCCGAGAGGGTTGGCGCACGGTCCGGATTGCCGCCATCGACCAGGAGCTGGCCCACCACTGGGCGCCCGTCGTGCTCGCAGCCGTCCGAAACGATGACGCCCTCGCGTTCGGACTGCACCGCCTCCGTGAGGCCCGACTCACGTACGTTTCGCAGCTCGATGCGTTGCTCCGCACGCTGCCGCCCGACCGATCCGACGCAGTTCAACGGGCACGGGCCGAGGTCGATGCAGCACGCCGGGCTCTGGCCGACGCACGGTCCGATGTCGCCGACGCGGGCGACGCCCTCGACGACGCCCGTCGCCGGCACTGGGGCCGGCGGGACCGGGACGCGATCGAGAGCGCCCAGCGCCGTTCCGAGCACGCCCAGGGAAGGCTCTCAGCCGCTGTCGACTGCGAGCGGGACGCCCGTTGCGCGTTGACACGGGAGACCGACGCCCAGCGAGCCCGCGAGTCGGCACTGCGGGCGAACCGCGGCCCGCTCACCAACCTGGAAGAGGCGGTTGCCGACGTCGAGCAAGCCCTCGAACGCACGCGAGCCGAACGTGTCGCGGCGATGGCCAGAGGAGACGCGCCCCGTTCGCACCTGACCGACGTCCTCGGCGAACCGCCCACATCGTCGGCTGGCCGACAGGCGTGGTGCGGGCTCGCATGGGAGATCGAGAGCCACCGGGACGAGCATCCCGGTCCCGTCGGCAGGGACGGCGACGGCAGCGTCGAGGCCGCCCTCGGAACCCGTCCCGAATGGTTCGGCGATCGGCTCGAATGGGACGCCCTGGCGTTGCGTGTCGCAGGCGGCCGGACAATCATCGCGATCGCCGAGGGTCTCTCGGTGGGCGAGGCAGGGAACGAGTGGGGGGACCCGGCATCGTGGTCGACGGTCGTCGATAAGGCCGTCGAGGCCCGTCGTGCGGATCTGGCCCTCGCCCCTGAGCCGGCGGGGATTGACTTCGGGTTGTAGCGGATGCGGCCCGTTGTTGCTCCCGGTCATCGCTTGCGGCAACGCAAGGGCAAGCCCATACGCCTGAGCGGCGGGCCTGGAATAGCTCGCGTGTCTGACCCGACGGTAGCTCGCCGCGTCGCCCATAATGGTTGCGTGAGCCAGTCAGCGAACGGCGCGTCGCGCGGCCTGATATGCCCCCACTGTGGGTTGCCAACCGCTGCGGCCATTCGAGGCACGGCGACTTGGGACGGATATAACGCCGAAGGCGAGCCGATAAACCCTCCTGTCGAATACAGTCTGATTCAATGCGGACGATGTGGTGATGTTTGCGTTCAAGTTCGCGAGGACAACGGCGCTGGATCTCAACAGGACGAACCCGTCATCGTCTACCCAGCGCCGAGGAGGCTGTAGCGCAATCATCGCCACCACCTGACCTACCACAACATCTCGCGTTCACTCGACCGAGCGGACCCCAATATCTGGTAATCGCTAGCTGGAGTGTCCCATTTTCGATACAGCCTCCAAGGCGATTGAGTTGGAGCGTGCCGGACGCCCTCCGGCAAGAATGGGAAGAAGCCCGTGTCTGCCTCGACGCTAAGGCCTACGCAGCATGTCTAGTAATGGTTCGGAGGACGATCGAATCGAAGGGACATGTCGAGAGAATGGCGTCTCCAAGAGGAACCTCGTCGAGGCGCTAAAAGAGTTGCACGCCCGCAGATTGATTGACGAGACTCTCGCCGAGTGGGCGAACGCGCTGCGCCTCGCGGGCAACAAGGGCGCTCACTATACAGGGCTCCCCGTCCGGCGGCAGGATGCCGAGGATGCTCTCGCCTTTGCTGAAGCCCTTCTTGATCATTTCTCCGTGCTGCGGAAGAGGTTCGAAGCGTTCCAGGCGCGAGTAGCGTCAAAGAAGGACCCCACAAACCCCGGCAGGTAGTCGTCATCGAGCTGTTGCGGGAATCAGTGGTGAATTGGACCGGTGATGCCGCGTGAGGGTGACGCTTAATGCAACCGACGAGTTCCGCTCCCAAGGTGAACACGTTGACTTCTCGCTTCCGAGCCAGGTTCCAGAGAGTCAGGAAAGCTTCCAATCGCTGCTGCTCGACGTGGCCTCCTTCAGCCATTGACTTCCGCAGAGCGTCAATGCTCGAGTTCGACCTCAACTGCCAACTCAACAACTGCTTCGAGTCGGGCTTCCATCTCGGCGTAAAGCTCCCCTTGTGCCTCGGTCCGCCACATGGCTACAGCCAGTGCGTACGGCTGCACCGATGTGGAGTCGTCCCAGCGGTTCAAGTTTCGCACCACAAGAAACATAGGCTCGTGGCATTCAGGGTCGAAGCGGTGCGCCAACACTCGCCGGCCAAGCTGGTTCGCGCCGCGCGAACGGACTGGAGCCGACGGCCGGAGCTTGCACACCCGCGACTTGAGTTGCGTCAGCGTAGGTGGCGGGCTCGCGACAGAGTCACCGGACCCGTCCTGCTGTTCGTCGTCACCCTCGGCTTCGATGTCAGCTTGGTCTTCGGGGTCCAAGCGTGTAAACGAGGCGACGACCTCGTCTAAGGACATGCCTCGCACGACGTGGAACTCCATCCGGTTCGAGAGGTAGTCGAGTCGCCGTAGGCGGGTGCGTGGGTCATACGCGAGCGCAATGTCGACGCCGCGTTTCCCACCTGACCGCCGGAACGACTCTGGTACAGGAATTTCATAGACGTGAACGCCGTCAATCGGGATGCGGTCCTCTGCGACCAGCACCACGCGATGCGAATTCGATTCTGTCGCCCGTATGATGCTTGGCCTTCCGTAGCCGGTTAGTCGAAATGCAGCATCAGTCACGTCAGCCGGCCGATCGGCTTCGAGTTCACGCTCGAAGTCAAGCGCTGCCGCAGATGACAGCACCAGTGCGCGAACGAGGTTGGACGAGAACTCGGGGAACCTCGCCTTCACGGCCGCAGCCACGCGGGTCACCAACGGTGCCGCGAAGCTGGTGCCAATATCGAACGTGAGAACTCTGTCAGCTTGCGCGCTGGCGCTGATGACGCTCAACTCGGCGTCGTTGTCGACGAGCCTCCCGGACTCGATCCCGAGCGTCCCGCCCAACTCGACTAGTTCCGGCTTCACCGCTCCGGCGATGCCCGGCCCGATCCGGGTGAACGGCGATGGCCAGCCGGGCTTGCCCATCGGCACCCTGACGACGGTCTCGTGGGCCGTGAGTCCCGTCGCTGCCGCGGATCTCGTGATTGCGCCGACCGTCAGCGCGAGCATCGCCGGGGCCGGGTCAATCAATCGGGCATGCTCGGCGTTGAGCAACGCCTCCGGGTACGTCAGCGCCACGCCGTCCGTAATCTCCTTGAGGTAGTCCTGCGGCGAAATGTTGCCAGTGCAGGTCACGATCGTGACGCCATGCCGGCGTGCCAGCTCGTCGATGACTGCGGCCCCCGCGGTCTGACGTCGCATCGTCAGCACCGACCGGGCATCACCAAGCGAGACATTGATCACCGACGCGCCCTGCTCGACGCACCACTCGACGGCGTCGGCGAGGTCGTGTTCCCAGAGCACGTCGTCGGGGAACTCGTTCGACGCGTCCAGCACCCGCGCCGAGACGATCCGGCAAAGTGGCCGAAGCGGCAGGGCGCGGTGAATCGCCGCATCGATGGGACCGTGTGCGATGAGCGCGGCCACCATTCGTGCCGTGGCCGTGCTGGTCCTCGCCTTCGCCGATCCCAGTGCCGATCGCGTCCGCGGCGACCACAGCGCCCGCCAAGAGAGGATGAGCCGACCGGACACCGCTGTCGATGATGCCGACTATCGGTGCGTCGTCGAGGGGCGGGGCAGCCGGCGGAAGGTCCCTCAACTCTGACCCGAACAGCTGCGGCAGCGTGAGGGCCGGCCGTGGAAGGACGTCGATGCGGGCGATAAAGTCCAGCTCGGCAAGCTGTTGCACAGCTCCGGATTTGACGTAGACACGAGCAAGCAGGAGTCCAGCGCCGTCATGCACGTATCGGTCGACGACCCGACCGCCGAGGGCCTCAACCGCAGCAGCGAGATCGCCTAACCAAGCCGTAGCAATGTCCCTGTCGTCTGGATGCCAACACTCGACGTCGATGCGGAGCACGTCGTCGGCGTCAGCGCGTTCCATCGCCTCGCGCACGCCATCGGTCAGTCGATCAGCGGGCTCCATGGCGCGAAGCGACTCGATGGCGTCCACGAACCCGGCATAGGGCTCCTGTTTCCTGCCTTCCCGGACGCCGCCCTGTAGGGCATCCAGCCGTTCGTGGAAGCCAGCGAGACTTGGGTCGTCCGCGAACGCCACGACCAAGTGCCTGTCCGAGCCGTCGAGCACCCGGAGGCCCGCCCTTCGAAAATCCTCGATCTCGACGGGTCCGACGAGCTCGAACACGAGGATCAGCCTGGGATCGACGCCCAGCACGACGGGCCGCTCGAGGTGGCGGATGCTTACCTCGCGGACCCGCTCTTGCAGCCGCTTGCCATGTCCCGGCAGGTCGTCGTGCTTCCGGCCGCCGCCGAAGCCGCCACGCGGCCGCCGCTCACCAGGTTCGAGCGTTCTAGCCAGCCTGAGCAGGTGGAGTCCGCGTCGGACTCCACTGCTTATCCCTGGGAGCTGTTGATCGCTCGTCGCCGTGCCTCTTCCCGCTCGATTCCGTAGTCGAAATGCGCCTTGGTGATCGTCTTGTCGTGCTGTCGCACCATGAGGCGAATCGCGTTTAGGCAGACCGCCTCGATCTCGGCTGCGCTATAGCTTTCCATCGATCTCGCGGCGGTGTCGATGTCGATGCCGGTCCGCACCGCTCGGAGCTTGAGTTCGATCAGCGCGGCCCGTGCCGCCTCGTTCGGAATGCCGAACTCGATGACCTCGTCGAAGCGGCGCCACACGGCGGTGTCCAAGAGCGAGGGATGGTTCGACGTGGCCACGAAGACCGAATCTGCGTTGTTCTCGTCGATGATCTGAAGCATCGCTGCGACGACCCGACGAAGTTCGCCGTGATCCGATCGGTCCCCGCGCTCACGGCCGAGCATGTCGAACTCGTCGAACTGTAAGACCCACGATCCGGTGTTCAGGAACGAGAAGATTTGCTCCAGGTTGCGAGCGGTCTCTCCGAGGTACGACGAGACAACCGTGGCGAGTTGGATCCTCGCGACTGCAAGGCCTAGCTCACCCGCGATGGCCTCGCCGGTGACGGTCTTGCCGGTTCCCGGCGGACCTACCAGCAACAGCGTCGATCGTGGTGACACCCCGTGTGCGCGCAGCTCCGATCGGTGGCGGAACTCATCGACGATCCCGTCGAGGACCGTTGTGACCGCCTCTGCGAGCACGAGGTCCTGGAACGTGAGCCGAGGCTGAGCGATCGTGAGTAGCGGGTTGTCATCGCGGGTCTTCGGGAGCGGCTTCAGGGACGAGACTTGGAGCGGCCGCCGTTGCGCGCGCCCGTTACGGGTCTCGACGAGGATGGCCGTCAACTGGTCAGCCAGAACGTCGTGCCGCTTACGACGCTCGTCGGCGATCACGGCCTCGGCGGCTGACTGGAAGGCGGCATCGTCGCCCTGCTGGTAACTCCGAAGGAGTGCCTTTACCAAGTCGCTGCGGGCCACGTCCCACCTCTCATCGAGCTAGCGTACTGATGGGGTGTGACGCCTACCCGCATCCCAGCGGTTGCCCGCGGGACGGTCCGCTGGCGACAACCCACAGATCTCCGGGGCTGCGAGCGACCCCGCGCCGGATCTTGCCAATCCTTTTGCCAATCCACTCGGCCGGATCAGGCGGACTGGGCCGAACCAGCCGGAACGGCGCACCCACGCTGACCTGCGCAAACGCGTTCGCTGGCACCTAGCAACACGGGTCTGGGCGCAGAGGAAGGTGGCGGCACGGGTTCGAATCCCGTTGGGGGTACCCCTAAAAGCCCAGGTCAGAGCACATCTGGCCTGGGCTGCTGCTTCTCGTGTCGGATTGCCCATCTCTTGCCAATCCGAGGTCCGGCGAACGGCTCGGGATGCAGGGGTTCATGAGGAAGCGCGGAGAGGCCTGGGAGCTTCGGGTGTACGTCGGTCGCGACGCCGTGAGCGGCCGCAAGCGGTGGGTACAAGACCGTGCGCGAGGCGCAACGGGCCCTGACGGCGATGGTCGCCGAGGCCGATCGTCGCGGGCTGGCCCGGACGAGCGCGACCGTCGGCGAATTGCTGGAGGAGTGGTACTCGCACGCCGCGCTGGGTTTCTCGCCGAAGGGGGCACTGGAGACCCGCGGGATCTTTTTTGGACCGGAACCTGCTGCCGTTCCTGGGGAAACGTGCAACTGTCGAAGTTGGGCGCCGCCGACTTGGACCGCTTCTACCGCCAGTTGCGGGAGAAGGGCGGCGGGCGGAGCGACCACTGGCGCCCGGGACGATCCGCAGCGATCTGGGCTCTGCTTCGGCTTATGCCTGGCGAATCCTCATCGAAGTAGGCCGAGTCGATCAGACGACAAGCTGCAGACGTCACAGACGCCCGCGTCCCGCGATTTCGGCGAAGGGGAGGGAGGCGCGTTGTCGCTGCCGGGGCTACGGAGAATGGAGGCGCGTCCCCTGCCATCCAGTCCTCGTTCTGTTTTCCTCGCCCACTCGAATGAGAGCGCGTGAGGGGCAAATCGGCATGCCCGGCTCAACCGAGGGATGTGATCCGGAGGCTTCGAACGGGCTCGAAATCCTTGATGTTGCGGGTCGCAAGACGAAGGGTGTGCTGCAAGGCCGTGGCTGCGATGAGCGCGTCGGGCATGCGCAAGCCCGTCTCTCTCCGGATCCGGCCGGCCCTTTCAGCGATGGCGCGGTCGACGGGGATCTCTCGGAAAGGCGCGAGCAGGCGAGCAGCGATGTCGGTACCGGTGGCGCCCGCGAAAAGCTCAGCCCGCGTGATGACCGAGTAGTGAAGACGGTGGCGCCCGGGCTTGATCTCCACCGCGCCTCGAAGATGGTCGACGAAGACGTCAGTGTCGACGAGGACGTCAGGCACGGCCCCACTCGTCCCGGTTGGGCGCGCCGACGGCGGGATCGGCGCCGAACGTAGAGGCAAGATCGGCCACGGCGTCCCGCTCGGCGCTCAGGTAGACGTCGAGCGCTCGCCGGACTACCTCCGCCAGAGTGACCCCCTCGGTCCGGGCGATCTCGTCGATCCGCCGCCGCTGGTCCTCCGTCAGGTACACCTGTGTCCGCGTCGCTGACATACAGCAGGAGTGTACAGCACCCATCCTTGCGAGCGCGCATTCGTGAACTGCCGATACGCGTTGGGCCCTCGTCCCGCAGCAGGCCACGCAGGCGTGCGGCGATGGCACCGGCCCGCACGTCTCTGCCGCCTCGAGCGCGTCCGTACAGCGGCTCACGGGCCGGCATCGGGTTAAGCGCTTTGGCTGGGGACCGCCCGTCGGTATGGTGCCCGAAGTTTCGCTCCACCCGGTCGTGCGACGTCGGGTGACCGCAGAGCACCTCGGCGTAGACGAGGCGCAGCACCGTCTCGTCCCGCTCCTGGGCCGGGGGCGGCTCGTCGAGGGCGCGCTCGAGGTAGCGGGCAGCGCGATCGGGACGACCGTCGGCCATGGCACGTTCGGCGCCGGCGCGGAGCGGCGCGACGACCTGCGGGTCGCCGGTGGCGGAGGTGAGAAGGAGATGATCGGCGATCTGCAGGACCTCGGCCGCCTCGGCGGACAGCACCCTCGCAGCCTGCCGATGGGCTTCCGCTCGTCGAACGGCTCGATGGCGTCGGCAGAGTCGGCGGCTGTGAATCTTGCGAGGGTGTTCTCGCGCTGCAAATGCGGCGCGGTCGACTGACCGTCGTGAGAAGTTCTGACAGCTGGCCGCTGACCGGCGGGACACCGGCGTCGTCGCACATCGGGTTCAGGTCCTTTGACGGTCGATATGTCCGGTTGTACGGTGACCTGCTCGGCGGGGATCGGGGCGGAGGTGACCCATGGCGCCTGGGAAGCAAGGCCCGAAGCGGAAGCCGAGGCGATTTCCCTCCCGCACCAAACGGCTGGCGTTCGACCCCGACCCGCAGCACCTCGTCGTGCCCGCCGCACCAGCGGCGGCCCTGCTCGGCCGGCGGTTCCGGATCCTGCGGCCCGACGACCTGGTCGTGCTCGACGTCCTGTGCTGGGACATCGACCTTGTCACTGCAAGCAGCGGCCCGGTGCTCAGACCGGTCGGCGCCGACAGCCGGCTCGAAGTCCGCTTCCCCTTCCAGCACCTTGGCGAAAAGGCGTACTTCCGGGTTGAGCCGGTCCCGCCCAACCCCGTCGCCGAGCCGCCCGAGGCCCCGCCTATCCCGGCCCTCGCGGCGCGCTGGTCGCGCCTCGTCTTCGCCGTACCTGCGGGCGAGCGCATCGAGTACAGCATCGAAGGCGTCCTGGCGGCGATGTCACGCCTCCCGCTCCTCGTCGCGCCTGTCGCCACCCCGCGCGCCGCCGCCGGCTTGGGCGCCAATGTGCCCGTCGTCACCCTCACCGGCGGGCTGCTGCTCGCCCGTACGGCGGCCGGTGTGCTCGTCGTCACCGAGGCGGTCACCCCGAAGGCCCGCCGTGGCATCAAGAAGCCGCCGCCCCCCGTGCCCGCCGCCAAGGCCGGGGGCGGGGTCTCCGCCGTGCTCGCCACCGCCACCGAACTGCGCACGGCCCGAGCGATCCTCTCCGAGGAGACGGCGGTCGACCTGTCGGGGCGCGCCATCGCCCGCCAGCCCGTCGGACGGGAGCCGGGCGCGGGCACCCGGTACGGGCGGGGGTTCGGCGACCTGCTCGCGCCCATGCCGGACAGGCGGCCGTCCCGGCGGCGCCCCAAGCCGCCCACCGACGAAGAGACCGCGATCGAAGCGCCGTTCAGGCTGATCATCTCGCCCAGCGACCTGGGCGCCTTCGCCCACTCACTACCGGCTGCGTCGGCGCCCGTCGACCCGCAGCGGGTCGAGCTGTGGCATAGCCGCCTCGGCGTCCGGCGGGTCGACCCCGACGACGGCACGATCTCGGTGGACGAGAGCCGCCACCCCCAGCGGGTGATCCGGGCGATCTGGGCCCGCGACAAGGACTTCCTCGCGCCCGGCACCGACCCGCCTCCGGTCGAGTCGCCGTTCCGGATGTCGCTCAACCCCCGTGACCGCGTGATCCTCGTCCGTCAGACGGCCGACCCCGCGATCGCCCATCCCGAGCCCGTCGACGCCAAGCGGCTGTACCTGTCCTCGCTCGGCGCCTACCTCGACCTCCACGGACGCTGGGAGGTCCAGCCCTACGCGGCCAAGAGCCTCGGCTCCATCGAGTCGTGGGACCACGAGGCCCCGATGGGGCGCGACCAGTTCGTGCAGGTCGTGTACCCGGGGTACCTGTTCCCGTTCGGGTTCCGCGCCTCGCTGGTCAAGGTGACCGAACGCAAGATCCTCGAGCCGAACAACCCGAAGGCCTACCTGTACCAGCGCAAGTTCATCGTCGTGGGCCAGCCCGTGCGGGCCTTTGATGACCGGCGCATGCCGTTCCGCCAGATCGGCGTGCGGCCGCTGGTCACGCCCGACATCGACGACCCGGGCCTCGGCGGCGGCAACGCCCCGGGCGGCGAGCTGCTGTTCTGGCCCGCGATCTTCGGCAAGAAGTTCGCGTTCACCCTCGACGGCGTCGACCACGCCGGACGGCGGGCCCGCGTGCAGGCGCCCCTCCTGTTCGTCGCCGCCGAGCTGCCCAAGCCCGGCCTCCCGGCGACGACGATCAGGAACACGTACAAGAACGCGCCCGAGCGAAACATCGGCGCCCACGGGCAGTCGATTGCCTACGCGGCCACAACCAAGGCGGGCGACACGTCCTTCGAGACGTCCGCGCTGCGCTTCCTGGGCGAGCCCGGGCCGGCGGGCAGCCTGACGTCCACGCCCGAGCTGGAAGAGGCCGACGTCGTCGTGCCCGCCATGCGCCACCTGGCGCCTGAGGCACCGACCACCACCGTCAACTACGCGGCGCCCTACCTCACGTCGGGCTTCACGGCCGCCAACACCGAGGCGCAGGTCTTCCTCGCCCTGAAGAACGTGGCCACCATCAAGTTCGACAAGGGTACGGACAAGGCGGGCGGCTTCGTCCAGCCCGACCTGCCCGTGCGCGGCCTGTCCCGTGCCCTGGGTGCCGTCGGGGACATCGACGACCTGGTCAACAAGCCGCCGGCCCAGAAGTTCAACCCCGCCAAGTTCCTCGATGGCGTGCTCCCGAAGCTGTTCGGGCTGTTCAAGCTGACCGACATCCTCAAGGCGGTGGGGCTCGACGGTGCTCCGTCGTTCATCACCGAGCAGCTCGATCGCGTGGCCTCGCTCCTCGCCGACCTGGAGGAGCTGAAGGGCGTCGTCGCCCGCAGCGTCGATCGCCTGGCCGACGAGGCCGCGAACGCGGCCACCGCGCCGCTACGGAATCTGGCCCAGGACGCCCGCAACGCCATCAACGGCATCCGGGCCCAGCTCGAGAACGCCGTCGACGACCTGGTCGACGCCGTCGGGAACCTGCTCGACCTCGAGACGCCGTCCTCGCTCGCGGACGTCACCGCCGCCGTCTCGGCCGCGCTCGGCACCCTGGCAGGCATCGTCGACACCCTGGCCGGCATCGTCCGCAACCAGCCTCTGCCGGCGCCGGTCAAGGCCGAACTGGAGCGGCTCGTCGGCACCCTCGACCCCGTGCTCGACGCCGCCGACCTGGCGTCGACCATCGACCGGATCGCCCAGTTCGTCAACGGCATCGACCCCGCGGGCCTGGCCGTCCGGGCCCGGTTCAACTGGCGCCCGACGCTCACCAACTTCCCCGACGTGGCCGACGACGACGCCCTGTTCATCGTCCGACCTGACGGGTTCCTGCTGTCCGTCGAGGCCCGCGCCTCGGGCGCGTCAGGGGTTGGCGTCGACGTCCTGGCCGAACTGCGGGAGTTCGCCCTCAACCTGTTCCCCGGCGCACCGCTCATGCGGCTGGCGTTCGACCGCATCGCCTTCCGGGCCGCGTCGGGGCGCAAGCCCGAAGTCGATGTCGTGTTCCGGGGCATCGAGTTCGTCGGCGTCCTGAGCTTCATCGAGACGTTGAAGCGGCTCATCCCGTTCGACGCCTTCTCGGATCCGCCCTATCTGGACGTGAGCACCGAGGGGGTGACGGCCGGCTTCGACCTGGGCCTGCCGGCCGTCGCCGTCGGCGTGTTCGCCTTGGAGAACATCAGCCTCGGGGCCGACGTCCGGGTGCCGTTCCTGGGCGAAGAGGCGCTGACCGTCGGGTTCCACTTCTGCACGCGGGACAAGCCGTTCCGCCTGACGGTGATGATGATCGGCGGCGGCGGGTTCGTCGGCATCCGGCTGTCGCCCAAGGGGCTCGTGCTCCTGGAGATGTCGCTCGAGGCGGGTGCGTGCCTGTCGATCAACCTCGGCGTCGCCTCCGGGTCGGTGTCGATCATGGTCGGCGTCTACCTCCGGCTGGAGGCGCAGGCCGGGAGCCTGACCGGGTACTTCCGGATCCGGGGCGAGGTCGACGTGCTCGGCCTCATCTCCGCCTCCATCACCCTCGAACTCTCGCTGACCTACGAGTTCCAGACCGGCAAGATGGTCGGGCGGGCGTCCCTCGAGATCGAGGTCGAGGTTTTCTTCTTCTCGTTCTCGGTGACGGTGTCGTGCGAGCGGCGGCTGGCGGGGTCCAACGGCGACCCGACCTTCGAGCAACAGATCGGCGTGCTGCCCGACGGCACGTCACCGGCCTGGGGCCAGTACTGCGCCGCGTTCGCGGAGGTGTGACCGATGGCGACTGAGTCCTTCCTCGTGACGGCGCTGCCGTACTCGGCTTCGGCGGACGAGCCGTTCCACGTCTCGCTGTTCGTGAGCCACCGGCTGACGCCCGACGGTGCCCAGGGCGAGCTGAGCGACTTCCCTCACGTTGCCGACTGGACCGCCATGGTCGCCGACCCCGCCACGTCGTTCCGCCTGCGGGGCGGGCTGGCCAACGGGACGACCGTCGACATCCCCGTCGTGCCCGTGCTGGGCATCGTCGACCCCGGCCTATGGCGGCAGGTGTTCCCGCCCGACTTCCCCGTGCGCCCGTGGAAGGTCCCCAACCACACGGCCGTGCCGTGGCGGACGTTCCCCGCGCACCGGATGCAGCAGCACGCCCTGTTCGCGCACGCCGCCAGCATCGTCTCCTCGCCCGTCGTCCCGCCGAGCGCCAAGGGCAGCATCTTCGCCGACCTGGTGCTGCGGACGTTCGGGCTCGACAAGCGGGAGCTGCCGCTCGAGGCCGTCATCGACGGCCGCATCGACACCATCGTCACCAGGCAGCTCGACCGGCTGATCGTGAGCGGCAAGGGCGGGATCAACAGCACGGTGGGATCGAGTGCCGAGTCGCCCGTGGCCCGCCTGATCGCCGACGTGGAGCTGGCGCGCCGCTACTACCAGCGTCCCGAGGAGCAGCGGCCCTACTCGGAGCGGCCTGTCCCGGGCGCCACGGCCGTCCCCGTCGCCAAGCCCGAGCCCGACTTCCACGAGCGGGCCGGCATGCTCGGCGACCTGTCGCCCCTCCTTCGCCGGCTGGGTCTGGTGATCGACCTCCGGGTGGAGAAGCTGGCCCTCCTCAACAGCCTGGTGTGGCTGCAGGGCGACGTACTGATCCCCTCGCTCCCGAACCCGATCAGGCGCCAGCCCCGGGTCGCGTGCCGGGTCCTCGGGACGAGCTTCACCGCCAACTCGGCGTCGGGCGACTTCGAGGTGGCGATGCTGCGCCTGGGCGACGAGGACCGGTTCACGGTGCTCGACCTCGACCCCGACGCGTCGGGCCTGAAGCTGGAGCAGTTCGTGCGGAACGTGCCCCGCATCCTCGCCGCCGAGAACAACGGGGACGCCGAGAACGCCGCGCCCGGGAGCCTGCGGGCGACCGGCTTCGGGATCGCCCGTCCCGACCGGGCCGTCCAGCTTCACGACCGGGTGGACGGCGCCGCCGCCAAGGACGCCGCCGTGGTGGCCGGGAACGCCCCGCCCCTGAGCCTGGAACAGGTGAGCCGGGGCATCCGCGTCGAGGTGTGGGACGACGTCAGCGGCGACTGGCACTCCCTGCACAAGCGCCTCCTGACCGTCGACATCGACGGCGCCGGGAGGGTGCTGGACGGCGTGCCCGACACCGGGTTCCTCCAGGGCGCGGCCCTGACCCACGCCGACGGCCAGCCGGCGGCGCCCAAGCACGCCCACGAGGTGCTGGCCGGCTGGGAGGGGTGGTCGCTGGCCGCCCCCCGGCCCGGCAACGTGGTGGTGCACGACGGTGGCGACGAGCAGGTGCTGGCCGAGCCGCCGCCCGACCCGTCGCCCGTCAACCCGGTGGCCAGCTCGGGCATGGTCGCGCCGGGGACATTGCCCCGCCTCCGCTACGGCCGGAGCTACGCGTTCCGGGCCTACGCCGCCGACCTGGCCGGGAACTCCCCGCCCCACGCGGTTGCCGAACCGCCGGGCCCCGGCCCCGTTCCGGCGGCGGGGAAGGCCAAGGCGAAGGCGAAGGACAAGGCCGAGGGCGACCGGGAGCCGGAGCGCGGACGGCCGCCGTTCGACGAGAAGGTGGCGGCGGCCCAGGCCGAACGCCTTCTCCGGGCCAAGCCGCCCGAGGCAACGGCGGCCGCCCACCTCGACGACGGGCCCGTCCCGATCAGGGCCGCCCGCCAGCAGCTGCACGTGCTGCGCCCGCTGCCAGTCGAGGGGCCGGCCCGGGGCGACGGCGTCGCCGGCATCGATCCCGGCGGGGTCAAGGTGACCGGTGTCCGGGAAGTCGACGAGCTGGTCGCGGCACGCCTGACGTCGACAGCGAAGCCCGCCTTCGCGGCGGGCGCCGACCGGCGGGCACGGATCGAGACCGCCTTCACCCGGGTGACCCACGAGTCGGCCGAGCTCCTGCGCCGCACCGACGTGCAGACGAGCGCCGGTTCGTACGGGGCGGCGATGTCGTCGTTCGCCGGCGACCAGGTCGGGTTGCTGGCCGCGGTGGCCGTGAGGCGAGGCGGCCTGTCCATCGCCGACTTCCTGGCCATGATCGGCTCGGTCATCACCACGCCCCGGCCGTTCCTTCGCTGGGATCCCGTCATCGAGCCCGCGACTGTCCCCCGCCACGCCTACACGGAGGGGGAGTCGCTCCTCCGCCTCGTCATCCGCTCGGGCGTGGAACAGGCCGCGCCCGGCGACCTCGAGCTGACGGTCGTCCCGCCCGACACGTACGCAGCCCAGGCCGTGGCCGCCCATCCCGGCCTCGATCTCCAGTGGCGGGAGGACAGCCAGCGTCACCTGGCCGCGCCCAAGACCAGCCAATTCGAGGCCGAGCTGCACGGCGCCTTCGACGCCGCCATCGGGAACGGGTCGCCGGCCGACGTCCGATCCGCCCTCGGCATCGCCCTGCGTGAGTCGGGGACGTTCTTCGACGTGACCGTCGCCGACGTCGCCAACCCCGGCCAGCGGGTCGCCCAGCCCAATGTCAGCTTCGTGGTGTCGCCCACTGCTGACGCTCCCGACCACGCCACGCCGGGCGACCTGCCCCGCGGCGTGTCGCCCACGCCCGGCCAGTACGTGGTTCACGACGTCGACACGCTCGTCCTGCCCTACCTCCCAGACCCGCTGGCGGTGGGCGTCTCGTTCACGTTCCCCGACGCCGGACACGACCATCTGCTGACGGGGTTGCTAGCCCTCGAGGGGACGGCCATCCGCTACCCCGACGCCTGGCCGTCGCCCATGCCCCTGCGGCTGGTGCTCGAGGCAGGGCCGGAGCTGACCGCCGACGTCGACGGCCAGGTGGTGCGTATGACCGTCCCGCCCGGGGAGCACCTGCGGATGCGGATGTCGTCGTGCCTCGACCGGGCGTCGCTCGACCTGCTGGGCCTGTGGCGGTCGCAGCCGGCGGCAACCCAGGCGGACGAGGTGGTGGCGGAGGCGGCCGCCGACGGCTGGCTGTGGTGGTTGACCCCGTCGGTCGAGGTGCGGCTGGTGCACGCCGTCCCCCGCCCCGTCGAGGTGCCGCGGCCCACGCTGCTCGTGCCGTGGCGCGCCGAAGGCGACACCCAGGTCGTGTTGTACGGCGCCGTCGACGTGCACGGGCCCAGCACCGACCGCATCGACATGGAGGCGACCTGGACAGAGTGGGTGGACGACGTGGCCAAGCCCGAGCCCGAGGAGGTGACGGTCGAAGCGGCCGCCTTCGGCACGAGCGTGTCCTACGAGGAGGACCTGGTCGCCCTGTACAAGGAGGACGACACGACGGCGCTGCCCGACGGCTCGTCGTTCCGCCTGCACGCCGCGGTCCACAAAATGGGCGACACCCGCCACCGCGACGTCGACTACCGGGTCCGGGCCACCACCCGCTACAAGGAGTACTTCTCGCCACAGGTGACACCGTCGGCAGACGATCTGTCAGTGGTGGGGCCGGTGCGGCGGATCGATGTGCCGAGCAGCGCCCGGCCGACCAAAGTCGTGGTGCGGGACGTGCTGCCGCTATTCCGGTGGGACGAACGCACCGAGCCGTCGCAGCCCTTCGGCCTCCGGCGGACCCGCCGGGCCGGGCTGCGCGTCTATCTGGACCGGCCCTGGTACACGACCGGCAACGGCGAGTTGCTCGGCGTGGTCCTGTCGGCCGGCTCTGACGTGGCCGTGCCTGGTTCGGTGAGCCAGTGGGGCGGCGACCCGGTCTGGCTCCAGCAGGGGCCCACGTCCCGGGCCGCGCTCCCCCTCGTGGACCTGATGCACCTTTTCGGCCTCGACGACCGGCCATTGGCGGCCCGGCCCGTCGGCCGGCCCGTGTCGCTGCCCCTGGTCGACGTGGCCGGACGTCCCGAGGCGTGGGTCCTCGGCTACCAGCCCGAGTTCTCCGCCGCCCGCAACCTCTGGTTCGTCGACATCGCCTTCGATCCCGCTACCGCGTTCTGGCCGTTCGTCCGCCTGGCGGTGGCGCGCTACCAGCCGAGCTCCCTCGACGGGCTGCACCTCGGCCCCGTCCATATCTGCGACTACGCCCAGCTGGCGCCCGAACGCACGGCGACGTTGACGCGACCCGATGACGGGCATGCGCGCGTGATCGTGACCGGACCCGTGGGGGTGCCGCAGGTGCCGATCGGTCCCGTCCTGGTCTCGCCGCCGTTCGCGAGCCTGGTTGCCCTGAGCCGGGTCGTGCGCGCCCGCCTCGAACAGCGGGACCCGTCCGTGGGCACCGACCTCGGTTGGGTGACCGTGTCGCAGCAAGACCTGCCCATCCTCGGCGCCGCCGGCCCAATCATCACCTGGTCGGGCCAGGTAGAGCTGCCGTCGCCGGTGCCGCCCCAAACCCCCGGAACCGAGTCCGAGTGGCGCGTCACCGTGGAGGAGTGGGAGCGCCTCCCCGCCGACCCCCTCGGCCGGGAACGGCCAGGCTTCGAGGAGCGCATCGTGTACGCCGACCACTTCCCGCTGTAGCGGCCCCGCGGCCGCCACCGCGAACTACTCCTTCTCCTGTCACTCCGTCGCGACGGATCGACCGCATGCTACGGCCGCAGGCCCACCAGGGCGGTGTCGAGCGCGCCCGTCGTGTAGCGGGCTCCGGCGTTCCAGAGCAACCAGTCCGAGATACCAAGCTGGCCGGCGGCGTCGATCTGGGCCCGCACCTCCCTGGCCCCGTACGTGCGGCCCAGGCTGAAGTCCTGGAGCCAGGGCATAAGCGGCCGGCCGGTGCCGGCGGCCTTGGCCTGGAAGTCGGTGAGCGATGCCTTGACGATGTCGAACGGCTGGGCGTTGGGGTTGGCGACCCCGTACTCGCCCGCCACCCAGTGCGACGGGTAGACCATCGGCGCCAGATAGTCGACGACGCGGGCCATGCGGGGCACGTTCTGGCCGATGGCGTCGGGGCGATCGGCGGCGATGCCAAAGACCGAGGCGCCCTGGAAGACGCACCGCTCGCGCAGCGCCGCGCCCGACGTCGTCAGGAACTTGACGACGCCGTCGGCCGAGGTGCCCTCGAGCCCGGGGACGACCATCGTGGCGGGATCGCCCTCGGGGCGCCGGACGTAGTCCCACAGGATGTCGTCGACCCCGGCCGCGGCCGCCTCAAGGGCGATATCGAGGTTGTAGCGATGGACCTCAGGGTGGGTGTGGTTGGCGAAGCCGCCGGGCCACATCCCGCCCGCCACGGTCTGGACGACCCAGTCGCGGCGGCCGTTGTCCCACGCCCATCGGGCCAGTTTGGGGTCCTGGAAGGCGACGATGCGCCCGATGACCCGTACCCCGCGCCGCTTCAGGTCGGCGACTACGTCCTTGAGTTTGTACTCGGGCTGCAGGGCGCCGACCGTGCGCGCCATCGCCAGGTTCGAGTCGTAGCCCACGATGCCGCCCTCGTCCTTCAGGTCCAGCTCCACAACCGAGACAAGGCGGGCGTCGACGAGGGCGAGGATCGCCGTCCGCAACGGGTCGTAGCCCCAGGCCGCGGCCGTGGCGTGGACGCCCTGGCCGCCGGGGTAGCGCACGGGAGCGATGACCTCGACCTCGGTCCGGTTTCCGGCTTTATCGGTGGCGACCAGGCGCACCGGCCCGACGGGCGGCCGGTCGTAACGCGCCGTAAACGCGCCGTCGTGGCGGACAGGCACGCCGTCGATGGTGAGCGCCGCCTCCCGTTCGACCGAGCCGCGGATCGTGACCGGCTGGCAGATGTCCGACGGACTGAGCAACGGCGGGACGTTCACCTCCGGGGGCGTGTCGTCGACGCGGAATCGCCAGCGGAACGTCGCGGCCGACAGGGCCGGGCGCGGGACGGTCAGGGAGAGGACATGCTCGCCCTCGGCGAGACGCCCCGGACGCCATGTCACGCCCGCCGGACCGACGTCAATGCTCTCGCCGTCGATGGGTGCCCCGTCGAGCCGGATCGTGGTGCGGTCGATGCGGTCCACGGGACGGACCGAGAGGTGCACGACGCGGTCAGCCATCGCCTGGGACGTGAGGGTCGTCCCACGGTCAAGGCCAGTGGCCGTGACGTGCACTCGGGTGGCCGACCAAATGAGATGGCCGGTGTACAGCCCGACTGCGACACACCCCCCCGTGATGACGATGCTGGCCCAGGGGAGCCGGCGGGCGCTGACGAGGACATGGCGCCGTCGCGGCGGACCGAGGCTCCGCCGGGGGGGCGCTCCGAACGACGGTCCGAACGCCGCCGGGTGACGCGACGGCCAGCGGTGGCGTCGCTTGACGCCTACGCCCGGGATCTTGCGTAGTTCAGCAGGCACGTCGGGCCGGGTGTCGCAGAGGGGACGTGCCCGGCGGGCTCATCGACCTTCGCCCACAGTCTCCCCCATTTGACCTGCGGTTTCACGTGGACGGGCGGCTTGGAGCCCTCATCGCTCTAGTCGGCCAGTCCTCGGGCCACGATCCACTCCTGAGCCTGGCCGGTGACGTGTGCGACGAGTTCGAAGTCGGCGTCGTAGTGGAGGACGATCAGGTCGCGGGACTCCGCCACGGCTGCGACCAGCCCGTCGACCAGCGACACGGCGCGATGGTGGCTCTCCGTTGCGAGGGCGGCCTGAATGGCGAGGGCGCGCCGATGGTCGCCATCGGTGGTTGCGACGAGCGGGAACGACGACAGCCGGTCGGCCAGCGCCTGGTAATCCTGCGGGCTCCGGGCCGAGTAGCCGAGCTCGAACATCACCGGGCTGCTGACGCCGACCAGCCCCGCGGCGGCGAGCGGAGCGAATGCCGCCGCCACCCGCGACTTCGGAAGGCGGGCGAACACGCTCGTGTCGGCGAGATAGCGCGTCCGAGCCACTTACTGGGCTCCTCCCCACGCCTCCTCCACCCTCTCGAAGTCGAACCGGCCGGGCTCGCTCAAGAGGGCAATGAGTTCGAGCCGGTGCTTGGCGTGCACGACTTCACGCAGTGCCGCGTCGATCGTCTCCCGGAGCGTGCGCGTCCCAAGTATCGCCGCCGCCTGTCGTGCGATATCTTGGTCTACGTCAACCGATGTCTTTGACATAGCCCAGATGATATCTAGATGGACGCTGATCTACTCGGTCGTGCCTGGCGGCCCGAAGCCCTGACCAGCACCTTCGCAAGCTCAGTTGCTGTTCATGGCTAATAGGTCAGCGCCCATCTAGGAGACGTCCCGACGTTCAGGTCGTCGGTCAGATCTGCAGCTCACCCTCACCGGCGAGCAACTCGCCGTGTCCACACCTCGCCCGAAGCGCTTCTTCTTGTACGGGAGCTGGACGGCGAGCGAGATCCCGGCCCGGTGCCCGGGAACCCGTCGAGATCCTCCTGTGCCTCCGCGGACGCCTGACTACGCCAGGAGGTCATCGGGCCTTTCGCGCTAGCCGCCGGCGGCGGCCGGTGGTGGCGTGAGGTCGAGGATGGCGTGGGCCACCAGGAAGTGTGCGGCCGTCGGCGGCCATTCGGGGTGCGTGCCGGTGTGCAGGCGGAAGACGAGGTTCCCGTCCTCGCCGGTGTCGACGAGGACGGTGAGGTAGGCGCGATAGCCGTCCTCGATGGGCTGACGAGCGGAGAGCCAGGCCGCCATCGCCGACCGGACGGCATCGCGATCAACTCCCTCGGCCGCCTCGAAGGCGCTCTGGATACCCGCGGGGTGCCTGTAGGCCACATAGGCGGCTACCGACCAGCCGCCCTCCCACTCGGGCGGCCGCCATCGGGCCGCGGCCGCGGCCTGGAGACGCCGCACGACGTCGAGCAAGTGGCGTGTCACGTCCTTCCATAAGGCCGGGAACGACGCTGCCGCCGGGTCACCGGCGCCCAGCACGAAGGGCTCGCGCCCGAAGGCCGCGGCCAGGGAGTCCCGGACCTCGTCGTCCTCGATGACCACGGCCACCCGCCCGTCGTCGAGGATCTCGACCGTCGTCGTGCGGGCGCCCGCCTCGTCGGGCAGCTCGTCCGACGTCCCGGCCGTATCGAGCCCGGCGATCAACAGATCGAGCTCCTCGGGCGAGATGCCGAGGGCGGCCAGGGCCCGGGCTGCGAGGCTGTCGTCATCGGCCAGGAGCGCCCGCAGGGTGTGGTGCGTTCCCACCGGACTGCCGCCAGCCAGACGTCGGGCGGCGTCGGCCGCCCGCAGGGTCGCCGGCGTGTACGGCGTCTCAGGAGGGGGCGAAACCGATGACGGAACGGCCTTGTAGCCGGACATGAGGTTGATGACTTCGTGCCGAACCCGGTCCAGGTTGGCGCCCATCTTCAGCAGCACTTGGGCCGCCACGCCCTCCCCTTCCCGGATCAGGCCCAGCAGGATGTGCTCCGTGCCGATGTAGTTGTGCCCGAGCTGCAGCGCTTCGCGCAGCGACAGCTCCAGCACTTTCTTGGCTCGGGGCGTGAACGGGATGTGGCCGCTCGGTGCGGACCCGCCGTGGCCGATGATCGAGTCGACCTGGTTGCGCACGTTGTCCAGCGAGATGCCCAGGGACTCCAGCGCCTTGGCCGCGACGCCCTCACCCTCGCGGATCAGCCCGAGCAAAACGTGCTCGGTGCCGATGTAGTTGTGGTTGAGGAGGCGCGACTCCTCCTGGGCGAGGACGACGACGCGCCGGGCCCGGTCCGTGAACCGCTCAAACATGGTGCCTCGGGTACCCGCCGGACATGGCCCCGATGGTAGGCCGACACGGGCCCGGATGGGCCGGGAAACTCGCCGTCCGTCCCGCACGCCATCACACCCGCCGCGTAGGGTCGGACCATGCCGCTGCCCGGTCCGGCCGCCCTGGGGCGGGGCGTCATCGTGGTGGCGGGCACGCCGGTGCCTTCGGCGTGGGCGGCGTCGCCCGTGGTCACGGTCGACGAGGCCACCGTCAACGTCCCCCGCCAGGCGGTGGGCCGGCTGCACGACGCGTGGGCCCGCCGCCAGCCCGTTGTGGTGGCGCTGGCGGTCGACCCCGCCGCCTTCCGGGAGCCCCAGTCGTGGCCGGGCGAGCCGTGGACGGTCGGCGCCGCCTTCGAGCCGTCGCTCGACCGGCTCCACTTCCTGGTCTGGGCCAACAACTACGACGCCCGCAGCGGCGAGGCGGTCTGGTGGTGGGGCCGGAAGGCGGCCCGGATCGGGGCGATTGTGACTCCGGCCGGCCTGGCGGACATTGTCCTCCCCGACGGGCAGCCGGCCTTTGTTGACGGCGGGCCGCGCCGGCCGTTCGACAAGGCCGAGGTCGAGGGCGCGGCCGTCGTCCACGCCGAGTCGGTGGAGTGCGAGCGGCTGTCGGTGGTGCCGCCCGCGGTGGTGCCGACCGCCGTCCTGGCCCCCGACCAACTGGCCGCCGTGGCCCATGGATCGGGGGCGGCCCGCATCATTGCCCCCGCCGGGTCGGGGAAGACCCGCGTCCTCACGGAGCGGCTCCGCCACCTCATCGTCGGCCGCGGCTACGAGCGGGAGACGACCATGGCCGTCGCCTACAACAAGAAGGCGCAGCTCGAACTGGAGGAGCGGTGCGCCGACTTCCGGCCCCGGGTGCGCACCCTCAACTCCCTCGGCCTGTCGCTGTTGACTGAGGCCCGGGGCCGGGCGCCGGCGGTCCTCGACGAGCGCGAGCTGCGCCAGGTCGTCGAGGGCCTCGTGCCCCGCCAGCAGCGCCGGGTCAACACCGACCCGCTGGGCCCCTACCTGGAAGGGCTGTCGCTCATCCGGCTCGGCCTGCGCGACCCGGTCGAGGTCGAGGAGGAGCGGGACGACGTGCCCGGCCTGGCCGCCGCCTTCGGCCCGTACCGCAAGCGGCTGGCCGAACTGGGAGCCGTCGACTTCGACGAGCAGGTCTACGCCGCCGTCGAGACGCTGCTCGGCGACGGCCCGTTCCGACGGCGGGCCCAGGCCGGCTTCCGCCACCTGCTGGTCGACGAGTTCCAAGACCTGACGCCCGCTCACGTCGTGCTGCTCCGGCTGCTGGCCGCGCCCGCCCTCGACGTGTTCGGCGTCGGCGACGACGACCAGGTCATCTACGGCCACGCCGGAGCCGACCCCGCGTTCCTCGTGGACTTCGAGCGCCTGTTCCCGGCCGCCGCCGACCACCCGCTCCAGGTGAACTACCGCTGCCCGGTCGCCGTGGTCGACGCTGCGCGCCACCTCCTGGCCTACAACGACCGGCGGGTGGACAAGGAGATCCGGTCGGGGCCGGCGGCCGAACCGGGGGCCGAGGCCCTCGCCATCCACGAGCACCGGCCCGAGGACGGGGCCACCGCCCTGGCGGGCGTGGTCAAGGACTGGCTCGACGAGCCCGGGGCGGAGCCGGCGGGGGTCGCCGTCCTCACCCGGGTCAACTCGCTGCTGCTGGCGCCCCACGTCGCGCTCGTCGAGGCGGGCGTGCCCGTCGACTCCGTGCTTCGTCCCGACGTGTTGGAGCGCACCGGCGTGCGGGCCGCCCTCGCCTACCTCCGCATCGGCGCCGACCCCGACTCCATCGACGGGACCGATGTCGTCGAGGTCTACCGCCGTCCCTCGCGCGGCTTCCCCCAGTGGTTCCCGAAATGGCTGCGCGGCCGCCTGTCGCTCGACCGCCTCATGGGCATCTCCGGGAAGATCGAGGACCCGAAGGTGGCGGCCAAGGTCGTGACCCTCGTCGACGACCTGCGGGTGGTGACGGCCGCCGTCCAGAGCGGCACGACCCGCGAGGCCCTAGCCGTCATCAAGGACCGGGTCGGGTTGGGCGGTGCCATGGGTATGCTTGACTCGTCGCACGCGGGCGCCGGCGGTTCGAGCCACCTCGACGACCTCGAAGCCCTCGAACAGGTGGCCGCTCTCCACCCCGAGGCCGCCTCCTTCGAACAGTGGCTGCGCTCGGTGTTCCACCGCGAGGCCACAGACGGCGGGGTCACCCTCTCGACCATCCACCGGGTCAAGGGCCGGGAGTGGGACCGGGTGGCAGTGTTCGGGGTGACGGCCGGGCTGGTGCCCCACCGCCTGGCCATCGACGTGGAGGAGGAACGGCGCGTGCTCCACGTCGGCATCACCCGCGGACGCAAGCGGGTGGCGGTGCTGGCTGATGCGTCCCGCCCGTCGCCGTTCCTGGCCGAGTTGGACGGCACTGCGGCGCGCGGCCACCGGCTCGCGGCGCCCGAACCGTTGGCCGCCGTGGTGCCGAGGACCAGGACGGCGGCCGCCGCTTCGCCGTCCGAGCCCCTGCCCGAGGACGACGAGGCCACCGAGAGCCTGCGGGCGTGGCGGCTGGAACGGTCGCGCCGCGACAAGGTGCCCGCCTACGTCGTCCTGCCCGACAAGCACCTGCGTGGCATCGCCGCCGCCCGTCCCCGCACGCTGCAGGCCCTGCGGCTCCTGCCCGGCATCGGTCCCACCAAGCTCGAGCTCTACGGCGAGGAAATCCTGGCCGTGATGGAGCAGCTGGCGTCAACGTCGACGTGAGCCGGCTTGTCGAGGAGCTCACCGCGGTGGTGGGCACCGATCACGTGCTGAACTCGCCCGCCTTCACGACCGACTGGACGGGACGGTTCGTCGGCCACACACCGGCCGTCGTGCAGCCCGGTTCCGTCGACGAGGTGGCGGCGGCGGTGCACGCGTGCCGCAGCCACGGGGCGGCCATCGTCCCCCAGGGCGGGAACACCGGCCTGGTGGGCGGCGGCGTCCCCCTCGGGGGCGAGGTCGTCGTCAGCCTGGTGCGGCTGAACGCGGTTGCCGTGGACGCCACCGGCGGGCAGGTGGTGGCGGGTGCGGGCGCCACCCTGTCGGCGGTGCACGAGGCCGCAGGCGCCGCGGGCTGGGCCTACGGCGTCGACTTCGCCAGCCGGGACCGGGCCACCGTGGGCGGGACCATCGCCACCAACGCCGGCGGCCTCCACGTGTTCCGCCACGGCAACACCCGGGCCCAGGTCATCGGCGTGGAGGCGGTGCTGGGTGACGGCTCGACCGTGTCGCAGCTCGGCGGCCTGACCAGGGACAACGCCGGCTACCACCTGCCCTCCCTGCTGTGCGGCAGCGAGGGGACGCTGGGCATCGTCACCGCGGCCCGCCTCCGGCTGGTACCCCGGGCCGACGAACGGGTCACCGCCCTGCTCGCCTTCGGCAGCGTGGGGGCGGCGGTCACGGCTGCGTACGCCCTGCGCCGGTACCTCCGCACCGCCGAGGCCATCGAGCTGGTCCTTGCCGGCGGCCTCGACCTCGTGTGCCAGGCCATGGGTCTGGCGCCGCCCCTTCCCGCTCGCCACCAGGCCTACCTGCTCGTCGAAGCGGCCGACTCCGTCAGCCCGGCGGCCGAGGTCAACGCCGCCCTCGCTTCGCTCGCCGGCGTCGAGGCGGCGCTGGTCACGGCCGGCCCCGCCGAGCGCCACGCCCTCTGGCAGTACCGCGAGAAGCACACCGAGTCGGTCAACACGCTGGGCGTCCCTCACAAGCTCGACGTAGCCCTGCCCGGCGAACGGCTGACCGAGTTCATCGAGGCTGTCCCGTCGGTCGTCGCCGGCGTGGCGCCGGCCGGCCGCACCTGGCTGTGGGGCCACGCGGCCGAGGGCAACGTCCACGTCAACGTGACCGGGGTGGAGGTGGATGACGACCGGGCCGACGACGCCGTGCTGCGGCTCGTCGTCGAGCTCGGCGGCAGCATCAGCGCCGAGCACGGCATCGGGACGGCCAAGAAGGCCTGGCTTTCCTTGACCCGTACGCCGGCCGAGATCGCCGCCTACCGGGCCATCAAGAGGGCCCTCGACCCCGACGGCATCCTCAATCCCAACGTCCTGCTTCCGCAGCCTTCTTAAAGGAACTCCACCCCCTGGGCCAGCGGAAGGTCCGACGATGCGTTGACGGTTGTCGTCAGGCGGCGCATGTAGGCCTTCCACGCGTCGGATCCCGCCTCACGGCCTCCGCCCGTCTCCTTCTCGCCACCGAACGCACCGCCGATCTCGGCGCCGGACGGCCCGATGTTGACGTTGGCGATGCCGCAGTCCGACCCGGCGGCGGACACGAACCGCTCCGCCTCGCGCAGGTCCTGGGTGAACAGGGACGAGGACAGTCCGTGGATGGCGGCGTTGTGGAGCGCCATGGCCTCGTCCCACTCGTCGTAGGCCATCACGTAGAGCAACGGGGCGAACGTCTCCCGCAGCACGAGAGGCGTCTGCTCGGCCATCACGGCGATGGCGGGGCGCACGTAGAAGGCGTCGGGAGCCTCATCGGCCAGTTCCCGCTCGCCGCCCACGACGACCTCGACCTCGCCGATAGCCGCCGCGAACCCCTCGTACGCCCGGCCGTCGATCAGCGGGCCGACCAGCGTGCCGGCGTCGAGCGGGCTGCCAACGGGCAGCGACTTGTACGCAGCCGACAACCGGTCGACCAGTTCGTCGTGGACCGACCGGTGGGCGATCACCCGGCGCAGGGTCGTGCACCGCTGGCCCGCCGTCCCGGCGGCGGCGAAGGCCACCGCCCGCACGGTGAGGTCCAGGTCGGCGGAGGGGGCAACCAGGGCGGCGTTGTTGCCGCCCAGCTCCAGCAAGCAGCGGCCGAAGCGGGCGGCGACGCGGGGGCCGACGACCCGGCCCATCCGAGTGGACCCGGTGGCCGAGACCAACGCCACGTCGTGGTGGTCGACCAGCCGCTCGCCCGCCTCGGGGCCGCCGAGCACGACCTCGGACACGCCCGGCGGCGCACCCGCCCGCTCCACCAACGCCTGGCACGCCAGCGCGCACAGCGACGTCTTCTCCGACGGCTTCCACAACACGGGGTCGCCGCACACGAGGGCGACGGCGGCGTTCCAGGCCCACACCGCCACGGGGAAGTTGAACGAGGTGATCACGCCGCACACGCCGAGGGGGAGCCACGCCTCGCCCATGCGGTGTCCCGGCCGTTCGGACGCCATCGTGCGGCCGTAGAGCTGGCGGGACAGCCCGACCGCGAAGTCGCAGATATCGATCATCTCCTGGACCTCACCCAGGCCTTCGGACCGGATCTTGCCGGCCTCCAGCGTGACCAGCTCGGCGAGGTCGTCCTTGTGTTCCCGGAGCAGTACGGCCAGCCGCCGCACGACCTCGGCCCGACGAGGGGCCGGCACCATCCGCCAGTCCCCGAACGCAGCGACGGCCCGCGCCACCGCGGCGTCGACGTCCGCGGGGGAGGCCGCTGGGAGCCCGCCCAACAGACCGCCGGTGATCGGCGTCCGGGCCGCAACCCCGTCTCCCGACGGCCAGTCCGCACCCACCTTGGCGAGCACCGATCGGGCCGCCTGGACGAGTTCCCGGTGATGAGGCAGATCGCCCATTTAGCAAGATTGCCTCACTTACCATCGTTGAGAGTGCGAGCGTTCTCGAAGGTCCTCGTGGCTGGCCTGGGAAAGGTGGGTGAGCTCGTCGCCCGCCTGCTCCACGAGTCCGGCTTCGAGGTGGTCGGGGCCGACCTCGCCCGCACCGGCGGCGATCTGCCGTTCCCCGTCCGCCCGGTCGACGTGGCCGATCCGGACGCTCTCCGGGCCGCCCTCCGGCAGGTCGACGCCGTCGTGTCCTGCCTCCCGTACCAGCTCACCTCCGACGTGGCCCGGGCGGCGTACGACACCAACGTCCACTACTTCGACCTGAGCGAGGACGTGCTCAACACGGGCGTCGTTCAGGAGCTCGCCCACGACGCGCCCACGGCGTTCGTCCCCCACTGCGGCCTCGCGCCCGGCCTCATCTGCATGACCGGCGCCTGGCTCGCGGCGGGCTTCGACAGGCTCGACTCGATGGAGCTGAAGGTCGGCGCCCTTCCCCGCAACCCGAGCGGACTGCTGGGCTACGCATTCAACTGGTCGCCCGAAGGCGTCGTCAACGAGTACCTCAACGACTGCGAGGTGATCCGCAACGGCAGCCGCCGGACCGTCCCCTCCATGAGCGAGCTGGAGGTCGTCTGGATCGGAGGCACCCAGCTGGAGGCGTTCACCACGTCGGGAGGCCTGGGCACGATGTGCGCCACGTTCGAGGGGCGCGTCGACCGCCTCGACTACAAGACCCTGCGCTACCCGGGCCACTGCCAGCTCATGCGGTTCTTCTTCGACGAGCTGCACCTGCGCCACCAGCGGGCGCTGGCGGGCCGCATCCTGGTCGACGCCAAGCCGCCCGTCGATGACGACGTGGTGTACCTGTATGCCGCCGTCGAGGGCGAGCGGGGCGGCCACACGGCGCGCGACCAGCTCGTGCGGGCCTACGAGCCCCGCCGCCTCGCCGGCCAGCGGTGGCGGGCCATCTCGTGGACGACGGCCGCCTCCGCCTGCGCCGTCGTCGAACTGGTCGCCACCGGCAGGCTGCCCCAGCACGGCTTTGTCCGCCAGGAGGATGTGCGGGCCGCAGACTTCGCCGCGACCTCGACGGGCCGGCTGTTCGAGTCCTCGACGGAAAGGGTGGCCGCATGAGCCGGCTCACGTCCCTCGTAGCGGCGCATCTCGGCGACGACCGGGCCGCATGGCTGGTCGACAACCTCGAGCTCCACCCGGCGCTGGCTGAGCCCGTCACCACGAGGGCCGTCGTCGCCCAGGCCCTGGGCATGCTCCTGCTCGACGACCTCCTCGGACGGGTCCCCTCGGGCGCCGCCTACTCCCGCGACCGGGCCGCCGCGGGGTACAAAATCCACCTCGACCACGGCGCCGTCCGCACCGTGACCGGCGTCGACTGCGGCGAGCTCCCGCCCGGCCAGGAGAGCCTGACCCGGGCCCTCGGCGCCCTCGGGTACGAGCACCGCTACACCTACGACCTGTCCAAGCTCAAGATGACGGGCCGCTCCTGGTGCCACCTCGACCTGCCCGCCGACGTGGTGCAGTACTTCGTGAGCGAACTGCACGCCGACCGGTTCTCGGAGCCGTTCCAGGCGGTGGCGGCCGGGGTCCTCTCCACCTCGAAGGACCCGATCACGCCCGACGCGGCTCGCAGCCTGACCCAACTGGCCGCCGATCGGTCCCTCCCCTACGACGAGGCCGAGGCCCTCCTCCCCGTCCTGGTGGCGTGCTTCCAACGCCAGCACGACCTGCCGTCTGTGCCTGATTACGAGGCCCTGCTGGCCGAGTCCGACGAGATGGCGTGGATCTCGACCGAGGGCACGTCGTTCAACCACGCCACCGACCGGGTCGACGACGTCGTGGCGTTGGCCGAGACCGAGCGCAACGCAGGACGGCCGATCAAGGACAAGGTCGAGGTGTCGGGTTCGGGGCGCATCATCCAGACCGCCCACCGGGCCGCGCCCGTCGAGCGGACGTTCCGCACCGGCGACAACGGCTCCACCGAGACCCGCACCGTCCCCGGCTCGTTCTTCGAGTTCATCACCCGCAAGCCGCTGCCCGACGGGTCCGGTATCGACCTCGCCTTCGACGCCGCCAACGCCCAAGAAATCTTCACCATGACCAGGGGACGTTCATCCCGGAACTGAAGTCAAGCGGCGGTACGTTGGACGGAGTAGGAGGAGGTTCTCGGGCATGGACTTCAGCTCCGCCGAGACATGGCGGTGGGTCTTCCTGGTCTTGGCCGTGCTGTTCACGGTCGGCGAGATCGCCATGGCGGGAACGTTCTTCCTCCTGCCGTTCGCGGCGGGGGCCGCAGCGGCCGCCGTCGTCGGCTTCGTGGGCGCCTCGGTCGGGATCGCCTGGCTGGTGTTCGTGCTCATCTCCGCCGTCGCCTCGTCGGTGCTGTGGCCGCTGCGCAAGCGGCTCGACTCCCGCAACCCCCGCTCGGAGATCGGCGCCAACCGCTGGGTCGGCCGCCAGGCCTACGTCCTCAAGGACATCCCGGGCCGGACCGGCGAGACGGGCCTCGTGCGCCTCGACCGTGAGGAGTGGCGGGCCGAGAGCCTGGTCGGGGTGCCCATCCGGGCCGGTTCCACCGTCTTGGTGAGCCGCGTGGACGGGACCCGGCTCGTCGTCCTCCCCCTCGAAGAACCGGACGAGAAGGAGCCCTAGCAAATGTCAGTCATCGTCGTGCTGGCGGCCGTGGCGGTCGTGATGTTCGTGGTGGTCGTGAGCGCGGTCAAGATCATCCGCCCCTACGAGCGGGGTCTGGTGGAGCGACTCGGCAAGTACCACGCGACCGAGGAGCCGGGCCTGCGGCTGATCTTCCCGTTCATCGACCGCATGGTGCGGGTTGACATGCGCGAGCGCGTTGTCGACGTGCCGCCCCAGGAGGTCATCACGTCGGACAACGTGGTCGTGTCGGTCGACGCCGTCGTGTACTACGAGGCGACGGACCCCCGGCGGCTGGTCTACAACGTCGTGGACTTCTACCTGGCCGTGACCAAACTGGCCCAGACCAACCTGCGCAACGTCATCGGCGACATGCAGCTCGACGAGGCGCTGACCTCCCGCGACACGATCAACACACGGCTGCGGGAGATCCTCGACGACGCCACCGACAAGTGGGGGACGCGAGTCGTGCGGGTGGAGATCCAGCGCATCGACCCGCCGGCCGATGTCATGAGCGCCATGCACGAGCAGATGAAGGCGGAACGCACACGGCGGGCGGTCGTCACCGCCGCCGCCGGCGAACGGGAGGCGGCCATCACCCGGGCCGAGGGCGAGAAGCAGTCGGCCATCCTCCAGGCCGAGGGCATGCGCCAGGCGGCCATGCTCGAAGCCGAAGGCGTGGCGTCCGCCACGCGCACGGCGGCCGAGGCCGAGCGGTTCCGCCAAGAGGCCGTTTCCGAGGGCGAGGCGGCCGCCATCCGCACCGTCTACAAGGCGATCCACGACGGCAAGGCATCGCCCGACGTCATCGCCATCAAGTACCTGGAGGCCTTGCAGACGGTGGCCAACGGCCAGGCCACCAAGCTCATCATCCCCGCCGAGCTGAGCGCCATCGTCGGCGCCCTCGGCGGCATGAAGGACCTGTTCGCCGCGATGGACGGTGCGACCCCGGCCCGGTGAGAGCCGCCTCGGCTTAGCTACGCCAGCCGAGGTGGAGGTGGTCGGTGTGGTCGGCGTCGGCGAAGGTGCCGGGGAAGGCGCCGAGGTCGGGCCACGGGGAGCCGAACTCGTCGGGGCGGAAGTCGAGGGCGGTGGTGAGCACGGCGAGGGCCACCTCCAGGGCGGCGTTGTTGGTGTGTGAGACGGGCTGGCCGTCGACGGCGGAGATGTCGATGCCGCGGCCGTAGAAGTGGTTGGACACCCGATCCGTGCCCTTGACGAACACCGAGTGGCCGGTCCGGATGACGCTGACGGTGAGGCGATGGCGCGCCGAGGCGGCGGCCAGGACCTGCACCAGCCGCTGATCGACGACGCCGGCCAGCAGGTCGGCCCGGGCCCAGGGCGTCAGCTCCAGGTTGGGGTTCTCAACGAGTGCGGCGACGTCGGGGCTCGCCCCAGGGGGTGCGCCGGTGTCGCTGGCCAGGCCGTCGGAGCCATAGCGCAGGGCGAGCGCCAGCACGTCGTCGACGTACCAGCCTGCGTGGTTGTACGCCCAGATGGCGTCGGCGAGGTGGGTCAGCCCGCCCGCCCCGTTGGTGCAGAGGTAGGTGGCGGCGCCGAGCACGGCGTCGGACGGGTTGTACACGTCGCGCCGGCCGTCGCCGTCCCCGTCCGCTCCGTACACGGCCCAGGTGCCGGCGAGGAACTGCATCGGCCCCATGGCCCCGGCCACGTTGGCGCCGCTGTGGACGCCCGGCAGGGGGGACCGGCCGTGGTCGCTCTCAATGGACCCGATGGCGGCGAGCACCGTCCACGACAGGCCTGGGCAGGAGGCGGCTGCACCCCGGTAGCGGTCGAGGGCGGCGGCGGGCGCGTCCGAGACAGCCAGGCGACTGGGCGGCACCTGCTGGCCGTCGGGGCCGGCGATGAGCACGCGCGCGGCCGAGCGGAAGGTGGGGTCGGCGAGCTTCGACCACACCTCCTGGCGCACCTCTTCCAGCCGGTTGGCTGCGACCGTGTACTCCGCCAGCTTCACCGACCAGCCGTCCCTGGAGGTGGCCGTCTGCTGCTGGGCGGTGAAGAGCCGCTCGACCCTCGACGGGAGCCACCGGACCAGACGGGACCGCTCGCCCCGGGCCACCGCCGTCGGGTCCGAAGGGACGGGCCGGGCGGCCAGGGAGGTGAGCGTGGGCGGGCCGGTCGGGCCGCTCGGAGTGCGGGCGGGCGGCGGGGGGCGGAGGGCGGCGATGAGCTCGTCCAGACGCCGGATCGCTGCTTCGGTCCTGGCCAGTTCCTCGCGGGCCTGTTCCTGTTCGGCCTCGGCCGCCCGCAGTGCCTCAGAGGCCGTTCCCAGTTCGGCCTGCAGCCGGGTCACCTCGTCCTCGGCCCGGACGATCTCGGCTTCGAGCGGCCCCGGCCCGGCTGCCTCGGCCTCGAGCAGCCCGAGGACCCGGCTGAACCCCCCGGTGGCGCCCCCGGGTTGCAGCAAGGGGACGGCACGGCGCGGTGGGTCGGGGCGGGGGAGGGACGAGGGCGGGCCAGCCGGCGGCACGACGGCCGGCGTGGTGGTCGTGGTCGGTGCCACGGCAAGCGCGCCGGCGACGGTGGTCGGGCTGGTGAGCACGCCCCGAGTCGTCGTGGTCGACGGCGCGATCGTGGACGTCGGAGTCGTCGTCGAGCTGGTGGACGTGGACGTGGACGTCGAGGTCGATGTGGAGGTCGAGGTGGCTACCGTCGTCGTCGGACCGGCGGCGGTCGTGGTCGGGGCCGGTACGGTCGTCGACGTCGCCGCCGGCGCCGCGGTCGTGGACGTGGTGGACGTGGACGTGGTGGACATGGACGGGGCGGCCGCCGGTGGGGTGGTCGACGTCACGGCGACCGCGGTCGTGGTCGTGGTCGACGAGGTCGTCGTCGTCGAGGTGGAGGCCGACGGGCCGTTCGACTGTGCCCTCGTCGGGAACGTGAGCCATGTCTGCGCGAGGAGGGCCAGGACGAATACAAGCGTGAGCAGCGTCGGCCGCGACTCGCGGCTCACGCCCCAACCGCCCCAGCAGCGAGGAATACGCTCTCACGCCGCCATTGAAATGCGACAACCCCGCACGCTGGCCCGCCGGCTGTACCGGCCCGCGTTGCACCATCGCTTGCCGCAAGCGCAGCGTCCGCGGTCAGGCGCCAATCATCGAAAACGGTCCCCACACCAGCCCAATCCCCTCGTTCGGAGTGTACCGGCATCGGGGTGAACCGGCCGGGGCGCCCGGGGCATTTTTCGCAATCCGTACCGTGGCGTCATCGGATTGGGCATGGGCGTCACGGCCCCGGCGGGTTCGATTTGGCCTTCTTCGTCGTCTTGATCTTGGGTGCTGCCTTGGTCGCCGGCCCCGCGCTAGCCGCCGGGTCGGCGCGTTTGAAGACGTTGAACTGCCCGAGGGCACTGAGGGTCGGGGCGACGCGCACCTGGTCGAGCTTGTAGCCGTTGGGCGTCTTGATGAGCTCCACCTCCACGAGGGCCTTGGATTCGACCTTGTCGGCAAAGGCGTCGATCTTCTTGCCTGCCTCCGGGTCGTTGAGGAACCCGAAGAGGGGCCGCAGGCGGGAGCCCTTCTCCTTCGCGTCCCCCAGCGGCGCCTCGATGGGCAGGCCGCCGAACCGGGACGTCCCCGGCACGGTCACGGCCGCGACCGCCACGTTGCGAGCGGTGCGCACGTTCGCCTGCTGCTGCCTTTTGCTGGCGAACACCGTGTTGAACAGGGCCCGGGCGTACGACGGCGCACGGCCGTCGTCGTCGACGAGGGTGAGCGGGTTGGACTCGGCGTAGGTGTAGGCCGGCAGCAGCGCGGGATCGTCGACCGCCCCCATGGGATCGGCCACGAGCACGGGGTCGGGGCTGTAGAGGAACTGCTCGCGCGGCTCGTACCACCGGGCACCCAGGTCGAGTAGTTGGCGTACCTCGTCGAAGTAGCCCGCCGCATGCTGGTAGGGCGTCCGGAACCCGGTGCTCTGCTCGACGACCCACCTCTCGCCGCTCGGGAAGTATTCGATGTGCTGGAAGACGAGCGCTCGCTCGTCGGTGACCATGTTCGTGCTGCCCTGGAAGTCCTTGTGGAGGTAGTACTGCAGCTGCTCCACGTCGGGCGTCCCAGTGCGTTTGGTGGCGACGCGGTCTTCACCGGCCCAGATGTGCTTGAACGGCAACGAGGCGTTCCGCACCGAGTACCAGTCGTTGACGAACGCCGTCTCACCGCTCGGCCCCCGCTCGATGGCCAGCAGCCCGGCCGCATCGTAGGTGTAGTCGGTCGTGCTGCCCTGGTCGGCGACGCGGCGGACGCGGTCCGTGGCGTCCCACGTCACGGTGCGGTTCTGGCTGCCGTCCTGCCAGCCCGTGAGGTTGCCGTTGGGGTCGTAGGAGAACGACTTGGTGCCGACGGTGTCGAGCTGATGGGGCTTGTCGCTGCGGTACGCCAGTGACGTGAAGTCGTAGGTCGTCGGCTTCTGGGTGAGCTTGCCGTCGATGACGTCGGCCTGGCGTTTGCTGGCCACGTTGCCGTGCACGTCGTAGGTCAGGGACTGGGAGTACTCCCGTTTGCCCTTGGGCGCCAGGGCGTACGTGCCCTCGGCCTTCTCCAGCCGGTAGTACGGGTCGTAGGTGAAGGCCTGGCTGCTCGGGCCTCCCATGAGCGAGGACTTCGGGTCGGGAACCGTGTTGAGGATGGACGTGAGGTTGCCCACGTCGTCGTAGCCGAAGTTGAAGTCCTGGATCTCCCGTGCCGGCGTGTTCGTCACCTGACGAACGAGGCGCCGGGTGGGAGGGTCGTAGTCGTAGGCCGTCTGCACGCCGTTGCCGACCTTCTGCAGGCGCCGGTCGAGGAAGTGGTCGTACTCCTGGCGGTCGACATAGACATACCTGATGCCCGCCTTCTCGCCCGCGACGCTCTTCAGCAGCCCGCCGCGGTCGTAGCCGTTGCTCACCACCTCGCCGTCGGGATAGGTCACCGTCCGCAGGCGCCCGAAGGCCTCGTAGGTGAACGACGTCGTGTAGGTCTGCTTGGACCCGGTGCTGTCGTTCAGGTTGTGGACCAGCATGGTGGACGTGTCCGTGGCGACGGCCCCCAGCGGGTCATAGGTGAACCGCTGGTCGCGGGCCCCGTCGACCACGCTGACGACCCGGCCCGCGCCGTTCCCAGGCGCGCCGCGCACGCCCCACGCGTAGCTGACGTCGGGCGTGCCGGGCGGGTAGTCGATGGCCACGAGCCGGTCGGCGTCGTAGCTGTAGTTCGTCTGCACGCCGTTGGCCCGCATGTTGGCGTCGATCTCGGTGACGAGGTTGCTGGCCAGGTCCCACCGCCACTCGACAAGGCCGCCGTTAGGCGTGGCCGTCGAGACCCGCCGCCCGAACTGGTCGTAGGTATGGGTGGTCTTGTTGCCGCCGTTGTCCACGACCTCGGTGAGCTGGGCCAGCTCGTCGTAGTCGTAGCGGGCCCGGATACGGGGCTTGCCGTCGGGCAGGTCGTCGACGGCCCGCACCAGGTCCCGCACGTCGGTGTGGGAGCGCTGGCGCTTGCCCAACTGGTCGGTGACCGTCGCCGTGAAGAGGGTCGCGCCCAGGCCGTCGTCGGCGAAGCCGTAGGCGGTGCCGATGTGCAGGTCGTTCGGCAACCTCACGTCGACGACCCGGTCGAGGAGGTCGAAGGTGGTGATCGTCGGGGTGGTCGGGGGGCCGGGCGGGCCGTTGCCGGAGTCGCGCTGGTTGAAGGTGCCCGCCGATCCGAGCGGCTCCTCGATCGGGTACCACTCCTTGACGACGCGGCCCAGGGCGTCGTAGTCGACGGCGCCCGACACCACCATCACGTCGGCGGGCGGTCCGTTCGGGGTCCTGAACACGGTGGCGTCCTGCTTGGTCTGCGTCACCCGGCCGGTGCCGTCGGCGAACGTCACCGTGTCGATCGTGTCGCCGGACGCGGGTGCGAAGGCGTCGAAGTGGCGGGCCGTGGCGTAGGCGTAGCCCGGTGCGGTCGGGAAGTAGTCGAACACGACCGTCGAGCCCGTGACCTGGTACGGCCCTCGAACCGTCTCGAGCCGCCCGACGGGGTCGTAGGTGTACGTGGTCTTCTGGCCGTTGGCGTCCTCCCGGCTGGCGATCCTGCCGGTCCTTCCGTCGTAGAGGCGCGTCGCCGTGAGGTACGGGATTCCGTTGGCCGGGTCGGTCACGTCCTCGGGGTCGTCGTGGGGCCGGTTGGCGGGCCGGCTCTCGACGGTGATCGACACGTTGGCATGCGTGCCCTCGTCGTAGACGTAGTCGACGCGGAGCCGCTCGCCGTCGGCGTTGGCCGGGTAGACGATGTGGTTGTAGCTGCCCCACTCGTCGTAGTCGAGGTCGGTCACCGCCACCGTGCCGTCGGCCAGTCGCTCCTCCTCGTGGGTCATCGAACTGTTGTCGCACAGCGCGGGCGCGCCGTTGCGGTCACGGAGCACATTGCCGGTGCCGTCGTTGACCTGCAATGTGGCCGGGATCGCCGTCCACGTGGGACAGCGCAGCGGGCTCCACAAGGGGGAGATGCGCCCGGCGGGCTTAGGCGCCGGGCACGGGAAGGCGAGCTTCAGGTCGGCGGAAGCGGAGTCGGGGCAGGACGAGTACGTCGTGATGGCCACGACGTCGTCGCTCGCCAGCTCGGGCTCGCCCACGTCGAGCAGGCGCGCCACGTTGCCGAGGTCGTCGTACTCGAACGTGCTCCACGTCTCCTGGCCCACGTCCCCGGCGGCGTCGAACCAGCGGTGCGTGACCTTGGTCTGCTGGGGCGCGACCGTCAGCGGCAGGAACCGGAGCCCGGCCGCGTCGCTGGGGTCGAAGGACAGGTCGATTCTCCCCTTCGGGTTGTCGAGGCTGAGGAACTGCCAGTCGTTGGTGGTCTCCTTCAGGCGCTTCTCGTCCGGCGTCAGCAGGGCCTCGCGCTTGAGCAGGCCGGACTCGAACACGGTGCCGTTGAGGAACTCGCGCTCGATCGAGCGCAGCACGGGGTCGTCGTAGGGGTTGGCGTCGCCCTGGTGGGCGCGCTGGCGGTCGACGACCTTGGCGTACCCGAGGATCTCGCGCTCGAGCGGGCTGTAGCGGTTGCCCGAGTACTCAAAGGTGGTCAGCTCGACGTCGACGCCGTCGCCCGGCCGTCCGTCGTCCACCTCGACCCGGTCGAGGACCCACTGGGAGAACGGCTGGGCGACGGTGTTCCCGTCACGCTTGTACCCGAGGCGGACCTCGCCCCCGAGGGGGTTCTTCGCCGTCGACAGCAGGTTGGTGCGGCCGTGGTTGTTGAGGTTGACCTCGACCTCGCCGTCCTCAAGCGACTTGAGGGAGTCGGCGTAGCCGTCGCCGTTGATGTCGGCCAGTTGCACCTGGCTGGACGAGATCGACCGGCTGAAGTGGGCGCCCGGGTTGATGATGATCCAGCAGCCGATGAGGCACAGCGGGCCGATGGGGATCGTCACATCGAAGCCGGCGCCGAGGCCGCGCGAGTGGTCGAAGGCGATCTGCTCGCCGGTGGGGATGAGGTCGTGCCCGCCGATGTCGTACGAGCCGGACTTGAAGGACCCGTAGCTCGTGTTGGGCAGCACGCCGGCGCCCGTCCCGAACGCCACCACCACGTCGCCGCCGTCCTTGGTCAGGCGGTCGAGGATGCCGTCGCCGTTGACGTCCACCCAGGAGTAGATCGGGAAGTCGATGTCCTCGTTGTAGGAGATGCCACCCGAGATGCCCCGGTTGAAGATCTGGAACCCGACGTCGCCGGCGATCGAACCGGAGAGGGACACCCCCGTCTCGAACCCGTCTCGGGCCCAGGTGATCTTCTCGCTGTCGAAGTCGTAGCCGAGGTTGAGGTACACGTCGACGGTCCCGTTGCCCGACACGATCCGGTCGGGGAGCCCGTCGCCGTTCACGTCGGCCAGTTCGTTCTCGATGCCGACGTCTGAGTCGATGATCTCGCCCAGCTCGCCGGGCGCGGCCGGGTTGCTGAAGCTGGCCGAGATGTCGACGCCGCCGCCGATCGAGTAGCCGTAGCGCGTCTTGGTGCTGTCGTCCCCTTGGCCAGCAGCGCCCGACGACTTCGAGCCCTTGGCCGCGCCGCTCGTCGACTTGGTGTCCTGGGCCGTTCCCGAGTCGCCCTTGGCGTTGCCCTTCACGTCCGCCGCTGCGCCGCTGAACCCGACCCCCACGGCGAAGGTCATGTCGCTGCTCGGGACGGCCAGGTCGACGCTCTCGTCGTCGAAGTACGCCCCCCGGGCGTCGGTGTACGTGACCTCGTTGGGCGCCACGATGTCGGGGAAACCGTCCCCGTTGAGGTCGGTGTAGTCGAGCAGGCCGAAGCTGGGCGCCATGGCGAAGGCGACGCCGACGAACAAGGCGCTGGCGACGACCCCGAGAGTGGGAGCGGTGAGGCCGACCCGGCGCACGCCGCTCACCCGGCCGCTGCCGGCCGGCGGCGGGTTGGTGTCCGACGGCCTCACGACCGCGGGGTTGTCGGTGCTGACGCGGGATGACCGCACGAAGCCGGCCGTCCCGACGAGGTTGTCCTTGAACCCCCGCCACGACGGGACGGTGCCGACCACCTTGTTGGCGGCGTCGCGCAGGTCGAGGTACCAGGGGACGTAGGGGTAGGACTTGCCATCGCGCACGGGGTCGTCGAAGTCCTCGTCCTCGAAGTCGTCGGGCCGGTCCTCGGGGTTCTCCTCGGGGTCGGGGAAGTCGTCCTCGTCCTCGACCGGGATGAAGAAGTCGAACGGGTTGAGCGGCTGGGATGCGCGCGCCCCGTCGCCGTTGTAGCCCGCAAAGCCCCAGCCCCGGAACGGCTCGGCGAACACGTCCACGAACGGATCGCCCTGGAAGGGTTGGACCGGCCAGTGCAGCGCCACCGGCGGCGAATCGGCCCGGGGGCCGTCCTCGGTCACCCAGGCGACATCGACATCCGCGACGACGCCCGGGAAGCGCATCAGCCCGTGGCTGCGCGTGGTGATGTCGAACCAGAGCTCGTCGTTCTCCTTGACGTCGATCGTGCACTCGCCGCCGGCGACGTAGAACGGGAACGCGGCTGTGTCGCGCTCCTTACAGAGGAGCAGGCTGCCGTCACGGGACTTGACCGTGAACACGAACGGTGCGGCCCGCAAGGCCTCCGGGGCGAGGTCGGGCGTACGGACGTCGAAGTCGACGAAGACCTGGCGGGCCTCGGCGTGGTTGTCGTCGCCGTCGTCGGGCACCTTCCAGCTCTCCTGGGGCTCGTCCCGGTTCGTCGCCGCGTAGATGTCCTGCGCGTAGATGGGCTGGAACCGCAGGACGTGGTCGCCGTTCACGACCGTCTGGATGGGCTGGCCGTCCTTGGTGGCCGTCACATAGAACATTTCCGGGCCGCGGTTGCCGGCCATGTTCGTCCAGGTCACGGCGCTGACGTCGATCGGTGAGTCGCTGGCCAGGGCGAGGGCGATGCGGTCATAGTCGCCCTCACGCGTGCCGTTGTTGCGGGGCCCGAGCACGTCGACCTCGAACGACACGGGCACGTCGCCGACGAAGGCGGCGGGGATGACGTGGGGCGCGCCCGGCACCAACTGGTTGTTCTTGGTGACGACCACGCCGACGTCGTCGCTCGTCCCCTTGCTCTTGTGGACAACGCCCTGGACGCGCAGGCGCCCGGTGAGGGGCATCTGGGCGTAGCTGGTGCGGCCCGCGAGCGTGAACTCCTTGGCCGCCTCGTAGCGGTACACGTCCAGCCCGTTGACGTCGAGGGAGGGGGTCTGGCCGGCGTACTGGATGACCGGCTCCCACTTCACCTGGTCCCGGTTGCCGTCGTAGATCGACTGCACCCGGAAGAACACGGCCTCGCCCCGTGCCACCTGGACCTGGGTCACACCGGTGGGAGTCACCGACTGGCCTGGGGTGGCCAGGCTGGCCGACCACAGCTCCGTGGTGTGCTTCTGGATCGCCACCCGCACGCCGTCGCTGTCGTAGGGCGGCGAGTCGAACCGGGTCTCGGGCGGGGGATCGAGGGTGACGGCGCCCCCGATCGAGATCACACCGGCCCACGGGGCGATCCAGCGCCGCACCGTGTCGGCCAGCGGCGAGTCCTTCTCCTGCTGCTTCTGGAGGTCCTCGAGCGCCTTGATCCCCGACAGGTCGGGGGCCGTGGACGAGACCGGTACCAGCGTGTCGGTACTGTCCGACCGGAACACGGGGATGACCGAGCCGTCGGGCTGCTCCTCCAGGCGGTTGAAGTGAACCCTGCCCGCGCTCACGAGGTCGACGAGCCCGTCCTGGTTGACGTCGGTGAAGTAGTCCTCGCCGACACTCACGTCGAAGCCGACGTCGAACTGGACGCTCACGCCCAGGTGGGCCTCGGCCGAGATCGAGGCGCCGATGTTCCACTCGGTGGACAGCCGGCTGAGCCCGCCCACCTCCCGCTTCTCGCCGAACGTCGTCTGGCCGTTGGGGCCGGACTGGTTGAGGCGGTACATGACGGGGCCGCCCAGGCCGTCCCGGAACACCTTGTCGGGGAGCAGGTCGCCGTTGATGTCGAAGAACTCGGCCAGCGCCTCGGTGGCGCCGCCCGCCACGGTCACTGCCGCGCCGACCGACGGCAGCTTGGTGGGGTCGATGAGGTTGAAGCCGAGGAAGGCGTGTACGTCGGCGCTGGTCGTGGCCGACGCCCCGAGGGCGCTGACCTCGACCGGGCCGAGAAGCACCTGGAACAGGTTGTCGTCGACGGTCTCCCAGTCGTCGACCGGGGCGAAGCCGTTGTAGCCGCCGTCCGAGGCTCGGACCTCGTCGTAGTAGCTGAACGAGTTGGTGGCGAAGACGGCGCCGTTGGAGTCGAGCTGGTCCACCGACTTCAGCAGGGCCTTGGCGAAGGCGCCCTCGGCGTAGTTCAGGTTGTAGCGCCGGGACAGCTGGTTGTAGTTGCGCTCGAGGTCGCACTCGGAAACGCCCTCGGGGCAGAACACGGGGTCGCCGTAGTGCACGTCGATGCGGCGCAGGAGGTCGGACGTCACCTGGACGAAGCCGCCCCGGGCGTCGATGATCACGTCCTTGCGGCGCTGGTCGGCGGGGATGCCGACGTGGCTGTCCCGCAGGAACGTGGCCCGGTAGGGAGCCTCGTGCCTGGGGTCCTGGTCCCGCCCGCCCACCTCCGCGGTGGCCGTGTACCGGACCTCCTTGAGGTACATCTGCTTGCCGTAGTCGTTGGTCTCGCCGTCGAGGCCGATCCGCTCACCGGCCACCGTCTCGTACTCGTAGAACATCATGTTGACGCCCACATCGCGCTCGGCGGCGAGGGCCCACCGGTAGATGTGGCCGCTGCCGTCGGTGAGCACGGCATCGGGGTCGAGGCTGCCGCCGAGGCCGTCGGTATACCCGTCGGCGCCCGTCGGGCCGCCCTTGTCGGGCTTGCCGCCGTACCACTTGATCCCGCCCATCTTGGTCCGCACTTCCCACCAGTAGTTGGTGGGGTTGTCGCCGTGGCGGATGATGAGGTCGTAGCTGTCCTCCACCCGCCGGGTGAAGTCGGCCCGGTTCGTGACCCGCGGCTGCAAGTCGGACGTGATCGCCGTGGGGCTGAGCAGGGCGCTGTCGAGCAGGTAGGTCTCGGTCTCGAGAAAGTCGTCGTAGCGGGGCACGCCCCAGCGGGTGTCGACGGTGATCTCGCCCAGGTTGAGGTCCCAGCCCATGCCCAGCCAGCCGTTGCCGCCCCCCGAGTCGTAGGTCAGCGTGAGGTCGGGCTGTACGCCGCCGCGCCCGGGCGGGATGCTGATCGGGAGCTCCATCACGGCGTTGCCCTGGTTGTTGGACTCGGGTGGGCGCACCATGTCGATGCCGGCGGTGGGGTCGGCGTACTGGAGGCCGTTGAGGGCCCCGTTGCCCAGCTCCCCCGGCCGCTGCAGCGGCTCGCGCCGAAGCGTGGTCGTGGCCGCGTCCCCGAGCGGGGCCCCACCTGAAGGCGCGGGCAACGTCCCGAGGACCAGCTCGACGACGACGACGGTCGCCAGAGCCCTCACCAGACGGCGCGAACGTGACACGGCCCCTCCCCCCTGCGCCCTACGGGCGCCCGACCCTCGCCGGGACGTTCTGCGACGCCCTGATCCGTGACACACGCTCCGGGCGCGCTCACCCCCCGTTCCGCCCGGATCATCGTGGACCGCGGCCCCTGCGGCATCCCCGAAAGCAGTGATTGCGAGTCGGGGTCAGGTCGCGTCGGGGGTAGGCGGCAGGTTCTGGCAGGCCTCATTGACGATGGCCATCAGCGCGATCCAGCCCCGGAACGGTGTCTCGTCGAGCCCGCCGTCGATGGCCACGACGCCGGTCAGGGGGTCGCCGCAGCGGATCTTCAGCCGGATGTCGACCGCCGCCGGTTGCGCCCCCCGGTCCAGTTCGACCATCCGGGCATGGTGGACGGCGCCGGTGCAACCGGCATCCCCGGTCCCGGTGATTCTCAGGGACCGCCTTCGCCGAGGTCGATCGTCATGAGCTGGCGGCGGGACGCGATCCCGAGCTTGGCGTAGACCCGTTTGAGGTGGGACTCCACCGTGTGCACGGACAGGTAGAGGGCGCGGGCGATATCGGCGTTGCTCAAGCCCTCGGCGGCCCGGAGGGCGACGCGCCGCTCGGCGTCGGTGAGCCTTGACGGGTCCTCGGGCGCCCGGCGGGGCCGGCCGCCGGCGAGGGCGAGGTCGGCCCTGGCCGTCGACGCC
>JBOGID010000012.1:0-11423 GCA_050742295.1 Acidimicrobiales bacterium | reverse complement strand
GCCCTGGGCCTTTGCGATGTGCAGGGGAAGCACGGTTGTGGCCGGCACGTAGGACACCCGCAGCGCCGTGGGCCCAGCGGCAGGCGTCTCCGACGTGCTCTGCGTTTGCGGCGAGTCACTGCCGCCGCACGCGGCGCCTACCAGGCCGAGGGCAGCAACGGCAGCGACGAAGCCGCGAGCGCGGCCGTTGGATCGGATGGTGCGTGTCAGTTTCATGGGTCTCTCTCCCATCGTTTGTTGATGCCGCGGGATGCGGCTTGCGGTGCAGGGGTCTTTTCTACGGTTCGCCGTTGCACCGCCGTTGCACGAAACCCGCGGTCGACGGCGCCCGGCCGCACCGTGCCGACGCACCGGCGCGACGGCGCGTTTCCAGCGGGTCTGATGTCGCACGCACGGATCTGCACGTATCCCCCGCTGATGGTCCGGCTCGCTCGCAACGTTACCGTCACAACGGTCCTCCAACAGCTGAGCTACCCCGTCCCGGCGAGGGGAGATCCTGATGTGGACAGAAAGCTGTTGCGTAATTGGATGACACAACGCCACGAGGGCCTGGACGTCGACATCTGAGGGCGCGTTCCCGTAGGGGGGACGCGTGGTCGAGAATGCTGCGATGCCCCCGAGGTTGCTGGTCGCCGTCGCGCTCGTGGTCGTCGTGGCCACCGCCGCGTGCTCGGGTGCGACCGAGGACGTCTCGGGCGGGTCGGGCGGGCCGTCGGTCACCGAGCCGGCCCGGCCGCTGACGTACGTTTCCCTGGGGGACTCGTACTCGGCGGGCGGGGGCCTGCCCGGCGCCGAGCAGCCGTGCGGCCGGGGCCCGGGCGCCTACCCGAGCCTGGTGATGGCTCATGCTGGGCTCGCCGGCTCGCTGCACGCCTGCAACGGCGCCACGACGGCGGACGTGCTCGACCGGGCCCAGTTCCCGGGCGAGGGACCGCAGATCGTGGCCGTCACCGGCGAGGTCGACGTCGTGACCATCTCCATCGGCGGCAACGACATCGGGTTCGGCCCCCGGATCCGCGACTGCGTGCTCGGCGAGCAGTCCTGCGTGCGGCACGAGGCGGCCGTGAACCAGGACCTGGCCGCGCTGGAGCCGCGGCTGGCGCAGGTGTTCGGCGAGGTCCGCCGGCGGGCCCCCGGCGCCCGGCTGATCGTGGTCGGCTACCCGCAGCTGGTCGCCGACCCCGACCAGGCCCGGTACCAGTCCTGCGCGGGCCTGACCCCCGACGAGGCCCGGTGGGTGCGGGAGAAGGGCGTGGCCCTCGGCCGCGTGGTGCGGACCAACGCCGAGGCCGCCGGCGCCCGCTACGTCGACTCGGCGTCCCGGTTCGCCGGCCACGAGGCGTGCACGGCCGAGCCGTGGATGACGGGCGTCACCCTGACGAAGATCGAAGGCTCGTTCCACCCCAACGCCGCCGGCCACCAGAAACTGGCTGAACTCGTCGAAGCCGCCGTCACCCAGCGCTGACCACGCCGTCGGGTGGCCTACACGTCGCCGACGAATAACGCCTCGACGAAGAACTGGGCCGCGACGTCGAGCCGCTCCCCCAGGTAGCGGCCGGCGGTGTCAAGAACCTCGTCCGCCGTCGTCAAACCGAGGTGGGCAGCGAGCAGGCGGACGTCGGCCTCGTCCTCCCCGACCCGATGGGCCGCCACCTTCAGCGCGAGGAGTACCGGCGCCGACGCCACCGAGCAACGGAGGCCCGGCACGTCCAGGATTGGTGCGGCCAGGTCGTCAGCGACGAGAAACCCCTTGACCGCGTCGTTCAGCCAGCCGGGAGGCAGCTCCAGGTCCTCGGCGACATGGGCGGCCTCCTCGTAGATAACCATCTTGGGTTCGAACACGGCGTCAATGTCCCGCGTCGAGCGGCGCTCCGCAAAGGCCAGGGCGATGGCCGCTCCGCCGACGACGTACATGTCGCCGACGACGCCGCGATCGTTCAGGCGTCGACCAAGCGCCGTGAGCGCCGTGATGATCGCCGCCCGGTCCATGGCGATCAGCAGCGCTGGAGCGAGCTACGGGCAATGAAGATGCCGCGGCGGCGGAAGGCAGCCGGGGACTCGGCGATAGCGATAGCCCGAAACCCCCGGACGTCGCTCACGAACCATGCCGCGTCGAGGAACCGCTCGGGCGCGCACGTCCATGCGGGCCGGTCAACGCCGGTGGCGAAGGCCAGATGTTCGGCGAGGGCCCCGAGGTAGGCGCCCTGGCGAGGATCGCCCGTAGTCGGGGGGCGGGCAGCAAGGGCACGAAGGCGCTGGTCGTCGGTGGCCAGGAGCGCGAACTCGTCGAGCAGCTCCCAGACGGCGGGGAAGAAAGGCTCGCCCGCACAGACGCGCTCGGCCACGCCTGCGACGCTCTGGCGGAACGCCCCATCGGGCGGCGGATGGCCCGCCAACCAATCCCGGAACACGGTCCTGTCGCCTACTCCGCTTTCGGCACCACGATGAGGCCGAGCTCGGACAGTTGGCGGGCGTCGATGGGGCTCGGCGCGCCGGTCAGGGGGTCGACGCCCGACTGGGTCTTGGGGAAGGCGATGACCTCCCGGATGTTCTCCTCGCCGGCCAGGATCGCCACGAGGCGGTCGATGCCGAAGGCGAAGCCGCCGTGGGGGGGCGCGCCGTGGCGGAAGGCGTCGAGGAGAAAGCCGAACCGGGCGCGCGCCCGCTCCGGGTCGATGCCCAGGAGTGAGAAGATCCGCTGCTGCACGTCGGACCGGTGGATACGGATGCTGCCCGACCCCAGCTCCCAGCCGTTCAGCACGAGGTCGTAGGCCTGGGAGCGCACGGCCAGCGGGTCGGACTCCAGCAGGTCGAGGTCGTCGGGGTGGGGCATGGTGAACGGGTGGTGGGCGGGGATGGGACGCCCCTCGCCGTCGAACCCCGCGAAGAGGGGGAACTCGGTGACCCACACGAACCGCAGCCCGCCCTCGTTGACGGGCGGACGCCCCAGCTCCAGCCGCAGCGTGCCGAGGGCGGTGTTCGCCACCCGGGCCTCCCCCGCCACCACCAGGATGAGGTCGCCGGCGGCGCCGCCCATGGCCGACACGGCGCCCGCCTGCTCCTCGGCCGACAGGAACTTGGCGACGGGCGAGTCGATTGCCCCGCCCTCGCCGACCCGCATCCACACCAGGCCGGCGGCGCCCGCCGCCTTGGCCCGCGCCGCCAGCCGGTCGAGGCTCGCCCGGTTCAGGTTACCCTGGCCCGCCACGAGGATGCCCTTCACCGCCTCGGCCTCCTGAAAAGCGCGGAACCCGGTGCCGGCGAACACCTCGGACAGGTCGGTCAGCTCCATGCCGAAGCGGAGGTCGGGCTTGTCGGTCCCGAACCGGTCCTGGGCCTCATGCCAGGTCATCTGGGGGATCTCGCCCACCTCGCCGGCTTCGGGGCGCGCCGCCCTCACCGCCGCCAGCACCGCCTCGGAGATGAAGGCGAGCACGTCCTCGGCGTCGACGAACGAGGCCTCGGCGTCGAGCTGGGTGAACTCGAACTGGCGGTCGGCCCGCAGGTCCTCGTCCCGCAGGCACCGGGCCAGCTGGTAGTAGCGGTCCACCCCGCCCACCATGAGCAGCTGCTTGAACAGCTGCGGGCTCTGGGGCAGGGCGTAGAACGAGCCCTGCTGCAGGCGCGAGGGCACGACGAAGTCGCGCGCCCCCTCGGGTGTGGACGCGATCAGCACCGGTGTCTCGACCTCGACGAACCCCTGGGCGTCCATGGAGGCCCGGATGGCGGCGTTGACGGTGGACCGCAGCCGCAGGTTTCGCTGCATGGGCGCCCGGCGCAGGTCGAGGTAGCGGTAGCGGAGCCGCAGCATCTCGTCGGCCTCGACCCGGTCGGACAGGGAGAAGGGCGGCGCATCGGCTTCGCTCAGCACTTCCACCTTGCAGTCGCCCAGCTCGACGTCGCCGCTGGGCAGGTTGGGGTTGGCCGTGCCGTCGGGCCGCGGCCGCACGGTGCCCGTCACCCGCACCACGTACTCTGACCGCAGCTCCCGGTTGCCCTCGATGACGCACTGGACGACACCGGTGTGGTCGCGCACGTCGAGGAACGCCAGGTGCTCGCCGTGCTCGCGGATGCTGTCCACCCACCCGCAGACGCTCACGGTCCGGTCGGCGTCGCCCGCCCGCAGCGCGCCCGCATAGTCGGTTCGCAGGGTCATCGGGGGCCCGCCTTCGGCGGCCGCCCCGCTTCACCGGGCACGGTGCTCATTGGCTCGCTCGCCTCCGGCTCGCTCACGTCAGCGACTCCCGCACCGTGGCGATGACCTCGCCCCGGGCCACCTCGTGCTGCTCGCCCTTCTCCAAGTCCCGGACCGTCACCTGGCCGGCCTCCCGTTCCCGTTCGCCGACGATCAGGGCCAGGCGGGCGCCCGACCGGTCCGCCGCCTTGATCTGCGCCTTCATGGACCGGGCGTCGAAGGCCCGGTCGGTGGAGATGCCGGCCGCCCGAAGCTCAGCCGCCAGCACGGTCCCCTCGCGCCCCCCCGTCGTGTCCACGACCCACACGTCGACCCTCCGCTCGGGCGCCGGGAACACGCCCTCGGCGTCGGCCGCCAGCAGCAGCCGCTCGATGCCCAACCCGAAGCCGATGCCGGGCGTCGGCGGGCCGCCCAGGGCCTCCACCAGCTTGTCGTACCGCCCGCCGCCGCCCACCGCGTTCTGGGCCGAGTCGAGCGCCGAGGCCTGCAGCTCGAACGTCGTGCGGGTGTAGTAGTCGAGGCCCCGCACCAGCCGGGGCGCGAGGTGGTAGGGCACGCCGAGGGCGTCGAGGCCCGACCTGACCGCCTCGAAGTGGGCCGCGCACGCCTCGCACAGGTTGGCCATCAGGCGGGGCGCGTCAACGGTGGCGGCCACGCACGCCTCCCGCTTGCAGTCGAGGACCCGCAGGGGGTTCACCAGGGCCCGCTCCCGGTGCTCGTCGCACAGCCGGTCCTGGCGCGCTCGGAGGAAGGCGCGCAGCGTGTCGAGGTACACGGGACGACAGACGTCGTCGCCCAGCGAGTTCAGCAGCAGCGTCACACCGGCCAGGCCCACGTCGCCCCGGCACACGCCGTGGGCGAGCGCGATCACCTCGACGTCCAGCTCGGCGTCGTCGGTGCCGAGCGCCTCCACGCCCAGCTGGTGGTGCTGGCGGTACCGGCCCGCCTGGGGACGTTCGTAGCGGAAGCTGGGCGCCGCGTACCACGCCTTGAATGGCACCAGCGGCCGGTGCTGGACCCAGGCCCGCACGACCGACGCCGTCCCTTCCGGCCGCAGGGCGACGCGCCGGCCCCCCTTGTCGAGAAAGTCGTACATCTCCTTGCGCACGACGTCGGTCTCTTCGCCCACCCGCTGGAAAACGGCGACGTCCTCGAACACGGGACTGACGACCAGGCCGTAGCCAGCCAGGCCCGCCCGGCGCGCGTAGGCGGCAACCAGCCGTTCCCAGCGCGCCGACTCAGGCGGCAGGATGTCGTGGGTGCCGGGCGGCGCCCGGAAATCGGTCATTCGTCGAAGGCTACCGGCCGGCCTGCGTGGCCCGAACGCAATGGGGCCCGCGCCGAACTGATCGCAATCCGGCTGTGCGCGCCGTTCGGGCCACGGAGGCCGGCACTACGATCCACCGTCCGTGACGGAGTACGGACGCGAGTACGACCCCATCCTCGTCGCCCGCGACGTGACGAAGGTCTATCGGACCGCGGCCCAGCAGGTCACGGCCCTGCGCGACGTCAACCTCGTCATCGAGCCGGGCGAGTTCGTCGCCGTCATGGGCCCGTCCGGGTCGGGCAAGACGACCCTCATCAACTGCCTGTCCGGCCTCGACGACATCGACCGCGGCAAGGTGACCGTCCAGGGCGCCGACATCCACGCCATGGCCGACGGCAAGCGCACCGACCACCGGGCCCGCTCGATGGGCTTCATCTTCCAGAACTACAACCTCATCCCTGTGCTGTCGGCCGCCGAGAACGTCGAGCTGCCCCTCCTCCTCAACGGGGTCAAGCCCAGGGCGGCCCGCAAGCGGGCGAAGGACATGCTGGCCCGGGTCGGCCTCGGTGACCGGGACACCCACAAGCCCATGGAGCTGTCCGGCGGCGAGCAGCAGCGGGTGGCCATCGCCCGGGCCCTGGTGGGGCGGCCCGCCATCGTGTGGGCCGACGAGCCCACCGGCAACCTCGACAGCCACATGGCGATGGCTGTCCTCCAGCTGCTGCAGGAGGAACACCAGGGCGGCCAGACGATCGTGGTCGTCACCCACGACGCCGGCATCGCCAGCGGGGCGTGGCGGCTGGTGCGCATGCAGGACGGGTTCATCGTCGACGACGGCCCCACCGCCGAGCTGCTGGGCGCCGGCCCGGGCTGGTAGCCGAGCCCGCCGGCAAACCGCATGGTCACCATCATCCTGGGGGCGCTGGCCGCACCCATCGTCCTCCTCATGCTCCATGACCTGCTGCGGCGGCCCCAGCTACGCCGTCTGGCCCTGCGCAACGTGTCAAGGCGCAAGGGCGAGGCCGTCCTCGTCATCGCCGGCTCGCTGCTGGGCACGGCCATCGTGACGGGCTCGTTCGTGGTGGGCGACACCCTGCGGGCGTCGGTGCGCCAGGCCGCCCGCACCGAGCTGGGCCCCATCGACGAGATCGTCCGGGTGACGGGGCTGTCGGTCCTGCCCTCGGCCACCGCCGCGGTCGAGCGCGACCGGGCCGGTACCGACGGGGTGCTGACGGCCATCAGCGCCCCCGCGTCGCTGCAGCGGGGCGGTGCCACCCCCCGGGCCATCCCCCAGGCGACGCTCCTGGAGGTCGACTTCGAGGCGGCCCGCCGGTTCGGGAACGACCCCGCGTCGACAGGCCTGGCCGACGCCGGCGGTACCCCTGCGGGCAACGAGATCGTCATCCCCGAGGACGCGGCCCGCACCCTCGGGGTCAGCAGGGGCGACTCCATCGAGGTGTTCGCCTACAGCGCCCGCCGGACGATGACGGTGCGCACCATCGTCCCCAAGCTCGGACTGGCCGGCTACGGCAAGCCGTCCGCCTTCGTCGCGCCCGGGACGATCAACGGCCTCGTGCCCCCGACGTTCCAGGCGGCGGGGACGGTGCCGCCCGTCGGTTTGGTCATGGTGTCCAACGACGGCGGGGTCTACGACGGGGCCGAGGGGACGGGCGACGTGCTGCCCGGGCTGCTGGCCCGGGCCGACGGGCTGGCCGACACCGAAGTCGAGGCCACCAAGCGGGACCTGCTCGACCGGGCCGACGCCGACTCCCGCCAGTTCGTGCAGCTGTTCGGCGGGATCGGGGCGTTCAGCGTGACGGCCGGCATCCTGCTGCTCGTCAACATCTTCGTGATGCTGGCCGACGAGCGGAAGACCGAGCTGGGGATGCTGCGGGCCGTCGGGCTCAGGCGCAACCAGTTGGTGCGGGCCTTCGGCGCCGAGGGCGGCGTGTACTCGCTTGCGGCCGCCGCCGGTGGAGCGCTGCTGGGTCTGCTCATCGGCTGGGTGGTGGTGTTCGCGGCCGAGGGCGTGTTCAACGCCGGGGAGGAGGAGCGGCTGCAGACGGCGCTCACGTTCACCGCCCGTCCGACCAGCGTCATCAGCGGGTTCGTGATCGGCGGGGTGATCGCCCTGTTCACGGTGTGGGCGGCCAGCGTCCGCATCGGGTCCATGAACGTGATCCGGGCCATCCGCGACCTGCCCGATGCCAAGGCCGCCGGCCCCCGTCCCGGCGTCCGGCTGTGGAGCGCGCTGGCCGTCGTGGCGGGGGTCGCCCTGTTCGCCACCGGTGTCGCAGGTGACAGCTGGTTCGGCACCCTGGTCGGCGTGCCGCTGGCCGCCCTGGCCGCCCTCCCCCTGCTCAACCGGGTCATCAGCCGCCGGGCGGCGGTGACGTGGGTCGCGGGGCTGGCCCTGCTGTGGGGCATAGGCGTGTTCACCGTGTTCCCGGAGTCGTTCGACGGGAGCAACATCCCGACCTTCGTGGTGCAGGGGGTCATCCTGGTGGCGGCCGCCGTCGGCATCGGCGCCACCAACGCCGACGTGATCGGGCGGGTGATCGCCGGCGCGGCCGGGTCACGTGGCAACCTGGCGGCCAAGCTCGCCTTCGCCTACCCGGTGGCCCGCCGGTTCCGGACGTCCATGCTCCTCGGCATCTACGCCCTCATCCTGTTCGTCCTCACCTTCCTGGCCGTCTTCTCCCACCTGTTCGACAAGCAGCTGCCCCGTTTCACCCGGGAGTCGAGCGCCGGCTTCGACCTGATCGTGGACTCCAACGCTTCCAACCCGGCGACCATCAACACCCTCTTCGCCCAGGAGCAGGTGGGCAAGGTGGCGCCCATCGTGCGGGGAACGCCGCGCTTCTCGTCACCGGCCCACCCCACGCCCATCGCCTGGCCCATCTCCGGCTTCGACCGCGGCTTCTTGGAGCAGGGGCGGCCGGCCCTGTCGGCCCGTTCGGGCCAGTACCGCACCGACCAGGACGCGTGGAACGCGGTGGTCAACGGCACCGACCTCGCCATCGTGGCCAGCTCGTTCCTCCAGGAGGGGGGCGGGCCGCCGCAGAACCTGGTGCGGGCCGGCGAGCGGATCACCGCCTTCAACGCGTCGACCAACCAGCAGATGCCGTTGACCGTCGTCGGCATCCTGTCGTCGGACTGGCTCGACCAGGGCGTGATGACCAGTGCGGGGACGGCCCGGGCCTTCCTGGCCGTCGGTGCGGTGTCGAACCGCCACTACGTGGGCCTGAAGCCGGGTGAGGACCCCCGGGCCGCGGCCGACACCATCACCGGCGGCCTGGTGCAGTTCGGGGCGAGGGCCGACACCGTGCGCTCGCTGATCAGCGCCCAGCTCCAGCAGCAGCAGGGGTTCCTGCGCCTCATGCAGGGCTACCTGGCCCTGGGCCTGCTGGTGGGTGTGGCCGGCCTCGGCGTGGTGATGGTCCGGGCCGTGCGGGAGCGGAGGCGGCACATCGGCATGCTGCGGGCCCTCGGCCTGTCCCGGGGGATCGTGCGGCGCGCCTTCCTGCTCGAAGCCGGGTTCGTGGCCGTGCAGGGCATCGTGGTGGGCCTCGTGCTGGCCCTAGTGGTCAGCTACCAGCTCCTGAACAACTCCGACCTGTTCGGCCAGAGCAATCTCGGCTTCGGCATCCCCGTGTTCGCCCTGCTGGTGCTGGTGGCCGTCGCCCTGGTGGCGTCGCTGGCCGCCACCGCCGTTCCTGCCACCCAGGCCGCCCGCATCCGCCCCGCCGTGGCCCTCCGGATCGCGGAGTAGTCGTCGGCGCCTGGTCGTCCGGGCTACGTTCCCGGCACGGCACCGCGACACGTCCTCGGGAAGGTGGCAGGCGGGCTGGCGCTGCTGGCCGCCATGGGTGCCTGTTCGGAGGAGAAGGTCGACGCCGCGCCGGCGTGCCGCAGGCTGGCCGGACTCGACTCACCGGCCGACAAGCCGCAGACAGACACCACCTACTGGGACGGGGTCGAGGCGGCCGCCGACGGGGCGCCCGGGTCGATCGCGACGGTCGTGCGGGCCATGGCCAACTCGGGCCGCGCCGGCGACGCCGGCGGCCTCTACGGCCTCGCCATCCAGCTCGTCCGGACCTGCCAGCAGGCGGGCACGCCGTTGCCCTGGGTGTAGGACCCCACCGGACGGGGCCCGCTACTTGACGGCGCGGAGGTTGGCCCGGCCGGGCAGGACCCGGTAGGCGTCGTAGACGGACTCGATGCGCTTGATGACGGCCAGCAGCGAGTCGAGGTGGGAGGGGTCGGCCAGTTCGAACTCGAACCGCAGGCGCGCCACCCGGTCGGTGCCCGTGTGGGTGAAGCACGACACGATGTTGACGTGGTGGTCGGCGAGGACGGTCGACACGTCCCGCAGCAGCTTGGACCGGTCGAGGGCCTCGACCTCGATGGAGACCACGAACGAGCCGGCCCGGGCCCGGTCCCACTCGACGTCGATCTGGCGCTCCTGCATGTTGGTCGCCATGGCCGTGGCGTTGGCGCAGTCGGCCCGGTGCACCGAGACCCCCCGTCCCGTCGTCACGAACCCCACGATGTGGTCGCCGGGCATGGGGTTGCAGCACCGCGACAGGCGCACGAGCAGGTCGTCCAGGCCCTCGACGTGGACACCCACCGACGAGGCCCGCTTCGAGGTCTGGATGGGCCGGCGGGCGGTGGCGGCGTCGACGTCCTCCTGCGGCTCCTTCTTCTCGTCGCCGCCGAGTTCCCGGGCCACGCGCTGGGCGACGGTCTTCGCGGCCACGTGGCCCTCGCCGATGGCGACGTGGAGGGCCTCCAGGTTGTCGTAGTTCAGCGACTTGGCCACGTCCAGCAGCACCTGGGACGTGGCCACCTTCTGCACCGGCAGGCCCTCCCGGCGCATGGCCTTGACCAGGTCCTCCCGGCCGTTGTCGATGGCGTCCTCACGGCGGGTGCGGCTGAACCACTGGCGGATCTTGTTCCGGGCCCGGGGCGTGGCCACGACGTGGAGCCAGTCCCGGGAGGGGCCCGCCCCTTCGACCTTGGACGTCACCACGTCGACGGTGTCGCCCGACGCCAGCCGTGAGTCGAGGCGCACCAGGCGGCCATTGACCTTGGCCCCGATGCAGCGGTGCCCGACGTCGGTGTGGATGGAGTAGGCGAAGTCGATGGGGGTGGCACCGACGGGGAGCGTCACGACCTTGCCCTTGGGCGTGAAGACGTAGACCTCGTCCTGGTCGAGGTCGACCTTCAGGGTCTGGAGGAACTCCTGGGGGTCGTCGGTGTCCCGCTGCCAGTCGACGATGCGGTGCAGCCAGGCGGCGTCGGCGGACGGCTGGGTGCCCTCCTTGTAGCCCCAGTGGGCGGCCACGCCGAACTCGGCCCGCAGGTGCATCTCCTTGGTGCGGATCTGGACCTCGAGGGGCTTGCCCTCGGGCCCCACCACCGTCGTGTGCAGCGACTGGTAGAGGTTGAACTTGGGCATGGCGATGTAGTCCTTGAAGCGACCCTGGATGGGGTTCCACAGGGCGTGGATGGAGCCCAGGGCGCCGTAGCAGTCTTTCACCGAGTCGACGATGACCCGGATGCCCACCAGGTCGTGGATCTCGTCGAACTCCTTGCCCTGCACGACCATCTTCTCGTAGATGGACCAGTAGTTCTTCGGGCGGCCGCGCACGTCGGCGTCGATACGCAGCCCGTCGAGACGCACTCGAAGCTCCTTGAGGACCTGCTCCAGGTACTCCTCACGTTCGGGTGCGCGCAACGAGACCATCTGCTCGATCTCGGCGTACCGCTTGGGATGCAGCACGTCGAAGGCGAGGTCCTCGAGCTGCCACTTCATGTCGGCGATGCCGAGCCGGTGCGCGAGCGGCGCGTAGATGTCGAGCGTCTCCCGGGCGATCCGCTGCTGCTTCGCCTCCGGGAGCGACGAGATCGTGCGCATGTTGTGAAGTCGATCGGCCAGCTTGATGAGCAGGACGCGGA
>JBOGID010000011.1:0-4740 GCA_050742295.1 Acidimicrobiales bacterium | reverse complement strand
ATCCAGGCGTCGCCGTCCCGGCGGAACAGCGGGCCCGCCCCGGTCGCCGCCGCCGGGCCGGGGTCGACGTCGGCCAGGCCGTCCTCGGAACGGGCCAGGACTCCCTGCAGCTCGGCGGCCAGGCCGTCGATGCCGAGGTGGCGGTAGATGTTGACGGCCTGAGCCAGCAGGCCGACGGCCCGTTCCCAGTCGCCCCGGCCGCCGCGCAGCCGCAGCAGGGTCGCCAGGTGGCGCTGCGTGTGGGCCAGGACTAGGACGGCCCCGGCCCGTTCGTGGGCCTCGATGGCCACGTCGTAGTGGCCGATCGCCTCGTCTTGGCGGTCCCGGGCGGTGGCCAGCCGCCCCAGGGCGTAGGACACCGATCCGTAGAAGACGGCGCCGCCGTCCTCCACGGCACAGTCCCCGGCGTGGGGCGACAGCCGGCGGTAGAGGAGGTCGACGTCGTCGGGGGACGCCCCCACCGAGCCGGCCAGCTCGGCCAGCAGCCACAGGGCGGCGAGATGGCCGGTGGCGGGCACCGGCTCGCGCGGCAGCAGCCGGACCAGCTCCTGGCGGGCCTGGGTGTCGCGGCCCATCTCGCCCACGAGCAGGGCGAGCATGGCGTGGGCCGAGGCCGGGGCCGAGGCGTGGCGGTCGAGCAGGGCCCGCAGGGCACTCTCGGCCTCGCCCAGCCGCAACTGGTCCCGGAGCGAAGCCACCATGAGCAGGGCGGCCAGGACGGAGGCCCGGGGGTCGGCGGCCCGTTCGCCCCGCTCGATGGCGTCGGTGGCAAGCCGAGCGGCCGTCTCGAACCGGCCCTCCATCGAGGCCCGCATGGCCCGCCAGAGGGGGGTGTGCCAGTCGTCGGGCCCGTCGGCCGCCTCGTCGATCTCGGCGTCGGCCTCGGCCACGTCGCCCCACTCCAGAAGGGCGGTCACCCGGTCTGCCGGGGTCAGGTCGGCCACCGGGCCGAGTTTATGGGCATGCCCGATCGGCGCCTCCGGTCGGCGCCTCCGGTCGGCGGGCCCACGGCCCTTGGCTCAGGTCGGCGCCGAAACGACGCTTGAGGCCGGTTCGACGCCGACCGTCGGTTCAACGCCGAGCCTCAGGGCGTCGGCGCCCGGGCGGCGGCCCCGGACGGGGTCAGATCAGGATGCGGCTTCGCCGACCTTGGTGCCGTTCTGCTCGGAGCGGGTCCGGGCACCGGCTGCCGGCCGGGTCAGGCGGGCGAGGGCTTGCTGGATCTCGCCGGCCCGGTTCCGGTTGAGCGTGTAGTAGACGAAGCTCCCCTCGCGCCAGCGTGACACGAGGTCGGCTCGGAGCAGGACGGAGAGGTGGTGGCTTGCGAGCGAGGGGGCCATGCCCGTCGCCCGGGCCAGCGAGCCGGCGCTGCGGGGACCACCCCGTAGCTCGCCGAGCACGAGCAGGCGATGCGGTTCGGCCAGCACCGCGAGGTCTTCTGCGAGCCGTCCGACTTCGTCGGTGTTGACGAGAGATGGCATGCCCGGACCCTTACCCACGGGGGGCGGGACTCAGCCCCCGATCGGCAGGATTTCCATGTCCGTGTAGGTGCTGAGGGGGCGATAGGGCACGCCACGGGCCTCGAGCCGGCCGGCGGCGGTGTCCCCTCGGTCGAGCAGGGTGGTGGCCAGGACCACCGTGGCGCCGGTGGCCTCGACCGCGTCGAGGGCATCGAGGATCGACCTTCCGGTCGTGACCACGTCCTCCACGAGCACGACGCGGGTGCCCGGGGCGAGCACGGCGCCCTCGATGAGCTGCTGGCGGCCGTGCTCCTTGGCCGCCTTGCGGACGGCGAACCACGAGGCGCCCGAGACGACGGCCACGGCATGGGCCAGCGGGTCGGCACCCATCGTCAGGCCGCCCACGGCATCGAAGGCCACACCCTCCTCGGCGGCGAGGTCGACGACCGCCTGGGCCGCCATACGCAGGTCGGCACCGGCGGCCAGGGCCCGCTTCCCGTCGACGTAGTCGTGGCTCCACTCGCCCGACGAAAGCCGGAACGCCTCGTCCCGCCGCACGTACCCTCGCTCGCGCAGCAGCCGCACGACCGGCTCGGGATTCACGGTGCGCAGCCTGCCACAGCCGGTCAGGGCGACGGACGCAGTTCCAGCCAGCGCAGGCCGCTGAGGTCGAGCAGGTAGCGGTCCTCCCGCCAGACGATGCGCAGGACGACGCTGGCACAACTCGGGCAGCGCACGACCGTGCCCGGGGCGTGCACGTGGACGGTCAGGGCGCCAACCGCCTCGACCGCCCCGCATCCGCCGCAGCAGCCGGCGGACGCCGTCATCTCGGCCGCGAACACGTCTTGGAGGACGCCGCCCAGGGCGTTGCCATCGAGGGTCAGGTCAGCGTTCATATGCGCCCTCCTCAGTCTCAGGTTCCCGTCGGACCGAACCGCTCGGTCCGGATCCGTCCCGCCTCGTAGCCAAGCTCCAGCAGGCCCTTGGCCACCGTTTCCACGAACCTTGTCGGCCCGCAGACGAAGGCCACGGGCCGCCCGGCCGCGGGCCACGCCACCTCGGCCAGCAACCCGGCGTCGATGCGCCTCGAATAGCCGGTCCAGCCCGGCGGCTGGGAGCGGGTCAGCGTGTGCACGACTTCGACGCCGGAGCCGGGCGCCGACGCGGCCAGCCCGTCCAGCTGGTCGCGGTAGATCACGTCGTCGAGCGACCTCGACGAGTAAAGCAGGCGCACCGCTACGTCGCTCCCGCTCGCCACCCGGTGGCGGAGCATGGCCGCCAGCGGGACGACGCCCGAGCCCCCCGCCACCAGCAGCAGGGGCCCGTTGGAGGCTTGGACCCCGCCCGCGTCCCAGACGAAGTAGCCGCCGATCGGCCCCCGCAGCTCGAAGCGGTCGCCGGCCTGCACGTCGCCCACCAGGTAGGGCGAAACCTCGCCGTCGTCGATGCGCTCGACGGTGAGGGTGAGCGGCGCCGTCGGCGCAGACGCGATCGAGTAGCTCCGCTGGGCCTGGTAGCCGTCCTCCGCCGTCAGCCGGACGTCGACGTGCTGGCCGGCCCGGTGGCCGGTCCAACCGGGCACGTCGAGGACGAGGCTGTGCACCCGAGGAGTCTCCGGCCGCACCTCCACCACCTCCGCCTCCTGCCAGGTCAATCGCCCCAATTCAATCCCCCCAATAGCGCTCCTCCTGCCAGGGGTCGCCCCGGTTGTGGTAGCCCAGCGACTCCCAGAACCCGGGCTCGTCCTCGTCGACCAGCTCCAGGCTGCGCACCCACTTGGCGCTCTTCCAGAGGTAGAGGTGGGGGACGAGCAGCCGGGCCGGGCCGCCGTGCTCCTCCTCCAAGGGCTCGCCGTCGTAGTTGAAGGCGATCCACGCCTTGCCGTCGAGGACGTCCTCCAGGGGCAGGTTGGTCGTGTAGCCGCCGTCCGAGGAGGCGATGACGAACTCGGCGGCGGTGCCCACCCCGTCGAGGAGGACGTCCAGCGACACCCCCTCCCAGACGGTGTCGAGCTTCGACCACTTGGTCACGCAGTGGATGTCGGTGGTGAACGTCTCCGATGGCAGGGCCCGGAACTCGTCAAACGTCCAGCGCCGGGGCTGGTCGACGGCGCCCGTGATCGTGAACGTCCACTCGTCGAGGGGCGTGTACGGCGTGGGACCCGCCGTCAGCACCGGGAAGTCGTGGACGAGGTACTGCCCGGGCGGCACCCGTGCCGCATCCCCGCCGGACTGCCGCCGCCCCTGGAACCCCCGCGACACGATCGCCATCGGCGCAGTCTCGCGCCCAGGCCGAGCGCGGCGCTCGGCCACCATCCTTGGGCCCGTCCCTCGCCGCCGCCTAGACGTAGATGGACGCTGATCTACTCGGTCGTGCCTGGCGGCCCGAAGCCCTGACCAGCACCTTCGCAAGCTCAGTTGCTGTTCATGGCTAATAGGTCAGCGCCCATCTAGGGTCAGACGGCTGCAAGGAGGACAGGTATGGCAAGCGGTACGGTCAAGTGGTTCAGTGCGGAGAAGGGCTACGGCTTCATCTCGCGGTCCGACGGAGAGGACGTGTTCGTCCACTTCTCGGCCATCGAGGGCGACGGCTACCGCAACCTCGACGAGGGCCAGGCCGTCGAGTTCGAGGTCACCCAGGGGCCCAAGGGCCTCCAAGCGTCGAGCGTCCGCGCCACCGGCTGACCCGCCGCCGCCGGCGAAGCCCGCGGCGGTGGCGGCCCGAAACGGTGGTACCGCCACCCCTCGCTCGCGCGCCCGTGCGGGAGTACGATGACGCCTGTAGTAGGCAGCGGTTGCCGGCCCGGGAGGGCGGCAAGGAGGTGGGCTCCATGTCCCTTCGGCGAACGACCCTCGGAACTGTCGCGCCGGCCGGCGTGGCCCTCGTCGTCTGGAGCGCGGCCGCCTTTGCCTGCACCAACCTGGCGACCCTCAACCTGTCCAGCGCCACCGGGAGGGCGGGGGACACGATCACCGTCACGGGCTCGTCGTTCCGCATGCCGGCCAACGTCACGACCGGTATCCAGATCAAGTGGAACGGGGTCGAGGGAGCGGTCTTGTCCGAGGTCAGACCCGACCGGGCCGGGAACTTCTCGACGACGTTCACCGTCCCCGAGAGCCAGCCCGGTTACTACGTGGTGACCGCCGTCCTGCGTGACGCCCGGGGCATCGACGTGTCGGGCACCCCGGCCCGGGCCCAGTTCCAGGTCGTCGGCGGGGCGGCCAAGCCCGTGCCGCCGCCGGCCGCGGCCGTGCTCACGGGCGGGGCCACCGGGCCCAGC
>JBOGID010000010.1:0-1654 GCA_050742295.1 Acidimicrobiales bacterium | reverse complement strand
GCCGAGCTGAGCCTCAAGAGTGGCGCGTGGGAGCGCTCGCGCTTCGTGGGCGTCCAGCTCGCCGGGAAGACGGTCGGGCTGGTGGGCCTGGGACGCGTCGGCCGCGAGGTCGCGCGGCGGGCGCAGGGCTTCGGCATGAAGGTCCTGGCCTACGATCCTTACCTGGCGGCCGACACGGCAGAGGAGCTCCAGGTCGAGCTGGCGGATCTGGATCGCCTGCTCGAAGAGGCCGACGTGATCTCGCTCCACGCCGCGCTGACCGACGAGACCAGGAACCTCCTGAACGACGAGCGACTCGCGCGGATCAAGCCGGGCGCCCTCCTCGTCAACTGCGCACGGGGCGGACTGATCGATGAGATCGCCGTCGCCCGGGCGCTCGACGAGCACCGGCTGGCGGGCGCGGCGTTCGACGTCTTCGCGACCGAGCCGCCTTCCGAAAATCCCCTGATCGGCCGGGACGATGTGGTCGTGACGCCGCACCTCGGCGCCTCGACCGCCGAGGCCCAGCGGGACGTCTCGGTCCAGATCGTGGACCAGGTGCTTGCCGCCCTCCGGGGCGAGGACTTCCGGAACGCGGTCAATCTGCCGTTCGTGGCGACGGGCGGGCTGGCCGAGATCCGGCCCTGGCTGGACCTCGCCGAGCGGCTGGGCCGGCTCGCAGTCGCGCTCGCGCCGGGGAGGCTCGAACGGGTCGAGGTCGAGGTCCGGGGGCCCGAGGTCGCGCCCCACGCCCAGCCCTTGTCGACCGCGCTACTTCGCGGCCTCCTGGCGCCGATCTCGGGCGAGGAGGTCAACTGGGTGAATGCCGGGGTCGTCGCCGCCGAGCGCGGGATCGACGTCGTTCGGAGCCGCCGCGCCTCGGCCGCCGAGTACGCCAACCTGATCGGCTGCCGGGTGGCGACCGACCAGGGCGAGCGCTCGGTGGCCGGGACCCTGTTCCACGACCGGCCGCGAGCGGTCGAGATCGACGGCTACCACCTGGACGCACCGCCCGTCGGGACCGCGCTCCTCGTCTGGAACCGGGATGTCCCGGGGGTGATCGGTCGGGTCGGGACGATCCTCGGGGACGCCGGCGTCAACATCGCCGAGTGGCGGCTCGGCCGCTCGGCGCCCGGCGAGACCGCGCTCGCCTTCATCAACCTGGACCAGCCGGCGCCGCCTGAAGTGCTGGAGGCGCTGCGCGGGATCGAGGGCGTGCAGGACGTCCGACAGCTGCATTTTCCGGCCTAGAGTCGCCGGCGCGGGTCCGCCAGCTCCGGCCCCATCGTCGGCGTGGCTTATATTCGACCTATGATTCGGTCATCGAAGCGACTCGAGGAGCTGGAGGAGCGCTATCAGCGGGAGGCCTTCAGGGATCTCACGTTCGAGGAGGCCTTGCGCCGGTTCACGGCGCTCTATTTGGAGGCCCGCAAGCTCAACCCCGATTTCGGAGCCGACTGGAGGGAAGATCTCGAAGCCGACCTGGCGGTCGCCCGCGCGGTGAATGGCCTCCCGCCCCGATCCTGACCTCAGCCGGTTTCTTGCGAGGCTGTCGCAATCTCTCGAAGCCAAGGACCTTCCGTTCATGCTGATCGGCGGCCAGGCGGTCCTGCTCCATGGCCAGCCGCGGCTGACCGAGGACATCGACGTCACTTTGGGGGTCGAGCTCGACCGG
>JBOGID010000009.1:0-3577 GCA_050742295.1 Acidimicrobiales bacterium | reverse complement strand
CGGCAGGCGGCGCTAGCTGCGGCGGGGATCCACGCGTCCTTGCTTCTGGTCGGCGACCGTCCCTACGGAGCTGACGAGGTGGCGGCCACGATGCAGGTGCCGGTCGCTGGGGAGGTGGCGTGGGACCCACGGACGGCAGAGGTGCTGACCGGAGCGCAGGGTGTGATACGGGATCTGCGCCGATCGCCTCTGGTCAGGTCGGCCGCGACCCTCGCCGAGCGTCTGGCCGCCGACCTCGACCGAACCGGCCGTGCCGACAATCTTGCCCGGGAGTTGGCTCGGGGGGCGGGTCGATGAGTGTCGACGGTGACCTCCAGGTACGGCTGCATCGGAGGGTGGCCGAGCGGCTGTCCGAGCACCTCCGCACCCTGGACGGCGACGCGCCGTTGAGCGTCGACGACGAGCGAGCGTTGACCCGGTCGCTGATCTCCGCCGAGCTGGCCCGTCTGGCCGAGGAGTCCTACCGCACCGGCGACACCCCACTGGACCCGGGGGCGGAGTCGGAGTTGGCGGAGGCGGTGTTCGACCGGGTTCACGGTCTGGGCCGCCTCCAGCCCTACATCGACGACCCCGATGTGGCCAACATCCACGTCAACGGCTTCGACAACGTGTGGGTCGTCTACCGGGACGGCACCAAGCTGCCGGGCGAACCGGCCGCCGACTCCGACCGAGATCTGGCGGAGATGGTGGCGACGGCCGCTCGACGGATGGGTCGGTCGGAGAAGCGGTGGGATCAGGTGTCATGGGAGCTGCACCTCCAACTTCCGGGGGGTGAACGGCTCCACGCGGTGCTGGGTCTGACCGGCAGGCCGGCGATCACCATTCGACGCCACGACTTCTCCATCTACCGGATGAAGCATCTGGTCGAGCTGGGCGTGGGCGATCCCGGGTTGTCGGAGTTCCTGGCAGCGGCGGTGCGAGCAAAGCTCAACCTGATCGTCGCCGGCGGCACCAACACCGGCAAGACCACCATGCTGCGTTGTCTCCTCAATGAGATCCCACCGGACGAGCGGGTGGTGACGGTGGAGGACAACCTCGAGATCGGCCTCGACCGGTTCGTGGACCTGCACCCCGACCAGGTGACCTGGGAACGGCGCGGCGCCAATATCGAAGGCCGAGGCGAAGCCTCCCTCGCGGATTGTGTGCGGGCCACCCTGCGGCAGAACCCGGACCGGGTGATCGTCGGCGAGATCCGCGGGGTCGAGGTGGTCGACATGCTGCGGGCCATGTCCCAGGGAAACGACGGGTCGATGTCCTCGATCCACGCCGACTCATCGAAGGGAGCCATCGTACGGCTCGGCATGTACACGGCAGAGGCGGGCCTGGACGAGGAGACCTCCAACAAGTGGATCGCCAACGCCGTCGACCTGATCGTCCACCTCGGCTGGGTCAACGGTGTCCGCCGGGTCACCTCGGTGCGTGAGGTGTTGGAGGCCGAGGCCCGCCAGATCGCCACCAACGAGGTGTACCGACCCGGAGGCGACGGGCGAGCGGTGCCCGCTCCGGGTCCCACCATCCGCAACGAGACCCTGGCCAGTCTGGTCGCCGTCGGCTTCGACCCCACCATGCTGACACAACCGGCGGGGTGGTGAGCATGCAGGTTCTGATCGCCGCCGCCGTCGGGGCCTTCGCCGGGTTCGGGTTGTGGTTGGGGATGACCGCAGCCCGTGGCATCCGGGTCATCCCCGACGCCCGCCGACTGGTACCCAAGGCGGTCCCTGCCGAACGCGCAACGGCGTGGCTCGCCACGGCCCTGGTCGCCGGCGTGACGGTGGGGCTGGTGACGGGATGGCCGGTGGCCGGGCTGGGAGTCGGGCTGGGCGTGCTGATCGGCCCGGCCGCCCTCGGGGGAACGGCCCGCCGAGCCCACGACGCGGCCACGGCTGATGCCATCGCCACCTGGGCGGACATGATCCGAGACACCATGGCCGGCGCCTCCGGCCTCGAGGAGGCACTGGTCCAGACCGCCGCTGTTGCCCCGACTGCGATCAGACCTCAACTCGAAGACTTCGCCCACCGGCTCCGACACCAACCCCTCGAATCCGCCCTGGACGGTCTCGCCGGCGATCTCAACCACTCGTCGGCGGACCTGATCGTCGCCTCGCTGGCGGCGGCGGCCCGTCTCGAAGCCCGCGACCTCGGCCCGCTCCTCGCCCGCCTGGCCGAAGCGATCCGGGGTGACGTCCGGATGAGGAGCCGAGTCGAGATCGGTCGGGCGAGAATCCGCACCTCGGCCCGCATCGCGGTGACGATCACGGCCGCCACCGTCGCCTTCCTCTACCTCTTCGCCCGAAACCTGTTGGAGCCCTACGACACACCAGCCGGCCAGGCGTGGCTGATGGTGGTGATGGCGGTGTTCTTCGCAGCCGGTTTCATGCTCCACCGCTACAGCCAACTCGACGCCCCCGAACGATTCACCCTCCGCCACATCATCGATGAGGAGGCGGTCCGATGACGGTGCTCGCAGTCGCAGTGGCGGGCGCCGGTGTCGGGTTGGGGCTGTTCCTAGCGGTGCGGGCGGTGTGGCCACCGCCGATGCCCCTCGACCGGGCGCTGGCCGACCTCACTCGACCCCGCCACACGTCCCCGGCACCCGGGTCGCCGCATCGGACGACCGCCCGGTTGGGGTCGTTCTCGGTGCGGGTCCTGGAAGCGACCGGGCTGGTCGATGTCGGGGTGCTGCACACCCGGCTGCGGATACTCGGCAAGCCCCTCGAAGCCCACGCCTACGAGAAGCTGGCCGGCGGTATCGCCGGGTTCCTCCTGCCCATCCTGTTCGCCGTGGCGGTGGGGGCGGCCGGTGTGTCCATCTCACCGGCCGTCATCGCCGTCGCCGCCGTCGGGGTCGGGCTTGCCGGGTTCGTCTACCCGGATCTGGGGTTGGCCGACAGGATCGAACGGCGCCGCCGGGACTTCCGCCACTCCCTCTCCGCCTACCTGGACCTGGTCACCATCATCCTGGCGGGCGGCGGAGGACTGGAGACCGCTCTCCAGACAGCCGCCGATCTGGGCGACGGCTGGGCCTTCGACGAGATCCGCGCCGCCCTGCGAAGAGCCCGCCTCACCAACCGCACCCCCTGGGACCTCTTCGACGAGCTCGGATCCGAACTCGGCATCGACGAGCTGAGAGAGCTGGCGGCCTCAGCCCACCTCGCCGGCGACCAGGGTGCCCGCATCAGGGACTCCCTCGCCGCCAAGGCCGACACGATGCGCGCAAACCAGACCGCCGCCCTTGAAGCCCAAGCCGAAGCAGCCACCGAGAAGATGCTCCTCCCCGTCGTCACCTTGGTGGTGGGGATGATCCTTTTCATCGGCTTCGGCGTGGTCCAGGCCATCTCCACTCCGGGGACCACACCATGACAGGCGTATCCGCACCCAGAGCACCCATGCCAAGAGAAGGGAGCAACCCACCATGACCGCGTACGTTGACTACGCACGACTGCTCATCGAGGTCGGCCTCACCCGGCTCGGCGTCGCCATCCGCGACGAGAAGGGAGCAATGTCGACCGAGGCCGCCGCCTCCGGCGAGGATGATGGTGACCAGGTCCAGGTAGGCGGAGAGGGCGTGGCGGAACCC
>JBOGID010000008.1:0-2756 GCA_050742295.1 Acidimicrobiales bacterium | reverse complement strand
GTCGAGGAACGTCTCGCAGATCGTGGCGATGTCCCGGAACACGCCGGGGCGAAGGGCGGCGACGTCCACCGGGCGGCCGGACAGTTCCTCGAGGAACAGCAGCAGTTCGGCCACCTGGAGCGACGTGAGGTAGCGGGCCTCGATGAGGGGGGTGCGGTCGTCGAGGTCGTCGGAGGACAGGCCGTCGTTGTGGTCGGCCACCCACCGGCGCAAGGCGGCGCGGGGCTCAGTCATCGCCTTCGCTCAGCAGTCCGATGTCGACGAAGGGGCGGACGGCGACCTGGGTGATGCGGATGCGTCGAGCCCGGCACGCGGGGTCATCCCACGCCTGGCGGGCGCAGGCGACGGGGTCGTCGAGCCCGGCGTCCCGGTAGACGGCCGGGTTGGCCAGGGAGCGCCACGTGGCGTCGACGAATCCGTGCAGGTGGGCGCGCACGCCGGCGAGCGTCTCGTCGGTCCAGTCCCGCGCCGCGAACAGGTCGGCCACGAGCCGCCGTCCGAAGACCAGGTGGCGTGCCTCGTCGGCGTGGTGCAACCCGTTGATCTGGCGGACGACGGGCACGAGCCGCTCGTCGCCCGCCATGGCCACGTTGTAGCGGTCGACGATCTCCTCGAACAGAGCGGCCCGGGCGAAGAACACGAGGTCGTCGGTGTCGGTGTCGGCGCTGAAGGCGACCGTCGGGTCGGGGTAGACCTTGCCGCCGTAGCGGAGGCAGAACGTGGCGAACCACACGCTGTGGCGGTTCTCCTCGTCGAGGAAGTGGTGGAGGTAGTCGGCCACCGGTTCGAGGCCGGGGGAGTACAGGCGGCGGGCGAGACCCGCCATCAGCGCCCGCTCGCCGTGGATGTTGACGCTGAAGAAGTTCACCGCCTCCCAGAAGCTGAGCCGCACCCGGCGCTCCTCGTCGAGGCCGTACCAGGAGGCCGAGCCCGTGAGCGAGATCAGCTCCCGGCTCATGCACCAGCTGTCGCGGTCGAGCGTGTCGGGCCAGTCGACGGCCGAGGTGGCGTCGCCGTAGGCCCGGCGCGACGCCGAGGTCAGCCGGCGGACAGCGGTGGCCAGGGCAAACGAGGCGGCCACGGCCACGTCAGGTCTTCTCCAGCAGCAGGCCCTGCCAGTGCATGCCGTACCCGGCCATGGCGAGCAGCAGCGTGTCACCGGCCCGCACGACGCCGCGCCGTTCGAGGTAGGTCAGGTTGACGATGTTGTCGGCGCTGATCACGTGGCCCACGTCGGCCAGCGACTCGGCGCAGATGCGCCCGGCGTCGATGCCGAGGAGGCGGGCGAGGACCCCCCAGGCCGCGGGGTGGGCGTTCTGGGGGACGACCCAGTCGACGCCGGCCGCGTCCAGTCCGGCCCGGGCCACCAGCTCGGACACCAGCCGGTGCATGGCGCCGAACCAGGCGCCCACCGTCTCGTCGTCGCCCGCGCCGGCCAGGGCGCCGTTGGTGACCTGGTGGGCGGCGACGATGCGGTAGCCCGCGGCCGCGAGCGCGGGCTCGCGCGAGACCACGCAGGCGGCGGCGCCGTCGGAGACGAGGCAGTAGGACTGCTCGTAGCGGGCGCCGTCGGGGAACCGGTCGGCGGTGACGCACAGCACGCGCTGCCAGTCGGGCTCGCTCGCCAGCAGGGCCCGGGCCAGGCGGATGGACCCGAGCATGCCCGTGCACGCCTGCTGGGCCAGCCCGACGACGACGGCTCCGTCGAGGCCGAGGTCGGGGTCGGACTGCAGCCGGCTGGCCGGGAAGTCCATGAGGTCCCGGACGTCCCCGCTCCGGGCGAACCGCTCGGTGGGCGCCAGGTTGGCGTTCTGGGGGATGGCCGTGGCGTACACGATGGCGTCGACGCGGCCCGGCGCCGTTTGCGCCACCGCGGCGCGAGCCAGGTCGTACAACGACTCGTCCGGCCCGCACCGGTGGTGGCAGCGGAAGCCGGCCTGGCGGAGGTCGGCGGCGGCGCTCACCGTGAGCCCGCCGGCGGCCGCCTCGTCCACGTGGGTCGCCCGGCTCCCCAGCGCGTAGGAGAAGCCGTCGACGTAGGCCTCCATCGGGGTCATGGTGCCAGTTTGGGCCACGGCACCGTCCGGCTCCATGGTGGCTCACCCCCATTTCCGCCTGGGCCCCTTCCGGGGGCGCCGCCCGGCTGGCACGATGACCCCGGTGGACACGCAGGCACGGCTCCGGCGGCTTCGCCTCGCCGACTCGCTGCCCGACTCTGTCGCCGGTGGCGGCAAGCTCTACTTCGCCCAGGTGCGCGAGGACCCGTTGCTGGAGCTGGCGGCCCTGCGGCCGGGCCCCGACGACACGGTCGTGGTCGTCGGTTCCGCCGGCTGCACGGCCCTGTCATTGCTGGCCGCGGGCGCGGGCGAGGTCGTGGCCGTCGACCTCAACCCCGTCCAAAACCACCTGGTCGAGCTGAAGCAGGCGGCGGTGGCAGGGCTCCCCCGCGCCAAAGCCATTGCCTTCCTGGGCGGCACGGAATCCCGCAATCGCCACCACCAGTACCGGTCGCTCCGGCCCGCCCTGTCCCCGGAGGCCCGGTCGTGGTTTGACGGCAAGCCCAGGGTCATCGCCGGCGGCGTCCTCACGGCGGGGGCCAGCGAACGGTTCATCGGCCTGGTCATGGCCGTGGTCAGGCGCACCATCCACCCGCCGTCGCGCATCCGCCGGCTGCTCGCCTGGCGCGACCTCGACGAGCAGCGCCGGTTCTTCGCCGACGAGTGGGACACCCGCCGGTGGCGGGCACTGTTCAGCCT
>JBOGID010000007.1:0-6652 GCA_050742295.1 Acidimicrobiales bacterium | reverse complement strand
GGGTCACGGGCGCCCGCACCGACACGCTCCTCGCCTTCCTCACCAGCGGCTGTCTCACCTGCATCGGGTTCTGGGACCAGTTCCGGTCGAGGCGCCGCCTGTCGGTCCCCGGTGGGGCCCGGCTCGTCATCGTGACCAAGGACCCGGCCGAGGAGAGCCCGTCCCGCCTGGCCGAACTGGTGCCGCGCGACCACACCGTGGTCATGTCGTCGGCGGCGTGGGAGCAGTACGGCGTGCCGGTGGCGCCCTACTTCGCCTACGTGGACTCGGCGTCGGGCACGGTCATCGCCGGGGGCGGCGCCTCCGACTGGGAACAGGTCGTCGGGCTCTGGTCGCGGGCCGTGGAAGGCGGTGGGCGGCGCGGCCGCGAGCGCGACCGGGCCACTGGGCGGACCCGTCATGAGCGGGCCGACGAGGAACTGTTGCGGGCCGGCATCCAGCCCGGCCATCCGAGCCTCTATCCCCCCGCAGAGGAGGGCTGATGGCGGACAAGCTCTCCGGCCTCGGCGTGGAGGTCGTGCTGCCCGACGGGTGGGACGGTCGGATCTACCGGCGCACCAACGAGGGCTCGGCCGGCGAACGGCGGGCGCTCCACGCCGCCAATTTCCCGCTGCCCGCCAACCGGGGCGACTACGGAGGCGGCGTCCATGAGCAGATGGGCGACGAGGACGTGCTGGTCACCCTTGTCGAGTTCCACGCTGACAACGCCAACAAGGGCCTGTTCCAGAGCCAGGGCCTGCCGCTGCCGGTGTCGGCCAGCGCCTTCTCACCCCGGGCCATGCCCCGGCCCATCCCCGGCCAGGCCGGCGCCCAGTTCTTCTTCTCCCTCGGCGAACGGGCCTTCTGCCTGTTCGTCGTCATCGGCAGCTACGCCGACCGCGACCGCCTCGCCCGCCAGGTGAACGCCGTCGTCGAGTCGATCAACGTGGAGTAGATGGTCCTGGCCGGCCAGCGGATCCCCGTGGCCTGCACCCTCTCCACCGACGACGTGCCGGCGCGGGTGGAGGAGTGGCGGCGGCTGCTGGCCCACGTCACCGTCCGGGAGCCGATCGAAGGCGGGTGGCGGCTGACCTTTGGGGGGAGCGGGGTTGTGAGGCCGGCCTCGATCGCGACACTGATGGCGGCCGAGCAGGCGTGCTGCGCGTTCTTCGGCTTCGCGCTGACGGTGGACGAGCGAGGCATGGCCCTCGAAGTCCGGGCGCCCGACGATGCCCTGGAAATCGTCGAAGCCTTGTTCGGCTGATTCCTACACCCGCCGCCATACCCATGGAGCCGAGGAAGAAGTCCGATGGTCACGCGCGACGAGGCGCAGGCAAGAGAAAGGTTCGTACCGTCCCCTTCGCCTGACGCGCCCGCGACGTCCATCGTCGTCAACCTCGACGCCTGCGAGGACCACGCCGACGCCATCGGCGCCCTCGCCCTCACGGAGTTCCTGGCCGGACGCCAGCCTTACTCACGCGCGGTGAGGCTGCAGCGGGTGCGGCCCGATGGCCGCCTCCTCCCCGACGGAGTCGAACCGACGCTCGTGGCCGAGGCCAAGCCCAATGCCGGGCAGTCGCTGGCCCGCCTGCTCAACCTCACCGACGGGCTCCTGGGCTAGGGGCTGAAGCTCGTCGCAATTGCGACCAACGAGCCCTTGACCGAGCTGCACCCCGCCATCGTCCGGCCCGGCCGTTGCATCGCCCAGATCGAGATCGGCCGCTTGACGCCGGCCGAGTCCCGGGCGTGGGTGGCCGCGTCTGCGGGGCGCGAACGCCGTGGCAGCCCGGTTTCGATCGAGCAAGGCGGCGCCACCCTGGCCGAGTTGCACGCCCTAGAGGAGGCTGGTGTCAAGCCCTCTTTCCGGCGGCCGACCGCCCAGTTGGAAGCCCTGCCGTGGCGCAAAGGAGCTGGTCAGGGGCAGGTCGGCCGGCGGGCTGCGCAGGCCGACCGCGAATGACACCAGCCTCTTGGGGGCGAGCTGACGACGGTCGAGGAGCGGGCGCCGGCGGCTGCCGGTGGCGCGGCAAGCCCGTGAAAACCGCCAGCCTGGTCGGCTCCACCGGGTCGATCGGCACCCAGGCGGCCGACGTGGTGCGGGCCGAGCCCGACCCCTACGTCGGCTGCCCCCCTCCGCCGAACCCGTGCCGCGTGTACCTCTAACCGTCCCGGCTGGGGTAGAAGAGTGCCCGTGGCTGACGACAGGCAGTGGTACTTCTGTCTCGAGCACAACAAGGTGGAGCGGGCCGGCCAGGGCTGCCGGCTCGACCACGCCATGGGCCCCTACGCGTCGGAGGCGGACGCCGCCAGCTGGAAGCAGAAGGCTGAAGCCCGCAACGAGGCGTGGGACGAGGAGGACCGCCGCTGGGAGGGTGACGACCAGTCCTGAAACAAGCGCACAGAAGGAGGGCGGCCCGCGCTGCGGCTCCGGGGCGGATTTGGCGGGTGCGGCTGGCCCGGCGACGGGGCCGTTGCGTCGTCGGCGTCGTCGTCGGCTGCGTTGTCGGCTGCGTCGTCGGCGACCGGGCTCCCGGGCGTGGGGGCAGGCGGCCCATCGGGCGAAGGTGCTGCGTCGCCGTCGTGGTCCCCCAGGCCCAGGCGCTCGGGCTCGGGCCGGGGCCGGCGGGCGAGCAGGCGGGAGATGATGGCGGCCGACACGCCGAGCGCGACAGCGATCTCGGCCCCGCTGGCGCCCTCGTCGGCCATCGCGTGGCAACGGGCCACCTGGGCCTCGCTCAGCTTGGGGGGCCCCGGCGGGCCAGCAGGGCAGCCGAGCCGTCCTCGGCCACCCGCCCCCGCAGGCGGGACAGGTGCTCGCGGTGACCCCGAAGAGGTCCGCCACCACCGTGGAGGCGGCGCCCGCCTGGGTGAGGGCCACCATGGCCAGGTTGCGCATCCCCCGGTCGCCGGCAGCGATGCGGGACAACACCCTGGGGCCGAAGCTGACGACGGTCTCGGCACCCACCTGCGCCAGCTCCAGCTCCAACTGCCATCTGCCGGGCGTGCCGGCCAGCTCCGGGGGGCTCGCCTCGGCGCTCTCGGGCATCCCCCGACCCTACATACTTGACAGGATTATGCAATACCCTGGGCACAGCAGAGTCCAGGTAGAAGCACCTTCCTTCAACTACTCACGGAGGTCTGAAGCCTGTGCTTCAACACCCTGGAATGCGGCGCAACGAGCCACCAGACCAGTCGTATTGCAATCGCCAGTTCGAGGCTGTCCGCGGGCCCCACGAGGCGTGCCTTCCGCTTCGCCGCCCCGCCCTGCGAGAACCTCGCCGTGACCAAGGGCGCCACCACCCAGATCGAAGGAACCTTCGTGGCCAAGGGGTCCCCCCAGGCCGTCACCGCCCCGGCCGGCCCCGCCCCCGTCTCTGTCGACGGCGTCCCCCGCGACGACTGGGGCCTGTTCACCGACTACCCCACCGGGCCCCACACCGTCTGCTTCGGCTCGGTGGCCTGCCGCACCCGGCCCCCGTGCCAGACCGTCACCCTCAACCCCGGCCAGACCACCCAGGTCACGGGCGCCTACACGGCCCCTTGATGCAGGACCCGGCGGCACGACGGGTGCGCCGGGGAGCCGCCGGCCTCCTCGGGCTTGCGCTGGCCTCGATCCCGCCGACGATGAGTGCCGCGGGCAGCGATGCCCGACCACAGGTCGAGCCCGACATGCCGGTCACGGCGACCAACGCCACGAAGGAACTCGCACAGAACTCGCCGACGCTCGCCGTCGATCCCACCGACGAGCGCTTCGTGGCCCTCGCGAGCCGCATCGACGGGCAAGAGTTCAGCTGCGCCCTCCACGTGTCAGGTGACGGCGGACGCACGTGGTAGCCCTCACATCCCTTCTCGGCACTCCCCGCAGGTGCTGACCGGTGCTACGCGCCCGACATCGCCTTCGATCGACGGGGCGACCTGCACTACCTGTTCATCGATCTCCACGGGCCCGGTAACACCCCGATGGGAGTGTTCCTGAGCACGTCAATCGACCGAGCCCCCTTCGGCGAGCCGCAGCGTTTACTCGGGCCAGACCGCTTCATGGTCCGGATGGCGCTCGACCGCAAAAGGGGCGACCGCGGTCGGATTCACCTCGTCTGGGTCGAAGCGCCAGAGCCTCCGCCTCTCGGCGGGTTCGCCCTCGTCCGCAATCCGATCCTCGCGTCGCACTCCGACGACGGAGGCAGGGACGTGGTCCGAGCCGGTCGAGGTCGGTGACCCAAGCCGCCGGCTGGTGGTGGCGCCGGGTATCGCCGTGGGGCGCGATAGCGCCGTGCATGTCGCTTACTACGACCTGCTGGACGACCGCCGTGACTACCAAGGCCTCGAGGGGCCGGTCTGGGAAGGGCAGTGGTCGGTGGTCGTGTCGACATCGACGGACGGCGGCACGACGTTCTCCCGACACGTCGAAGGCGCCGGGGGGGTACAGCCAACGGAGCGGGTCATGTTGATCTACACCATGGCCTCGCCGGCCATCGCCGCCGATGGGGACGGCGGCGTCTGGGTGGCGTGGCCCGACGCCCGGAGCGGGGACTGGGACGTGCTCGTCGTGGGCTCGTCCGACGGGGCGCGATCGTTCCGCGCTCCTGTCCGGATGAACGACGACCCGGAAGGCAACGGCCGGCACCAGTACCTCCCTCGGCTTGCGTCTCCCTCAGAGGGGCGCGTCGACGCGATCTTCTACGACCGCTGCGAAGATCCCGCCAACTTGAGCAACCACGTGTACTACGCCTCCTCGACGGACGGCGGCCTGACCTTCCGGCCGAATACCCGCCTGACCTCCGAGCCTTCATACACGAGGACCGGCATCAGCTATCTCGTGCCCTCAGCGCGGGGCCTCATCGAGTTCGGGTCTCGGCTCGGGCTCGCGAGCACCAGGGATGGCGTCTTGGCGGCGTGGACCGACACCCGGAACGTGAGATTCGGAAGCACGCACCAGGACGTGTTCGCCACGAAGATCGTCACCGGCGAACCCCGATCGTCGGAGCCCGCTCCGATCGGTCTGGCCGTGGCCGGCGGCGTCGCGCTCACCGCCGTGCTGGGCAACGGTGCTGATTCGGCGGGGCCGCCTTCGCCGGAAGCGGGCGGCCTGACCGGCAGCATGCTGCCTCGGCGTGGGCTTCCGGCGAACCTTCGACGCTGGTATGGACTTCGCCCGTTCGGCAGTCGGCTCTCTAGAGCCAGATCATGGACCTATCGGGCCATAGCGGGCGCCGCTCGCCGAACGGGAGGGTGCAGGGCCATCAAGAACGCCGCCGCACCAAACAGGTCGAGGAGCGGGGGCACGACACCAGCGCGGGAGGACGAACCATGGCGGGGACCGCGGGCACCGGAGTCCGAGTCGCCCGAGCGTCGGTGGCGGCAGCTCACCTTGGCGTGGGGCCTCCTCGTGGCGCCTTGATGGCCTTCTTGGCGGCGTAGGCGGGACGAGGGCCTGCAGGGCGAGGTTGATCACAGCGCGGGCAGGCCCCGTGAGACCTGGTGGACGAGGGCGGCGGCGTCGTCGGAGAACAGGGTGTCGCTCCGCCCGGCGAGTCCCAGGTGGTGGGCGATGTAGGCGGCCGTTTCGGGCCCCGACATGGGCGGCATGGCGAAGCGCCCCGAGACCGCCGCCAACCTCCGCAACCACCTCGGCCTGGCCGGGCGCGCCGACGCGCTGTTCAGCGACGACGCGGTCGCCGTCGTCCACCACGCGTCGAGGGGCCTGCCCCGAGCGGTCAACAACCTGGCGCTGCAGTCCCTCGTCGCCACCTTCGCGGCCGACAAGGCCATCGTCGACCAGGCTGCGCCAAAGATGGCCGTCGTCGAGGTCGCCGGCGACTGACCCTCAGGTTGGCAACGACCCGACCATGATCGTCGACGGTCCCATGCCCGGGATCCCGACGAACGTCGTCAGGCGATCATCGGGAGTGGCGGGCAACGATCGCCACGCCGAATATGGTCCCGCTGCATGGCCCGATATCGGCCGTGAGCGTCACCGTTGTGTTCGGTGTGGCAACGACCGAACCACAGCTGAGCACGAACCGCGTTGGCAGGACGCCCAAAGACGACGCCGAGCAAACGAGAGCAGCCGCGGAAAGGAAATGAGAACTGAGAACCCGCCCGAGGCGCATCGAGAGTGCCTGTCGTTCGACACTGAGGTACCCGGTTTCCTGCGACCCATAAGGGCGGAGCAATGTGCCGTCTGGTACATGTGGACAACAGCGACCGCGGTCGCAGTCGCCGATCCAGAGCGTCTCTCGCTCTCTCGCTTGACCTATCGCCTCAGAAGCCGACAATCCCGTCACGCGTCGAGGGCCGGCTACTTCGATGCGTGAACGGGGTCGTCCGGCACGCCAGGCCCCCGGTCAAGCCCCGCGGACGCTTGCCGCCGCCCGCCGGCGGTGGGCTCCCTGCGGGATCGAGCGGCGATCCGGTCCAGAGCCAGGGCGCCAATTGCCACCAGCGCAGCCATGAGGGGAGCCAGATGCCGGCCAGGATCCACCAGTTCGTCGCCGCTCCCTCGGCCCGGGGCGCCCAGGTGCCGCCTGGAATGGGCGCCGGCACCGAGCTGGCGACGGCCGGCACGGTCGTTGTCGCTGCCGCCGCCGTCGGTGCGGGGCGAGCCTCGGCCTGACTCGACTCGGCAGGCTGGCCGGCGGCGGCCGATTCGGGGGCGGTGACGGCGAGTCTGGCG
>JBOGID010000006.1:0-15813 GCA_050742295.1 Acidimicrobiales bacterium | reverse complement strand
CCGGCGCCGACGGCACCGGCCAGCAGCTGGCGGCGGGTGAGGTTCGTGGACTCGGCCATCAGTTGAGGAGGTACTCCGGGGAGAGCAGCGCCGCCGCCAGCAGCATGCGGGGCTCGGGGGCGACCTTGGCCAGGGCCGAAGACGTGCGCTTGCTCCACGGGCCGACCGACAGCATGCGGGCCACGTGGGCGGGGCGGTCCTTCCTGGGCACGGCGCCGATCGCCGACACGTCGATGGTCTGGGCCAGCATCTCGGACTGCTTGAGCCGGGCCAGGGCCGAGGCGGTGCCCAGCCAGTAGCCGTTCTGGGGCCAGCCGCCCACGTCGGGCGGGTCGAACGGCATCTGGCCCGCCTCCCGCAGCCCGTCCAACATGGTGAGCTTGTCGGCCCGCAGGTTGAGGGCCCGCAGGGCGCCAACCAGGTGCTCGACGGGCTGCTTGACGAGCCCGGTGCGGGCGGGCGGCGACAGGAATCCGGGGTGGCGGAAGACGGCCTGCACCAGCTGGGAGACGTCGAGGTTGCGGGCGAACGCCGGCGCCAGCTCGTCCACCACCCGGTCAGACGGCGCCACCGGGTAGGCGAAGTGGCTCCACAGCTTCGACACGATGAAGCGGGGCGACTGCGGGTTCTGGATGACGGTCTTCACCACCTGCTCGCCGGTGAGGACGCCCGACGTGCCCAGCACCGACTTGAGCCCGTCGTCGTGGCGGGCGGAGACGAAGGCGAACCCGTCGGCCGCCCGGTCGTACCGCCAGCCGGTGAAGGCCCGGGCGCCCTCGGCCACGTCCTTCTCGGTGTAGTTGCCGATGCCGAGGGCGAACAGCTCCATCAGCTCACGGGAGAAGTTCTCGTTGGGCTTGCCCACGGCGTTGGTCTGGGTGTCCAGCCACAGGATCATGGCCGGGTCCTTGGCCACTGCCTGGGTGAGCTCCTCGAAATTGCCGTCGCCGTGCCGGCGCAGCGTCTGGTTCTGCCGGTACAGCAGGGCGGGCTCGCGCACCTTGGTGAAGGCGGTGGCGAAGTGCCCGTGCCAGAACCAGGTCAGCTTCTCCCGCAACGGGTTGGTGGACACGACCATGCGGTCGAGCCACCACAAGATCATCGCCCTCGTCTCGGCCAGGGCCTGGTTCTGGATGGCCCGCCGCTCGTCGCCGTTGGAGGGCAGCGGGTCGGGGACGGGCGTGAGCGTCGGCGGCGGCACCCGTTCGGCGCCGAGGTCGAAGGCGGTCAGGTCGAGGAGGCGGTCGAGGGTCTTGGCGTAGCCGGCCGTGACAGCCGCCTCCAGCTCCTCGGGCCGGGCGCCGAAGCCGGCTCGCCGGTACAGGTGGGCGAGCGCGCCGCGAGCTTCCGCGGCCTTCTCGGTCCTGCTCGCCACCGATTCCGGAGGTTAGGGGAACCGGCGGCGGCGCGCACGGGTCGTAGGCTCGGGAGCCGCGTCGGCCAACCAGTGCCACACCGTCGAGCAGGTCGTCGACGCCATGACCCGGCGCTGGCAGTCCCTCAACCAGGTGGGGGACTGGCGGGCGGTGTTCGCCAAGACGTACCTGCGAACGACCGAGGCGATCCTTGCCGTCATGAACGCACCCGGCGTGTTCCAGAACCCGGCGTGGATCGTCGAGCTCGACTGCGAGTTCGCCCGGCGCTACTTCGACGCCTTCGACGAGTTCGAGGCGACGGGCGAGTGCTCGTGGCCGTGGCGGCTGGCGTTCCGGGGCGCCGTAGGCAAGCGGACGCTGGCCATCCAGGACGTCGTGCTCGGCATGAACGCCCACATCAACTACGACCTGCCCTACTCCCTCCACGCCACGATCCCGGCGGACGTGACGGCCGACCAGCTGGAGGCCTACCGCCAGGACAACCTGGCCATGAACCGCGTCCTGGGCACGGCCATCGACAAGGTCCAGCGGGAGATCACCAACGAGTACGACATCGTGCTCACGGCCGCCGACGCCGCCCTGCGGGACCGCGACGAGGCGTTCGCAGGCGAGATGATCCGGGCCTGGCGGGCCCGCTCATGGAGCTCGTTCGTCGTGCTGCGCAGCGGCGGCGAGGTGGCGGCCGTCGAACGGCTCATCGAGGAGTCGGCCATCGACAACGCCATGCTCCTGCTTCAGGTCCAGCGCGCCTTCCCGGCCCTGTACTGGCCCAACCGGCTGTACCGAGACTCGCTCAACAGCCTGGCCCGCCGCCGCACCCGTTCCCGCTAGTTCCCACTGTTTCCCACAGTCTGGTCGCAGATCCTTGGCGTCACCTGGCTTTTCTCGGCGCTCGACCATTGGATTCTGTTGGAAGCTGTTGGAAAGTGCTTGACTAGAGGGCAGGAAAGGAGCAAGGTGGGCCCATGAGCAGCCGGCAGTGGCAGGGAGGCCCGATGCATGCTGAGGACCGCCGCCAGCTGATCGCCGAGGAGCTGCGGCGCAAGGGCCGGGTGTCGGTGAGCCGGCTGGCCATGGTCTACGAGGTCACCCCCGAGACCGTCCGCCGTGACCTGGTGGAACTGGAGCAGCGGGGCGCCCTGCGGCGCATCCACGGCGGTGCGCTCTCCCACGAGCGCATGCAGGTCGAGCCGGGCGTCACCGAGCGGTCCACCCTCATGGCGGCCGAGAAGGCGCGCATCGCCGCCGCCGCCCTCGAGTTCCTCCCCGACGCCGAGGGCACAGTCCTCATCGACGCGGGCACGACGACCGGCGCCCTGGTGGAGCAGTTCCCCGCCGACCGCCGCCTCACGGTCGTCACCAACGCCCTGCCCCTGGCCATGCGGCTCAGCCCCCTGCCCCTGGTCACGGTCATGGTGGTGGGCGGCCGGGTGCGTGAGCGCACGCTGGCCAACGTCGACGACTTCGCCCTGCGCATGCTCGGGGAGTTGCGGGTCGACGTGGCGTTCATGGCCACCAACGGCGTGACCGAGCGTGGCTGTTCGACCCCCGACCTGGCCGAGGCGGCCGTCAAGCGGGCCATGATCGCCGCCGCCGACCGCACCGTCCTGCTCGCCGACCACACCAAGTTCGGCCAGGAGCACTTCGTGCGCTTCGCCGACCTCGGCGACCTCGACGTGGTCATCACCGACGACAAGGCCGGCGCCAGCGACCTGCTGCCCTTCCAGGTCGCCGACATCGAAATGGTGGTGGCATGACCGGCCCGGGGCTCATCGTCACCGTCACGCCCAATCCGTCCCTCGACCGCACCGTCGAGGTCGACCGGCTCGTCCCCGGCGCCGTCATCCGGGCCTCCTCCCTGCGGGAAGACCCGGGGGGCAAGGGCGTCAACGTGGCCCGTGCTCTGGTCGTCAACGGGGTCGCGGCCTGCGCCGTCCTCCCCCTGGGCGGGCGGGACGGTCGTCTCCTCGCCGACCTCCTCGACGAGCAGGGCCTGACCTACAGGCCCGTTCCGGTGAACGCCACCACGCGGTGCAACATCGCCGTGAGCGACGCCCGCGGGACGGTGACCAAGCTCAACACGCCCGGTGCGGGCCTGTCGGCGGACGACATCGCCCGCCTGGTCGAGGCCACGGCCGCCGAACTGCCCGGTGCCGCCTGGCTGGTGGGCTGCGGCTCGCTTCCCGCCGGCGCCCCTGTCGACCTGTTCGCCACTCTGGCCGAGCGGGCCCGCCACGCGGGTGTGCGGGTGGCCGTCGACACCAGCGGCCCGCCCCTGGCCGCCGCCCTCGAGGCCGGTGTCGACCTCGTCAAGCCCAACCTGGCCGAGCTGTGCGAGCTGGTCGGGCGGCCCCTCGCCACCCTCGACGACGTGGTCGCGGCGGCCGACGGCGTGCGCAAGCGCGGCGCCGCCGCCGTGCTCGTCTCCCTCGGCGCCGCCGGCGCCGTCCTCGTCGACGACGGCGAGCCCTGGCTCGCCGTTCCACCACCGGTCATCGCCCGCAGTGACGTAGGTGCCGGTGACGTTGCTCTGGCCGGATTCCTCGCGGCGGGTGCGGCGGGCCGAGAGGCCCTTCGTAACGCGGTCGCGTGGGGCGCCGCCGCCGTCTCGCTACCCGGCACCGTCGTACCGGGGCCCGAGCGGATCGACGCCCCACGCGTCTCTCTCCGACCCGCCTGCGGAACCCAGCCCCTGTCCCAGCCACCCCCCGCCTGAACGGAGAACCCCTTGACCGTCACCATCGACAACCTCGTCACGCCCGAACTCGTCGTCCTCGACGCCACGTTCGCGGGCTCCACCGAAGCCATCGAAGCCCTGGCCGACCGGCTCGTCGCCGCCGGCCGGCTGACCGACCGGGCCGGGTTCGTCGCCGCCGCCGTGGCCCGGGAAGCCGAGACGGGCGGGACGGGCATGGAGATGGGCGTGGCCATCCCCCACGCCAAGCACGCAGGCGTCACCGAGCCCACCGTGGCCGTGGCCCGCGTCCCCGACGGCGTCGACTTCGGTGCGTCCGACGCGCCCGCCGACCTCGTGTTCCTGATCGCCGCGCCAGCCAACGCCGACGACGTCCACATCACGGTGCTCTCCAAGCTGGCCCGCCGGCTGATCCACGAGTCCTTCCGCTCGGCCCTGCGTGACGCCGCCACCCCCGAAGAGGTCGTGGCCACCCTCAAGAAGGAGATCCAGTGAAGTTCGTCGCCGTCACCGCCTGCCCGACGGGCATCGCCCACTCGGCGATGGCCGCCGAGTCCCTCGAGGTCGCGGCCCGGGCCGCCGGGCACGAGATCGAAGTCGAGATCCAGGGTGCGGCCGGTGGGCCCCCCATGAGCGCCGCCCTCATCGCCGCCGCCGACGCCGTGATCTTCGCCGTCGACGCCGGCGTGCGCGACCGGGACCGGTTCGACCACCTGCCCCAGGTCGAGGTCCGCACCCGCCACGCCATCGACAAGGGCGCCGAGGTCATCGAGCAGGCGGTGGCCGCCGCCGCAGCCGGAGCCTCCCGTCCCGCCGCACCGGGTCCGGCACCCGTCGCAGCAACCGGTCCGGCCTCACCCCCGCCCGGCAGCCCCATGGCGGCCAAGGCGCCGGCCGGTGCCTCCGGTGCCGCCCAATTCCGGATCTGGCTGATGACGGGCGTGAGCTACATGCTGCCGTTCGTCGTGGCCGGCGGCATCCTCATCGCCATGGGGTTCGCCATCGGCGGGGCGACCCGGGTCACCGGCGTGGAGGATTGGCCCAGCTTCGGCGACGTATTCACCTCCAAGCTCCTGCTGGGCGCCCTCATGTTCAAGATCGGGGCCCTGGCCTTCAGCATGCTGGTGCCCGTCCTGGCCGGCTACATCGCCTTCGGCATGGCCGACCGTCCCGGCATCGCCCCCGGCATCGTGGCCGGGCTCATCGCCAACGACCTGGGCGCCGGGTTCCTCGGCGGCATCGTCGGAGGTCTCCTGGCCGGGGCCATCGTCCTCGCCCTCATGCGGATCCGGGTCAGGGGCACGCTCAGCAAGATGATGCCGATCCTCGTGTACCCGGTGGTCGGCACGCTGCTCGTGGGCGCCGCGCTCGTCCTTGTGGTCGGCAACCCCATCGCCGACATCCAGTCCGGCCTGACCGACTGGCTGGAAGACCTGCAGGGCTCCAACGCCATCCTCCTCGGCCTGCTGCTGGGCTCGATGATGGCCTTCGACATGGGTGGGCCCGTCAACAAGGCGGCTTACGCCTTCGGCCTGGCCTCGCTCAGCTCGGGCAACTACACGGTCATGGCCGCCGTGATGATCGCGGGCATGACCCCGCCGCTGGGCCTTGCCCTCGCCACGACCCTGCGCCCCAAGCTCTTCACCGACGGCGAGCGGGAGTCGGGCAAGGCGGCGTGGCTGCTGGGCGCCTCATTCATCACCGAGGGGGCCATCCCCTTCGCCGCCAGCGACCCGCTCCGGGTGATTCCCTCGCTCGTGGCCGGGTCGGCCGTCGCCGGCGCCCTCTCGATGGCCTTCGACGTCGGACTGCGGGCGCCCCACGGCGGGATCTTCGTCCTCGGACTGATCGACGGGAAGATCGGCTACCTGGTCGCCGGGCTCGTCGGGACGGCGGTCACCGCTGCCCTCGTCGTGGCCCTCAAGTCGCTCAAACGGGAGGGCGCAGAGGCCGGGACTGCGTCCTCCCGGGCGAGCGGGGGGGTGCTCGTCGGTGCCTAGCCAGACGGTCAAGCTCGTCAACCCCACCGGGCTCCACGCCCGTCCGGCCAAGGTCTTCGCCGAGGCGGCAGCCAAGACCGGCCTCACCGTCAAGGTAACCAAGGGGGACAACACCGTGAACGCCCGTTCCGTGCTCTCGGTCCTCACGCTGGACTGCCACCACGGCGACGAGATCACCATCTCGGTGGACGGTGAGGACGAGGCCGCGGCGACGGCCGCCCTCGCTCAGCTCGTCGAACTGGTGGAGACCGGCATCGGCGAACACCTCGCCGGCGGTGCGACATGAGCGTCGCCCTCCAGGGCGCGGGCGTGTCGCCCGGCGTCGCCGTCGGGCCGCCCTTCGCCATCACGCCCGTGGCGCCGGCCGTCGTCGATCCCGGGCCGGCGGGACCGCCCGCGGCCGAGAAGGCCCGCCTGCGCCACGCTCTGGCCCAGGCCGCGGCCGAGTTGCACACCCTCGCCGACCGGGTGCGGGTGGCGGCGGGCGACGAAGCCGAGATCTTTGAGGCCCACGCCGGCTTCGCCGAGGACCCCGAGCTCGAAGCCCAGGCCGACGAGCTGATCGACGCCGGCCAGTCCGCCATCGGCGCCACCGTCGCCGCCTTCGCCACCTTCCGGGCCCTGCTCGCCGCCTCCACCAGCGAGTACCTCGCAGCCCGGGCCGCCGACCTCGACGACGTGTGCGCCCGGGTCACCGCCATCCTGGCCGGGGTGAAGCGGGGCTACGACCTCCCCGAGCAGCCGTCGGTGCTCCTCGCCCGGGAGCTGACCCCGTCGGAGACGGCCGAGATCCCCCGCGACCGCATCGCCGCCATCGTCACCGAGACGGGCTCCCCCACGTCCCACGCCGCCATCCTGGCCCGCACCCTCGGCATCCCCGCCGTGGTGGGGGCCGCCAACCTGCTGCAGCTGGCCGCGGGGGTGTCCGTCATCGCGGTGGACGGCCGCACCGGCGACGTCCACCTTGACCCCGACGCCGACGTGATGGCGCTCCTGACCAAGCGCCACGCCTCGGAGGCGGCCCGGCTCGCCGAACTCGAGGGGGCTCGGGGCGAGCCGGGCCAAACCGCCGACGGCGTGGCTGTGGAACTGGTGGCCAACGTGGCCGGGCGCGACGACCTGGCCCTGGCCGTCGAGGCCGGAGCCGAGGGCGCCGGCCTGGTGCGCACCGAGCTGCTGTTCCAGGACCGGCGCACCGAGCCGACGGTGGACGAGCAGGCCGCCTACTACGGCGAGGTGCTCGGCGCCTTCGGGCCCCACCACCGGGTCGTGTTCCGCACGCTCGACATCGGGGCCGACAAGCCCATGCCGTTCGTGACCCGTCCGGCCGAGCCCAACCCCGCACTCGGCCTGCGCGGCATCCGCCTGTCCCTCCGCCATCCCAAGCTGTTCGAGAACCAGCTCCGGGGCCTGGTGCGGGCCCACGCCGCGGGCGGCGCCACGGGTACGGGTGCCCGCATGGCCATCATGTTTCCCCTGGTCAGCCGGGTGGAGGAGGTCACGGCCGCCCGGGACGAGCTGCATCGGGTGGCCCAGGACGAGGGTGTCGACGTGTCCGCCATCGAGGTGGGAGTGATGATCGAGGTGCCGTCCGCCGCCCTCGCGGCCGGCCGGATCGCTCCCCTCGTCGACTTCTTCTCGATCGGCACCAACGACCTGCTGCAGTACCTGTTCGCCGCCGACCGGCTCGGCGCCGAGGTGGCCGAACTGGCCGACATCTGCGAGCCCGTCGTCCTCGACCTCGTGGGCCAGGTGGTGGCGGCCGCCAACGAGCACGGGGCGTGGGTCGGCGTCTGCGGCGAGACGGCCAGCGACCCGTCGGTGGGCGCCGCCTTCGTCGGCCTCGGCGTGCGGGAACTGTCAATGGTCGCGGGCGCCATCGGCGAGGTGAAAGACCTGCTCAGCCGGCACGACCTCGCCACCCTTGCGGCCGCCGCGGAAACCGCTCGGCGGGCCCCCTCGGCGGCGCTAGCCCGCGCCGCCCTGGCGTCAGCCCTCGGGTGATGCCGCCATGGGAACGCCCAGCTCGCCCGCCGTCGCACGCACTCGCCGCACCAGCCCGAAGGAGCCCTGCGCCGTCGCGACTTCTGCTGCCTCCGTCAAGCGGCGCCAAGCATTCTGGAGGTCCCCGCGAGCGTGGGCGACGAGCCCCTCGGCGAGGAGCACGAGCGGCTCGTTCCAGCGTTCATTGAGAGTCTCCAGCGAGTGGCGCGCCGCCTGTACGGCGGCCGAGGCGTCCTCGAGCCGTCCGGCCAGGGCGAGGGCCATGGCCCAGGAGGCGTCGAAGCACGCCAGACCCGACCCGCCACCCACGCCGAGGTAGCGGGCCCGGTTCTCGAAGAAGAGAGGCATGGCCTCGTCGACCTCGCCCTTGCGGGCGAGGCAGATGCCGAGGGCCATGAGCGCCATTGAACGCCATCGTCCGGACCCGCCTCAAGACGGCGTGCTTCAACCCTGTGCTGCGCCGTGGAGCTCGACGCCACTCGGCAGGTTGCGCTCGGCGAGCTTGGCTGCGTCCTGCAGGGACGCCCTCAGCGTCCCCTGGATCTCGTCGCTGCTGATCCTGGACACGAGGTCGTCCACGGTCGCCAAGATCGTGAGGTCAACCGGGTTCACGGCCTCCCGGCCCCAGTCGATCCATCGGGGGGGTCCGGGTCGGGGTCGGGCCACGGCCAGCGCCAGACCAGCTTGGGGATCGGCACACAGACGATCTCCTTGTCGGCAAGCCGGAAACACAGCTTCACATCCAATGCTCCTTCGGCTTGAGGTCTTTCCCTCAAACGAACGCGCCGACCGGCTCCGTGATAGCTGGGGTCGCGCATGAGGCGGTGGCGCGGGGGTGCTGGCATCGGGAGTCAGTCGATGTTGAAACGCACGTCGATGCGGCGGTCGGGCGTCCAGAAGATGGAGCCGCCCTGGAACCGGCTGAACCGTCCGCCGGGGACGTTGGAGTCCCGCTCGTCGCTTGTCGGGTAGCCGAGGCGGCTGCGCTCCCAGCCCATCTCCGACCACCGCTGGCGGATGTCCCCGTGGACCTCGTGGGCGTTGGTCTCCGGCGTCCAGTAGATCGAGCCGCCCTCGAAGTGGTTGAACCGGCCCCGGCCGTCGGGCGTGCCCGTCTCGTCGGTCATGGGGTAGCCCAGGAAGCCACCGTTGCCGCCGAGCTGGGCCCACTTCACGCGGATCGCCCCGTGGACCTCGTGGGCGCCGGTGCGGGGGTGCCAGTAGATGGACGCGTTGCGGTAGTCCCGCACGCGACCGCCGTTGGGCAGAGCCATCTCCGCGCTGCCCGCGCCCTCATCGTCCGGGGGCCCGACCCAGCCTCCCGGGCCGCCGAGCTGTGCGTACTTGTCGTCGATGGCGGACATGGCGCGCCTCCTTCACGATCCCGCTGCGACGAGGGTACGGCGAACGGCCGCTCAGTGGTGGTGACATCACCCCTTGCAAGTCCCGTACTGGCACCCTTGTAGCGACTGTCCCGATCTTCAAGGATGCGGCAAGGAGGCTGCGGAGTCGCCGCGGCGACCGATCACTGGGGGACAAGGGATGCGAGGGATCTCTGGACGCGCGCGGAGAATCGTGGGCTACGGCCTCGTCGCCACGTTGGGGAGCGTCGCCGTCGCCACCGCGGTGAGCGCACACGGCGGGAACGCCACCCTGATCCACAGCTGTGTGAAGAACGGCAACATTCGGATCGTGGGCGCCAATGAGGTGTGCAAGGAAGGGGAGGTGGCCCTCGACTGGAACGCCCAGGGCGTCCAGGGCCCCGCCGGGCCTGCCGGCGCAACGGGCGCGACCGGCGCAACAGGCGCAACGGGCGCCACCGGCCCGACCGGCGCAACGGGCGCCACCGGCGCGACGGGCGCAACGGGTGCGACGGGCGCAACGGGTGCAACGGGGCCGGTGGGGCCGACTGCCGCCGCCATCGCCCGTGCCCCGTTCACCGCCATCACCGACAACGAGCCGGTTGACGTGGCCGTGATCACCCTCCAGCCGGGCAGGTGGGTGCTCCAGGCCAAGGCGTTCGTGGGGACGCTCAGCGCCCGGGCTTCCGGGACGTGCACCCTGAGCGCCGACAAGCAGCTCTTCATCATCGAGGGCGTCTTCCCGGGCCAGACGGTGGCGCTCATGGACGTGGTCACGCTCGAGATGACGACCTCCATCCCGTTGCGGTGCGGAGGCAACGAGAACTCGACGGCGACGCTGCAGATCCTCGACGGGGTCATCGTCGCCACCATGGTCGGGCCGTCGACCTGAGCGACGCCGAACGGCCGGGCCGCCGGGCCGGAACTCACTCAGCCGGCGCGGCCGCGGCCGCGGCTCGCCAGCAACCCGGCCACGCCGATCACGATGAGCAGGATGGGCCACACCCACCGGCCCGACAGGGCGGTGCCGCTGTCGATCAGGAAGACGAGGGCCGAGCCGCCGAAGGCCACCCCCGCGATCAGCGAGAGGGCGTCGAGGTCATGAGAGGGCACGCCGCACCTCCACTTGGCCGACGCCGACCCCGGCCCTGATGATGAGACGGCCGCCGCCCTCCAGGCCGGGCGATGTCACCCGCCGGTCCACATCCATTCCTTCCGAGTGCAGGCCGAAGAGGCGGAGCTCGCCCAGGCCGGCGTGGCCGATCACGAGGACCTCGGCCGTGCGGGGGACGATCACCATCAGCGCCCCCAGGCCGACGGTGGCCACGATCGTCCGCGACGACGAGGGGGCGAGGTCGACGGCACTCAGGTCGAGGGTCATCTCGCCGGCGCCGAGCCGGTACGGCGACCGCACGTCGGCGACGGTGGCGGGCCGGTAGCTCCGGTCCCCGGCCCCGCCCCGCAGGGGCACGTCGACAACGCTGGCGGCGGCCAGGCCCAGCGACAGCAGGATGGCGACCGGGATGAGGCCGCGCGCCCGTCCCCGCCACGCGCCGATCACGAGGGCGACGCCCGTGATGAGCAGGGCGACAGCGATCCCCGTGTCGACGGACACGCCCACCAGGGCCATGACGCCGGCGAGGATGGCCAGGATGCTCAGCGTGGCGGGCACGAGCACCGAACGGGGCTTCGGGAGCTTCGGCGGCTTCGGGGCCTTGGGCGCGCCAGACGCGGCCGGAGGAGGCGGCGCGTGGGGCGCCACCTCCTCCGTGGCCTTGGCCAGCGAGACGTGGGGGTTGGGCTCGGTGCCAGCCGGCGGCGGCATCGACGGGGGGGTCGTCGTCGTGCCGCCACCGCCGCCGTCTCGTGAACCGTCCCTCCGGGACCACAGCACGGCGAAGCCGAGGGCGACGAGGGCGAGCCCGAACGGGAAGCCGCCGAAATGGTCGTCGAACCCGTCCAGGAACAGCCCGACCCCGACGATTGCCAGCACCCACAGGGCGAGCTTGCGGTTGCGGGGGTTCAGGAGGCGGTCGGCCTCGCTGGCGCCGGTGTCGTCGGGGATCAGGAGCCAGCCGGCGAGGTACAGGAGGATGCCCGTCCCGCCCACGAAGGAGAGGACCACAAAGGCGATCCGGAAGACGACCGGGTCTACGCCCAGGTAGCGCCCGAGCCCGCCGGCCAAGCCAGTGAGGACCTTGTCGCTGCTCGACCGGCTCAGCCGCCTTGGGGACTCTCCGGCACCCGCCGGGGAAATGGTTTCGTCTGTCGTGTTCATGGGCTCAGCCTGCGCCTTTCCGCACGCGATTCCTATCCGGCACGTCCCGGATTGATCCCGGACCCGGGTACGGAGGCCGAGGTCAGGGATGGGTTCATGGGATCATCGAGGGCGGTGAGCACTACCCGTGGCAACCCCCGCGTCACCCGGGCCCGCCGGGGCCGGGTGGTAGGCGGCGTGTGCGCGGGGATCGCCCGGGCCTTCAACGTCGACCCGCTGGTCGTGCGGGTGGCGACGGTGGCGCTGACGTTCGCCGCGGGGGCGGGAGTCATCGCCTACATCGCGGCCTGGCTGCTGCTGCCCCGCGAGGGTGAGGCGGAGTCCATCGCCCGGGGCGCCGTGAAGCCGGGCTCGTCGGGCCTGGGCGAGGCGCTGGCGGTGGGCTCGATCGTCCTCGGCGTCGTCCTGCTGGTGCGGGCCTCGGGCGTGTGGTTCAGCGACGGGGTGGTGTGGCCGGTGGCTCTGGCCGGGTTCGGCCTGGCCGTCATCTGGCGCCAGGCCGACGGCGAGGACCGGGCGTCGCTCGCAGGGCTGGTCGGCAGCCTCGACGTGCGCTCCCGGCGGGCTTCGCTGGCCCGCGTCGTCGTCGGCGTCGTGCTCGTCGTCGTCGGCGTGAGCGCGTTCCTGGCCGCCAACAACGCCTTCACGGCCATCCGCGAGGCCCTGCTGGCCAGCGCCGGCATCGTGGCCGGCCTGGCCATCATCTCGGGCCCGTGGTGGCTCCGGCTCGGCCGCGACCTGGCCCGGGAGCGCCGCGAGCGCATCCGCTCCGAGGAACGGGCCGAGCTGGCCGCCCACCTCCACGACTCCGTCCTGCAGACCCTGGCCCTCATCCAGCGCACGGCCGACGACCCCCGCGCCGTCGTGGCCATGGCCCGACGCCAGGAGCGCGAGCTGCGGGGCTGGCTGTGGGAGAACCAGGGGCCGGACACGTCGGCGGAGACCCTGGCCGCCGCCGTCACCCGCACCGCCGAGGAGGTCGAGGGCCGCCACGGGATCAAGATCGACGTCGTGTCGGTCGGTGACGCCCCCCTCGACGACCGGATCGGCGCCCTTGTCGCCGCCGCCCGGGAGGCCATGGTGAACGCGGCCAAGTGGTCGGGCGTCGACACCGTGTCCGTCTACGTCGAGGCCCGGGAGGGCGACGTGTCGGTCTTCGTCCGGGACTGGGGGAAGGGTTTCGACCTCGACGCCGTCAGCCCCGACTCCGACCACCACGGCATCCGGGAGTCGATCCGGGCCCGCATGGCCCGCCACGGCGGCACGGCCGAAATCCGCACGTCGCCGGGCGAGGGTACCGAGGTGCAATTGCGGGTCAACCGGTGACACGGTGACACGGTGACGGTGACGCGGCTGTTCCTGGTGGACGACCACCAGATGTTCCGGTCGGGCGTCCGGGCCGAGCTGGGGGACTCGGTCGACGTCGTGGGCGAGGCCGCCGACGTGGACGAGGCGGTGCCGGCCATCGTCCAGACCAGGCCCGACGTGGTGCTCCTCGACGTCCACCTCCCCGGCGGCGGCGGGCAGTCGGTCATCGAACGGGTGGCGCCCCAGGCTCCCAACGTGCGGTTCCTCGCCCTGTCCGTCTCGGACGCGGCCGACGACGTGATCGGCGTCATCCGGGCCGGCGCCCGGGGCTACGTGACCAAGACGATCTCGGGCGTCGAACTGGCCGACGCCATCCGCCGGGTGGCCGACGGCGACGCCGTGTTCTCGCCCCGGCTGGCGGGCTTCGTGCTCGACGCCTTCACGTCGTCGGCACCGGCCCCGCCCGGCAGCGACCCCGAGGTCGAGCAGCTGACGGTCCGGGAGCAGGAGGTCCTGCGCCTCATCGCCCGGGGCTACCCGTACAAGGCGGTGGCCCGGGAGCTGTCCATCTCGGCCCGCACGGTCGAGACCCACGTGTCCTCGGTGCTCCACAAGCTTCAGCTTTCGAACCGCCACGAGCTCAGCCGCTGGGCGGCCGAGCGGCGCCTCATCTAGCGCCCAGCGGGTGCGGGCTGCCTGGTACGACCGCCAAGGGGACGCGGCCGATGTCCTGACCGTCGGCGACGTCGACCGGCCCGAGCCCGGCGCGGGCGAGGTGCGGGTCCGCATCACCTACTCGGGGATCAACGCCGGCGACGTCAAGAAGCGCCGGGGCTGGCTCGGCTCGGCCATGCCCTACCCACGGGTGATCCCCCACAGCGACGGCGCGGGCGTGATCAACGCCGCCGGCCCCGGCGCCGACCCGGCGCGCATCGGCCGCCGTGTCTGGGTGTACGGGGCCCAGTCCTACCGGCCTTTCGGCACCGCCGCCGCAGCCACGGTCGTGCCCGAGGCCCTCGCCGTCGAGCTGCCCCCCAACGTCAACAACCACGTGGGGGCCGCCCTCGGAATCCCCGGCATCACCGCCCACCGGGCCGTGTTCGCCGACGGGCCGGTCAGAGGGACGTTCGTCCTCGTGCACGGGGTGCGGGGCGCCGTGGGCTCGTTGGCGGCGCAACTGGCCCGGTGGGGCGGGGCGCTGGTGATCGGCACCGTCCGCAGTGGGACCGGCGGCGTCCCCCTCGACGGCCCCGACCCGGCCGCCGACATCCTCCGGCTGGCGCCCGGTGGCGTCGACCGCGTCATCGACGTGGCCTTCGGTGCAAACATCGAACTCAACGCCGCCGTCGCCACGCCCGGCTGCGTGATCGCCGCCTACGCCAGCGCCGAGGAACGTCCCCCGATCCCCTACTGGCCCCTCGCCTTCTCGAACGTCACCATCCGCCTGCTCGGCAGCGACGACTTCCCGGCCGAGGCCAAGCAGGCGGCGGCGCGGGACCTCACCCGGGCGGCGGCCGAGGGCGCGCTCCACATCGAGGTGGCCGAGCCCTACCCCCTCGACCGCATCGCCGACGCCCACCGAGCAGTCGAAGCCGGCTCGCGCCACGGCCGCGTGCTGCTGAAGGTCCCCGGCTGACGGCCTACCAGGCCCAGGAGCCGCGGGCCAGGGCCATGCGGAGGAGCTGGGCCGCGTGACCCCCTCCAGCCACGCGACCCAGCGCTCTGACGACCGCGGTGCGGTTCCCGCCGGCCAGGGCGACGAGGCGGTCAGCGGCGTCCTCAACGGCAACGACGGCGTCGAGCCCCAACGAGACGGCAGTGCGGGCCAGGCGCTCGTCGAGAGGGTGTTCGGGAGCGGTGATCGCCATGACGGCCCCGCCCGCGCCTCAGGCGGCCTTGGCGATTGAACGCCGGAGCCGGGCCCGTTCCCGTTCGGTCTTCCCTCCCCACACGCCGTGGCGTTCGCCGTTGCGAAGCGCCACCGTCAGGCAGAGGTCGCTGACCGGGCACCGGGCGCAAATGGCCTTGGCGGCCGCCGCTGCGGGCTCCGTTTCCGGGAAGAACACGCTCGCCGGTTCCCCTTTGCAGGCTGCCGCCTCTTTCCAGGTGCCGAGCGATGGAGCTGCTTGGAAAGCCATGGACGAATGGTGCGCCACCGGCCCGGCCGGGGGAATAGGCCGAACGACCTAATTTGGAGGACCAATGACAGCTTCCGCCGTAGCACTGCCACTGGAACCCGACGAACTTGACGCGCTGGACGCCTACTGGCGAGCCGCCAACTACCTCTCGGTCGGCCAGATCTACCTGCTCGACAACCCGCTCCTACGGGAACCGCTGAAGCCCGAGCACGTCAAGCCGCGCCTGCTCGGCCACTGGGGGACGACGCCCGGGCTGAACTTCGTCTACGCCCACGTCAACCGGGTGATCCGGGCCCGCGACCTGAACGCCATGTACATCTGCGGACCGGGCCACGGCGGGCCCGGCATGGTGGCCAACACGTGGCTGGAGGGCAGCTACAGCGAGCTGTACCCGAACGTCTCGCGGGACGAGCGGGGCATGGCCCGGCTGTTCAAGCAGTTCTCCTTCCCGGGGGGCATCCCGAGCCACGCCGCCCCCGAGACACCCGGTTCGATCCACGAGGGCGGCGAGCTGGGCTACGCCCTGTCCCACGCCTACGGGGCGGCGTTCGACAACCCCGACCTGCTCGTGGCGTGCGTGATCGGCGACGGCGAGGCCGAGACCGGGCCGCTGGCCACCAGCTGGCACTCGAACAAGTTCCTCGACCCCGTCC
>JBOGID010000005.1:0-7256 GCA_050742295.1 Acidimicrobiales bacterium | reverse complement strand
AAGGAGCGATCGACGGGCCCATTGACCTGACCGATCGCCATCTCTCCGGTGCCATCAATGGCAACCTCACCATCGCCAGGGAACCCGCTTATGGGCACGCCACTTACGAAGTTGGGGCCGGCGAAGCTGGACGCGTTCTACTCGGCGCTGCGGGCGCGCGGCGGCAAGGACGGAAGGCCGTTGTCCGCTGCATCGGTGCGCGGGTGCACACGATCGTCCGGTCGGCCATGAACCAGGGCGTCCGCTGGCGCATCCTGAGCACGAACCCTGCGCTCCGAACGTCCCCGGGCCAGGTCGAGGACATCGAACCGCCGTCGCCCGAGGAGCTCCTGCGGCTGTTCGACGCCGCCGAGCAGGAGAGTCCGGGGAGAGCCCCGACCTTTTCGTGTTCCTCATGTTGGCGGCGGTCAGCGGCGCCCGTCGTGCGGAGCTGTGCGCGCTGCGCCGGTCCGACCTTGGCATGGCGTAGTGACGATCGCGCGCGGCATCGTCGACGGCGCGCTGGACAGCGGGCTCCCGACCAGGCCGCCGCGGAGTTGCTCGGTGCGCTGCTGCAGCGCAAGCCAGCGGAAACCTGAAAGATCCGGGGTGCCCGAATCCATTGACCTTCGCGATGCGGCGATCACCGGCCTCGTCGTCGTCGTGCGCCTCGGCGAGGTGACCCTTCTCGATGCACACCATCTCGACGCCACGGCGAGATGTCATGAACGGTGGGGCATCTGGGGCTTCTCCGTGTTATGAGGTGCCCGGTGGCGACTACGCCGAACTCGTTCGGCTGCGCCCGGCGATCGCCGTCCGACCCGTCGATAGCCCCACCTTCGCAGGACGACCGCGCCGGTAACCTGATCTCATGCCTGAAGTCCCGGTGTACGACTTGATGTACGACCCGAACGATGTCGATGGCGACCTCGTCGTCGAGTGCTGGATCTCGCAGGGCCCGCGAGCTTCGGATTCCTCGTTCGACCCGCAACCCGGCGATCAGTTGCTCGCCGGCGACGAAGAAGAGCCGCCCTTGCCCGCCGTCGTGATCCGTCGCGACGGCGATCGCGTGTGGGCCCGCATCGAGCTGCCCGCCGAGCTGACGGGCACGTCGCAGCTGCCGGCCAGCGCCATCGGCTGAACGCCTACGCAACCCGCGTCACCTTCGTTGAAGCCCTCCATTGATCGCGCGCAAGACATGGATTGCTTGCCGAGGGGTCACGCGCCGCTGGCCGAGGTGGAGGCACGGGAACTCGCCGCGCGCCGTGAGGTCGTAGACCAGATTGTCTGAGACGGCGAGCGCCTCTGCCGCTTCTTGCACGGTGAGGACCAGCCGCTCGGTCCTTGCTGCCGCGTGATCGGTGTCACCCATGCCCGTTCGCTCCTTCCGCGCGGCCCGGCCGCTCCCGCCCCTACCACTGGTGCGCACTTGGGCCCCACGCGACAGGAGGAGCGAAACCAACAAGAGGACCGGACCTTCTCGCGTCCTGCTGCAGATCGCACCAGTAGTAGGGCAGCAGGGCAAGAAGAGAGTTTTGACTCCCGTTGGGGTGCCGCCGCCGTGTTTGCCGGGGCCTGGTCGGCCAGGGCCTGCGACAGCCTGACGGGGTGCGTCACCAGATCCAAGTGCGAGCCGAGAAGTTCGATGACCGGCCAGTGCCTGGTCCGGCCCCGACACGTGCGCAAGCACTTCGAGGACGACCACGGGCGTCTCAGTCGACCGCCCGACGGCATACGCGTCGAGCTTCGGATCGACCCTGACCCGGCGCTGCCACAGCCGATCGCGCTCCTCTCCCGCTGCAGGGCGCGCGCGAACCGGGCGCGCGAGAGGCGTTCCCCGACATCCACCTCGACACACTCAGGCAGTGGCAGGACGGCGACATGCACATCGGCTGGATTAGCTCCAGCGGGACGACGGGCGACCTCCTGGACATGCCCGCCTCGGACAACTCGGCCACCTGGGACGGGATCCACGTCGCCCGCTTCGCCGACGGCCCGATCGCCGAGCACTGGGCCGTCATCGACCAACTCGGCATGTTGACCCAGCTCGGTTTCATCCGTCCGGGGGCCAGCGCCTAGGTGAGAGGAAGCAAGCCACCGGGTATGTGCTCAACCACACGTTTGTGTGACGTGGGGCCTGAGAGGCAGAGCGCCGGTGGCCCTCGGCACTCGACCATCGAAGGGGGCAGCCATGCCGGATACGCCGGGAGCTTCGCCGGTATCGGACGAAGAGCAGGACCGCCGGGACGAGAACGATCCGGGTGAGGTCCGCACCAGCTACGCCACCAAGGGCGTCGGTTGGTCCGGCCGCGACGAGGAGCAGGACGACGACCCGGAGGCGTAACCGGGGGCGGAACCGCCGGTTCTGACTCGGCCGCTGGCACACTGGTCCTGTGCCGGATGGCGACTGGACGGCTGAGGAGTGACGGCGCAGGACGAGGAACTGGCGCCACCACCAGAGGGGCTGCCTGGCCCCGGCTTGGCCGCGATCCTCGCCAACCTCAACGCGTCGCCGGAACACGGTCCGGTGCCGGGGGCGTTTGCCCGCGCCGTCTTGCGCAGGGTGCCCGAGCACGATCTCGAGCACACGGACACGTCCGAGATCACCGTGGCGGTACTTGACGCGTTCCGGTTCGTCGACAGCCGGCCGGCGGGGAAGATCGGCGTCCGCCTCACGGACCCGCCGGTGATCCTCGACGGCGGCGTTCCCACGGGAAGCGTCCTCGAAGTCAGCTGCGACGACCGCCAGTTCATCGTGACGACGGTCCGGGAGGAGCTCCACCGGCTGGGGCAACGGATCGTGCGGCTGCACCATCCCGTCTTCGGCTCTGAACGGGGCCCCGACGGTGCGCTCGTGGCGGTGCTCCCGGCCCGCACCGCACCACTCCGGGAATCGTTCCTGCAGGTCGAGCTGGCCAGCCGGGTCGCTCCCGGTGCCCGTCCCGCCGTGGTCGAGGCGGTGCGGCGCGTGCTGCTCGACGTGGCCGCCGCCACCGACGACCACCTCGCCATGCAGAGCGCCGTGAGCCACGCCATCGAGCGCCTCCGCCGGCGGGCTGCCCTCCGCTACCCGACCGACGAGGTGGATGAGGCGGCCGAACTCCTGGAGTGGCTTCTCGACGACAACTTCGTGCTGCTCGGAACGTGCCGCCTGCCCGCGAGCGCAGACGCCCTGGGAACCCTCGCCCGCCGGGCGACGCCGCTGCGCCGGATACCGGCCGACCCCGACAACGGCGGGCACGTGCTCCGGATCGCGGCCACGCCCGAGGTCAGCACCGTGCACCGCCAGGTCGCGATCCACCGGATCGACGTCGCCGACGTCGATCCGGACGGCAGCCTGGCCGGTGTCTTCCGCATCGCCGGCGTCTTCAGCTGGAACGCCAACGCCGCCCCCGCCACCCTCACGCCCGTGCTGCGGTTCAAGCTCCGCCGCATCCTGGAGTTGGAGGACGTGGTGGAGGGCAGCCATGACGAGGCGACGCTGGTGTCGCTGTTCCAGGTCCTGCCCAAAGAGGAGCTCTTCGAGGCCGACATCGCGACCTTGCGGCGTGTCCTCGTCGACCTCCTGGCGGCCGAGGACCACCACGACGTGCGGGTGCTCCTTCGTCCCGAACCGGCCACCCGTACCATCTCGGCGCTGCTCTCGGTCCCTCAGGACCTCTACACGCCGACCCTGCGCCACCGCCTGGAGCGCTTCCTTCTCGCCCAGCTGGACGGCACCCGCGTCGAGACCCAGGTCTCGTTGGGCGACCGGGCCGACGCGGTGGTCCGGATCGTCGTCCACGTCGATGGTCCCCTCCCCGACGAACCGCTCGATGCCCTGGGCCGCGAGGTGCGGCTGTTGTGCCGGACGTGGGACCAGGAGCTGACCGCCGCCCTCGAATCCCGCGTCGGCGAACGTCAGGCCGCCCACCTCGTCCGGACGTGGGCCGAGTGGTTCCCCGCCGGGTACCGCGACGCCTTCCCCGCCGCCCACGCGGTGGACGACGTGCTGGAGCTCGACCGGATCGCCGCTGCCGGGTGGGGCGCGTCAGAGCGCCCGGCCGACGGCTTGCGCGTCGCTCTCACCCCTGACCGCGGCGCGCCGGGCAACGCCCGCCTCAAGGTCTTCAGCGTGGGGACGGCCGTGGCCCTGTCCCGCTTCCTTCCCATCATCGAGAGCCTCGGCCTGTGGGCCGTCGAAGAGCAACCGAACGTCCTGGGCTCGGGCGCGCACCGGGTCCACCTCCACGACTTCCGCGTCAGCGACCCGAGCGGAGCACCGCTGGACGTCGAGAGCGTCGGGGCTCGCCTGGCTGAAGCCGCCCAGGCCCTCTGGCACGGCCGGGCCGAAGTCGATTCGCTCAACCGGCTGGTGTTGCACGCCGGACTCTCCTGGCAGGACGTCGTCCTGTTGCGGGCCTACCACCGCTACCGCAACCAGGTCGGTGCCGGCTTCACCACCGCCAACGTGGCCGACGTGCTGGTGGCGAACGCGACCGTGGCCCGTGCTCTCGTCGACCTGTTCGTCGCCCGGTTCGACCCGTCGCCGGGCGTGGCGCCCGAGGTCGTAGCCGAGCTGCGCCAGCGGGTCGTCGCCGGCTGCGACGCCGTCGTCCGCCTCGACCACGACCGCATCCTCCGGGGCTTCCTCGCCCTCGTGGAGGCCACGCTGCGCACCAACCGCTACGTCGCCGGCGGTCCCCATCTGGCCCTCAAGTTCGACAGCGCCCGGGTGCCCGATGTGCCGCGTCCCGTGCCCTACCGGGAGGTCTTCGTCTACGGGCCTTCCGTGGAGGGCATCCACCTGCGGTGGGGCCCGGTGGCGAGGGGCGGGATCCGTTGGAGCGAACGGCCCGACGACTACCGCAGCGAGGTCCTCGGCCTCATGCGGACGCAGGTGCAGAAGAACGCGCTGATCGTGCCGACGGGCGCCAAAGGCGGCTTCATCGTCAAGCGGGGCCGCTACGGGACGGGCGTCGCCGCCAACGTGCCGCGCGCGTACGAGATCTTCATCCGGTGCCTTCTGGAGGTCACCGACAACCTGGTGGGCGACACCGTCGTCCCCGTGCCGGGACGGCGCGACGGCGACGATCCGTACCTCGTGGTGGCGGCCGACCGGGGCACCAACGGCCTCTCGGACCGTGCCAACGCCGTGAGCAGGGAGCTGGGCTTCTGGTTGGGCGACGCCTTCGCGTCGGGCGGTTCGCACGGCTACGACCACAAGCGGCTCGGGATCACGGCCCGCGGCGCGTGGGTGGCGGTGCGCCACCACCTGGCGCAGCTGGGGATCGACGCGGACACCGAGCGCCTCACCGTCGCCGGCATCGGCGACATGTCGGGCGACGTGTTCGGCAACGGCATGCTGCGCACCGCCCGCCTCCGCCTGGTGGCCGCCTTCGACCACCGGGACATCTTCCTCGACCCCAACCCGGACCCGGCCGCGTCCCACGCCGAGCGGGCCCGTCTGTTCGCCCTTCCCTCGTCGTCGTGGCAGGACTACGACCCTGCCCTCATCAGCCCCGGGGGAGGGGTGTGGTCCCGCCTCGTGAAGAAGGTCGAGCTGAGCGACCAGGCCCGCGCCGCCCTCGGTGTCGAACACCTGGAACTCACCCCGGCCGAGCTGATCCAGGCCATTCTCGGCGCGCCGGTCGACCTGCTGTTCGCAGGCGGGATCGGGACGTTCGTGCGGGCCAGCACCGAGCCCGACCGCGACCTGGACGACCGCGCCAACACCGACGTCCGCATTCCCGCCTCCCGCCTGCGGGCCCGGGTCGTCGGCGAGGGCGCCAACCTCGCCTTCACCCAGCGGGCCCGGATCGAGTTCGCCCGCGGCGGCGGTCGCGTCAACACCGACGCCATCGACAACTCGGCGGGCGTCGACATCTCCGACCGGGAGGTGAACATCAAGATCCTCCTCCGCACCGCAGTCGACGCCGGGGAACTGACCCCCGACGAGCGGGACGCGCTCCTCGAGGCCGTGTGCGAGGAGGTGGTCGAGGACGTGCTCGAGGACTGCCGGGACCAGAGCTTCGCCCTCAGCCGCAGAGCGGCGGCCAGCCCGGGCCTCATGGACGCGGCCGAGGCCCTCATGGTCGAACTGGAGGCGGGCGGGGTGCTGGACCGTTCCGTGGAGGCGCTGCCGACCACCGAGGAGATGCGAGCCCGGCGGGACGCTCAGCAGGGGCTCACCCGCCCCGAGCTGGCCGTGCTGCTGGCGGGCGCCAAGCGCAGCCTCACCGCCCAGCTGCTGCGCTCGGCCGTTCCCGATCAACCGGGCCTGCGCGCCTTGCTCGTGGCGTACTTCCCAGCCGTCCTGGCCGTCCGCTTCGACCACCTCCTCGACCGGCACAACCTCCGCCGGGAGCTGATCGCCTCGGAGATGGCCAACGACGTCGTCAACCGGATGGGGCCCACGTTCGTCAAACGGGTTGCCACCGACTCGGGGGCGGGAGGGGCCGAGATCGCCTCCGCCTACTGGATCGCCAGGGGCGTGAGCGGCGCCGCGGACCGGTGGCAACGGCTCGACGGCGACGAAACCCTGCCGTGGGGGGGCGCCGCCCTCGATGCCGCCCGGGCTGCGACGGCCCTGCTCGAGGCGCTGGCCCGCTCCTACCTTCGGCGGGGCGAGGCCGCCGACATCGCCCCCACCATCGCCCGTGACCGTCCCGCCTTCCTCGCCCTGGCGGCGGCGATGCCCGAGATCGGCACCGCGAACCGGCGCCAGCGTCGCGAACTCCTCGCTGAGTCGCTGGTGGCCCGCGGCGTCGAAACGGTGCTGGCCCTGGAGTGGGTCACGCTGCCGGAGCTGGCTCTCACACCCGACGTGGCCGACCTGAGCCGATCCACCGGTCGTTCGGTCGTGGAGGTGGCCGGGGCCTTCCTCGGGGTGGGCGAGCACTTCGGGATCGACCGCCTCGTCGACCAGCTCGGGCGCGTCCCCGCCGGCGACCGCTGGTCCCAGGCCGCCTGGCGCGGGGCGCTCAACGACCTCGACGACCTGCGGCGCGTGGGCGCCCGGCTGGTGCTCGCCGCTGGGCGCGATGGCGACACGGGCGGCGCCGTCGCCGATGCCCTTGCCCTCATCGCCGACATCGAGCGGGAGCCGGAGGCCCGGATCGACGCGCTTGCGGTCGCCACTCGGGCCGTGCGCCGAGCCCTCAGTTCCTAATGGGTGCGGCTCCGTAGGAGTGACTACGCGGCGAGTGGGATGATCCCGTTCGCGTAGCGGGCTTCGTGGACCCGGCGTCGGTCTTGGTCCTGGTGGAACCGGTAGTACGCATCGAAGTCGCCGTTGC
>JBOGID010000004.1:0-1634 GCA_050742295.1 Acidimicrobiales bacterium | reverse complement strand
CCGAGGATCAGATCGCGAGGCGGGCACCCGCCCAGGCAGCGCTGGGGCCGAGCGAACCAGGCCTCGATCTCGCCCCGCGGCACGGCGCCCGCCAGGCAGTCGACGCTGCGACGCGCCGCGTCCGCGGCATCCGACGACAGCCCGCTCAGCACGGCTCCGCCGCCGCGCCGCCCGTCCCCGTCACAGGTCGCCGTCGACGATGACGAGGCCCTCAGGGGGCGCGGGCGGGCCAGGGACGGCGGTCTGGGCCCGGCGACGGAGCTCGCGGTTGCGGAACCAGGGGCGCAGCCGCAGCTGGGCGGGCGGCAGGTGCCCGTACACGAGCACCCCCTCGCCGGGCCGGACCCGACGCAGCGCGTCGACGGGTGCGAGGCGTCGGTACGTCGTGGACTCGGTGCTCGACCGCATGCCGGCGGCGTCGCGGGTGACCGAGTCGTGCGCCACCTCCTCCTCGCCGCTGAGGCGGCTCACGTAGTCCAAGGCGCTGGGGTCGGAGATGCCGGACAGGAGCACCTTGGCCCTGTGGTTGTTCACGATCGTCTGCGCCCGGCGGCCGTAGCGGGCCTCGATCTGAGCCATGTCCTGCCAGACCGTCACCAGCTGGCCGCCGAGCCCCGCCACCGTCGAGGCGAGGCTGTCGAGGTTGCGCAGGGGGGCGATGTTGGCCGCTTCGTCCAGGACCACCAGCAGGGGCGGGTCCACGGGACGGCCGGCGGCGGCGCGGCGGCCCATGGCGGCCAGGACCTGGTGGACGAGGGCCCCGAACAGCGGGCGCAGCTGGTCCTGGTCGTCGCCCGGGGCCGAGATGTAGAGGGTGTGGCTCCCGCCGTCGAAGAGCCGGTCGGGGTGGATGTCCGAGCGCTCGGCCGAGGCCGCGACGTCGGGGTCGGCGTAGGCCTCCAGGAGGATCTCGGTGGTGGTGAAGATCGACGAGCGCTGCTTCTCCTCCCGCCGCCAGTTGGCGTGGGCCGCCCGCAGGGCCGTCGCCGGTCCGAGGGCCCCGAGGATGTCGGCCACCTCGTCGACCTCCTGGGTCTCGATCCACTGCACCACCCGGGCCATGTCGCCCCCGCCGAGGTGCGCCGCCAGCAGGTAGGGGGCAAGCAGCTTGGTGGCCGCCTTGTGCCAGAAGTCGGCGTCGGCGACGCCGCCGGGGGTCTCGGCCGCGCTCACCAGCCAGGCGGCGACCCGGCGGCCGCTGGCCCAGTCGCTGACGCCGCTGAGGGGGGTCCAGCCTGCGGCCGGCCGCCCGGTGGCCCGCGTCGGGTCGTAGAGCCAGACGTCGCCCTGGGTGGCCCGCCACCCGATGGTGTGCGCCACCAGGTCGTCCTTGACCGAGGTGGCCAGCACCGGGCCCTGCCACTCCAAGATGGCGGGCACGGCGAAGCCGGTGGTCTTGTGCGTCTGGGTCGGGCCCAGCACGCACACCGAGTGGCGGGACTCGGTGGCCACCATCCGCGACCCCGAGTAGCCCAGCACCAGCCGCCCCGCCTCGGGCCGCGACACCGCCAGCGGGCGCAGGTCCCGGGCCCGGGCCCAGGTCGCGCCGTCGGAGGAGCGCGCCGGGGAGAACACCCGCCGCACGGCGACGGCCACGGCGGCCACTGCCCCGACGAGGACGGCCAGCACCGGGT
>JBOGID010000003.1:0-6339 GCA_050742295.1 Acidimicrobiales bacterium | reverse complement strand
GCTGGGGCTCGCGGGCGAAGGCGGGCCGGTGGCGGTGGTGCGGGCGCGGCGGCGCCGGCCGAGCGCGGCGGGCTGTTCGCACGGCTGGCCAAGGCCATGGGGACGCCCGAGGGACCGGCTCCAAGTGGCCGCACCGATCGTTCCGATCGGGGACGAACGGCGGCAGCGCGGAAGGCGGGCGGGAAGCAGGACGGTTCGAGCAACGGGCGGGGAGCGCGGGGTGGCGGCGGAGGCGCAGGTGGGAGCGGCGGCGGCAAGGGTTCGGCGGGACGTTCAGGGAGCGGCAACGGGCGCGTGACGCCTCGTGGGGGCGGTCGTCCCCAGGGCAAGAGCACGAAGTCCCGCAACACACGACGAGGGAAATAGACCGTGGAGTGGGTAGAAGTCACCGGGCGCACCGTCGAGGCGGCGAAAGAGGCCGCCCTCGACCAGTTGGGGGTCGACGAGGCCGACGCCGAGTTCGAGATCCTTGAGGAGCCGAAGGCGGGGCTGTTCGGGCGACTGCGGTCCGAGGCGCGGGTCCGGGCCCGGGTGGCGCCGAGTTCGCCCCGCCCCAAGGTGGAACGGCGTGACCGCAAGAAGGGGCGGCGGCCCCGGAGCGGTGGCGGTTCCGGCGAGGGGTCCTCGGGCGGCGGGGAGTCACGTGGTGGCGGCGGGTCGCGGGGCGGCGGCAGGGGTGGCGGGGGACAGCGAGCGGGCGTAGCCGTGAGTAGCAACCAAGACGAGGACCTGGAGGGCGATGTGGCCGACGACGCGGGTGCCGACGACAGGTATGGCGACGACGACCTGGACGAGGATGAGGTCGAGGTTGCGGAGTCGTTCCTGACCGGGCTCTTGGAGACCTACGGCACGCCGTTCACGGTCGAGCGCCGCGAGCTGGAGGACGACCTGGTCGAGCTCAGCGTCAAGGGCGAGGACCTGGGCCTGCTGATTGGGCCGCGGGGCCAGACGCTGGCCGCCGTGCAGGAGCTGACCAGGACGGTCGTACAGCGCCGGTCGCGCGGCCGGTCAAGCAGGATCGTGCTGGACATCGCCGGCTACCGCCAGGCCCGGCGGGTGGCGCTGGCACGGTTTGCCAGCGAAGTTGCCGACCAAGTGCGCAGCTCGGGCGTGGCCCGGGTGCTCGAGCCGATGCCGCCCGCCGACCGCAAGGTCGTCCACGACGCCATCAACGCCATCGACGGGGTGACGACCAACTCGGAGGGCGAGGAGCCCCGCCGCCGGGTGGTGATCTCGCCCCAAGGCGGCACCGCCTGAAACGGCGGGCGATTTTGTCGTGGCGCGCGCCGCCGGGCCGGCGGGACGGGGTTGGCAGTAGGTGTGGCGGCGGGACATCGCGGTGAGTTGCGGTGGATCGGCGGTGCCCGGCGGGAACCCGGCGCTCGGCGGGGCAGCGTTGGTCGGTGCGAGCGCGGTGACCTGGGGTATTGCGGCTCCGGCTGCCGGCGTGGAGGCGTAGGGCGCGGTGAGGGCGGCGTGCCCTGCGTCGGTTGCGTCGTCTCACGGGGCGGGTGGGCACGGTCCGGCGGCTGGCCGGGTGGCCCCGACCGGCCCGGCGGCTGGGGACGGGTGGCGGTGATGGTGGTGGACCGGGCCGCGTTGTTCGAGGTCTTGGAGGAGGGGCAGCGGCGCGGCCTGCTCGGACCCGGTGCCATTGATCCCCAGATCGACCACGCGCTGGCGGTGGGCACGGCGATCGGCGAACCGGGGCCGGGTCGGGCCTTGGACCTCGGCACGGGCGGCGGCCTTCCCGGTCTGGTGCTGGCTGGTGTTTTCCCGCAGGCGAGGTGGGTGCTGCTCGACAGCCGGCGGCGGAGCGTGTCGTTCGTGGGCGAGGCAATCGCCGGTTTAGGGCTGGCGGACCGGGTCGAGGCCCTCCTCGGTCGGGCGGAGGACGTGGGACGGGACCCCGTCCACCGGGCTCGGTACGACCTGGTGGTGGCCAGAGGCTTCGGACCGCCGGCGGTGACGGCGGAGTGCGCCGCACCAATGCTGCAGGTCGGGGGGCGCCTCATCGTGACCGAACCACCCGGTGGTCAGCCCGACCGGTGGCCGGCGGAACCTCTCGCCAGGCTTGGGCTGCGCCTCCAGGCGCGTGACCTGCACCAACAGATCGCCCTCGCCGTGTTGGAGCAGGTTGAGCCCGCACCCGCGACCTACCCTCGGCGCAGTGGCGTGCCGGGCAAGCGTCCGTTGTTCAGTGTTTCACGTGAAACCCAAACCAGTACTTGATCGTCACGTCGAGACCCGTCAAGATACGGTGAGTGCCCGATTTCGCGGCGGGCCGGCACGCTGCCAGTGGCATGCACGCCGGTCGCCCTCCTCTTACCGGAACCGGCGGGGTTGCCTGGTCACCGGTCGAACCTCGCACGCTCGCGTCCCCCGGCAGCGACCCGCCGCCCGTCGTCACGGCGGCAATGCCGGCGGCGCCGCACCCTCCGGACCCGCCTCCGGTGCCGTTCCGGCCCGATACCCCAGCCCCCGGCTGGTCGGGCGGTCTCGACGACCTCGGCCTGGCGCCCGACCCTGTGCCTTTCGAGGACCTCGGGCTGGCCCCTGGCCCCGACGAACCCGAAGAGCCGGGCGGGCCCACGGACGCGGCCGACCCCACCCTCGCCGATGACGAGCACCGGACAACTGATGCCGGCGACCCCCCCGCCGACCCCGACCCCGCTCTCGCTGGCGACGATCCTCCGGGCGAGGCCGTAATCCTGGTCGACGAGACTGCGCCCGAGGAGACCGACGAGGACGTCACGCCTGTGGAGGCAGTCGAGCCGACGACTCCAACAGACGGCCCCTCCAACACCGACGGGGATCACGTGCTCCCACCCGACGCCGGGTCCGAAACCACCCAGGCCGACGTCCCCGACGCTGCGCCCGACGTCGAGGCCGTCGAGGCTGGCATCCAAGCCGCCGATGCCGCCGCCGATGCCGCCGCCGATGCCCCCGCCGATGCCGCCGCGGCCGCCCTCCCCGACCACACGGTCGGTTCCGACGACTCTACAGATGCAGCCCAAGCCGAGGTTCACCCGCTCCGGCCCCCGGCCCGGCCCCTTCCCCGGGCTATCGCCGTGGCCAACCAGAAGGGTGGCGTGGGCAAGACCACCACGGCCGTCAATCTGGGCGCCGGCCTCGCTGAGCTGGGCTTTCGCGTCCTGGTCATCGACCTCGACCCGCAGGGCAACGCCACCACGGGCCTCGGCATCAACGCCCGAAACCTCACGCACTCCGTCTACGACGTCCTCATGAACGAGGCGCCGATCGAGGACTGCGTCGAGCCCACGGCCCTGCGCAACCTGTTCGTCGTGCCCGCCACCATCGACCTGGCGGGGGCCGAGATCGAGCTCGTCCCGGCGTTCTCGAGGGAGCTCAGACTCCGACGCGCCATCGAACGGCTGGGTGACGAGTACGACTTCATCCTCATCGACTGCCCCCCGTCCCTCGGCCTCCTCACCGTCAACGGGCTGGCGGCCGTCACCGAGGTGCTCGTCCCCATCCAATGCGAGTACTACGCCCTCGAGGGCCTTGGCCAGCTCATGCGCAACATCAACCTGGTCCAGAGCAACCTCAATCCCCGTCTGGAGCTGAGCACCATCGTCCTGACCATGTACGACGCCCGCACCAAGCTCTCTGACCAGGTCGTTCAGGAGGTCAAGAAGCACTTCGGCGCCAAGGTCTGCCGCAATATCGTGCCCCGCACGGTGCGGCTCTCGGAGGCCCCGTCCTACGGGCAGCCGATCATGGTCTTCGACTCGACGTCTCGCGGCGCCATCGCCTACCGGGAACTGGCCAAGGAGGTGAGCGGTGGCGCGGCGAGGCGGACTGGGTAGGGGACTCGACTCCCTCATCCCCCCCAGCGCCGACGACGACGGCGCCCTCTTCAAGGACATCCCGGTCTCGGCCATCACCGCCAACCGGCGCCAACCCCGCACCCGGTTCGACGAGGAGGCGATGGCCGCCCTCACGGCGTCCATCCGGGAACTGGGCGTGCTCCAACCCGTCCTCGTGCGCGCCACCAACGCCGCCACCGGCTCCTACGAGCTCATCGCCGGCGAACGCCGCTGGCGCGCCGCCCGAAGGGCCGGCCTCTCGACCATCCCCGCCATCGTCCGCACCGCCGACGACACGGCGTCGCTCGAACAGGCCCTGGTCGAGAACGTTCAGCGTGAAGACCTCAACCCCATGGACGAGGCCGCCGCGTACCAGCAGCTCATCGAGGACTTCCACCTCACCCACGACGAGCTCGCGGCCCGGGTGGGCAAGAGCCGGGCCGCCATCTCGAACACTCTCCGCCTCTTCCAGCTGCCCCCCACCGTGCAGCGCATGCTCCACGACGGTCAGCTCACCGCCGGCCACGCCCGGGCCCTGCTCACCACCCCCGACCGTACGTTCCAGGAGAGCCTGGCGGCCCGGGCCGCACGGGACGGCCTTTCGGTGCGCACCGTCGAAGACCTTGCGCGCCAGCACAACGAGGACAACAAGTCGGCGGTAGCCAAGGCCGCGGCCGCCCCCGGCGGCACCTCGACGGGCAGGCTCCGCCCCCCCGGCCTCCTCGAGCTCGAGGAACTGCTGGCTGCCCACCTCGACACCCGCGTGAAGGTCGAGATGAGCGCCTCCAAGGGCAAGATGACCGTCGAGTTCGCCGACCTGGAAGACCTGGAGCGCATCTACCGGGCCATGACCGGCAAGTAGCTGCAACCGGACACCGCCCCGCGGTGTTCTCTCTGTCGATGGACCTCGCCGCCGCCCTGGCCGACGACCTCGACGCCGCCTTCCCCCGCCTCGTCGAACGGTTCGGACGCGACGTCTACAACCTCGCCCTCCGCCTGACCGGACGTCCCGACGCCGAGGACGCGGCCCAGGACGCCTTCGTGCGGGCCTACACCGCCCTCCGCGGCTACGAGCCGAAGCGCATCCACGACATCGATCTTCGACCGTGGGTGATCACAATCGCGCTCAACGTGGCCAGAAACCGCCTCCGCACCCAGGCCCGCCATCCCACGGCTCCGCTCCCCGACGCCACGCCCACGACGACCAACGACCACGACCCCGACCGCCGCCTCACCCTCGCCGCTGCCCTCGACACCTTGGCCCTCCCCGCTCGCCAGGCCGTCGTGCTCCGCCACGTCATCGGCTGCAGCACGGACGAGACGGCCGCCATCCTCGGCCGCCCCACCGGAACGGTAAAAGCGCAGGTCGCACGGGGTCTGGCCGCCCTACGCACCCAACTGGAGGACTACCGATGAACGAGACAATCGAGTCCGCCCTGGCCGGACTGTACGAGCCCGCCCCCGCCACCCTCCTCGACCGGGTCACGGCCGAACTGGGCCTCGTCGACGTCTATCTCACCGTCGACAGCCCCGCCGGCCCCCTCTGGGTGGCCTTCAACAAGTCGGGTGTCAGCTTCCTCGACGCCGTGGCTCACCAGGGCGAGGACGCCTTCCGGCGAGCCTTCGCCGCCCGCTACCCCGGACGGGCCCTGCGCCCGGCGGACACGACCACGACCCCACCGACCGGCCTGACCAACGCGCTAAGTGGCAACAGGGCTACTCTGCGTTACGACCTCCGGACGTGCTCCCCGTTCCAGCAGGCCGTCCTGGCCAAGACGTCGGAGATCCCCCGAGGGGAAGTCCGCTCCTACGGCTGGATCGCCCGCGAAATCGGCCACGACGGCGCCACGCGGGCCGTGGGCACCGCCTTGGGGCGCAACCCCGTCCCCGTCCTCATCCCCTGCCACCGCGTCGTGCGCACCGACGGCAAGATCGGCAACTACGCCCTCGGTTCCGCCATGAAGACCAGGCTGCTGCAACTCGAGGGCGTCGACCTCGACGAGCTCAGCGACCTGGCGCAGGCGGGCCGGCGCTACGTCGGCAGCGCCACGACCAACATCTTCTGTGTGCCGACCTGCCATCACGCCCGCCGGATCCAGCCTCACAACCGGGTGTTGTTCCGCACCGAGCGGGAGGCCGCCGACAAAGGCTTCCGCCCGTGCCAGACCTGCCGCCCCGCTCCGGCGCTGTCCACAACTTGAACGCAGCTGTGGACGACGGCTGAACTCCCGCCGCCCGCCTTAGGCCGCCCTACGGCTCGATGAACTCGGCGAACTCGGCCATGAGCTGGCCCTTGCCTTTGGCGCCGATGAGCCGCTTCTTCAGCACGCCTTCCTTGAACACCAGCATCGTCGGGATCGACATGATCTCGTAGCGGCGGGCGATCTCCGGCGCGTCGTCGACGTTGAGCTTGCGGATCAGCAACTTGCCCTCGTTCTCGGCCGCGATCTGGGCCAGCACGGGCGCCACCATCCGGCACGGGCCGCACCACTCCGCCCAGAAGTCGACG
>JBOGID010000002.1:0-4005 GCA_050742295.1 Acidimicrobiales bacterium | reverse complement strand
ATGCTCGCCCTCCGCCTCGCCCTCGGCCCCGCCGGCCCGCCCGGCCCGGCAGGCGCCGCCACCAACCCAGGCGGCCCCACCACGCTCGTCTTCGACGAGGTGGACGCCGGGATCGGCGGCCAGGCGGCGCTGGCTGTCGGGAACGCCCTGGCCGCCCTGGCCACGGCCGACCGCCAGGTCCTGGTCGTCACCCACCTCCCCCAGGTGGCGGCGTTCGCCGACCGCCAGGTGGCGGTGACCAAAGACGAGCACGACGGCCAGACGGTGGCCACCGCAACCACCCTCGACCCCGACGGGCGGGTGGCGGAACTGTCCCGCATGCTCTCGGGCCAACCCGCCAGCGCCACGGCACGGGACCATGCCCAGGAGCTGCTGGCCAGCGCGTCCCGCCAGAAGGCGGAGGCGGGGGCCCGCTGATGGCCACCCCCGCCCCCGACCGCAACGGCAACGGACCTGGTAACAGCCGCGGCCGGGTGGGCCTGCGCCGCATCAAGCCGGCGATCATCCGGGCCGGCGACGGCACCGGCGACTCGATGGTCGAGGGCCCGGCCCGGGTCGACGCCCGCACCAAGCGGATGCTGACGCGGCTGCAGCCGGGTGAGATCGCCGTCATCGACCACCTCGACCTCGACCGTCTCGCCGCTGAAGGGCTGGTCAAGGCCAAAGCGGGGGCCGTGGTCAACGCCTCGCGGTCGATCTCGGGCCGCTACCCCAACATGGGGCCCCTGCTGCTGGCCGCGGCCGGGATCCCCTTGGTCGACGACGTGGGCCCCGAGGTCATGGACGCCGTGGCCGAGGGCCGTCCCGTCTGTGTCGCCGGCGGCCAGGTGCTGGTCGACGGCCAGGTGGTGGCCAAGGGCACCCGCCACACGATCGAGTCGCTGGAGGCCCAGATCGAGGAGGCCAAGCTGGCCGTCGGGGCCGAGCTGGAGCGCTTCGCCGAGAACACCCTGGAGTACCTGCGCCGCGAGCACCACCTGCTCACCGACTCGCCGTCGGTGCCCAAGCTGGGCGTCGACCTCACCGGCCGCCACGTGCTCGTCGTGGTGCGGGGCGGCCTGGGCTGGCAGGAAGACCTGGCCGCCCTGCGGGCCTACATCCGTGAGATCAAGCCCGTGCTGATCGGCGTGGACGGCGGGGCCGACGCCCTGGTCGACGCCGGGTACCGGCCCGACGTCATCATCGGCGACTTCGACTCCGTCCGGGACGAGACGATGCTCACCGTCTGCCGCACCAACCCGGAACGGCGCGGCGCCCAGCTCATCGTCCACGCCTACCCCGGAGGCAAGGCACCGGGCGCCGAACGGCTCGACGAGCTGGGGCTGCCCTACTCGGTGTTCGAGGCGGCCGGCACCAGCGAGGACATCGCCATGCTCCTGGCCTACGAGAAGCGGGCCGAGCTGATCGTGGCCGTGGGCACCCACGCGTCCATGGTCGAGTTCCTCGACAAGGGGCGGTCGGGCATGGCCTCGACGTTCCTCGTCCGCCTCAAGGTGGGCCCTATCCTGGTGGACGCCAAAGGCGTGAACCGCCTCTACCAGAGCCGGGTGCGCAAGGGCGACCTGGCCTTCCTCGTCGGCGCCGCCCTCCTGGCCATGCTGGTCGTCGCCATCGTCGCCCAACCCATCCACGTCTTCATCGAAGCGCTGTGGTTCTACCTGAGCGACACGTGGCGCAGCCTGTTCGGCTGATCGTGAGGGCCGCCCACCCCCGATGATCAACCTCCGTTACCACATCGTCTCGCTGGTGGCCGTGTTCCTGGCCCTGGCCCTGGGCATCGTCATGGGGTCGACGGTCATCGACAAGGCCATCGTGGACGGCCTCCGCGACCGGGTGGACTCGGTCAGCAACCGGGCCGCCCGCACCGACGGCGAGAACAAGACCCTGCGCGACCAGCTCGACGTCATGCGGGGCTTCGCCGATGAAGCCCGCGACCAGCTCGTGCTGGGCCGGCTGCGGAACGTCCCCGTGCTGGTCGTCACCGTCCAGGGTGTGGACCGCAAGCCGGTGGAGGCGGTGCGGGAAGCGCTGGCCACGGCCCAGGCCGTCCCCGCCGGCACCCTGCTGTTCACCAACAAGCTGCGCCTCGACAACGAGAACGACGCCCGCGCCCTCGCCACTGCCCTCAACACCAGCCCGGCCCAGCTCCCCGACACCATCCGCCGCCTGGCCCTGACCAGGCTGGCGGCGACGCTGGAGGGCTCGGCCACCGACACCGGGCTGCTGCCGGCCCTCGCCGCCAGTGGGTTCGTGGGCTACGAACCCCCGTCGCCGGCGTCGACCACGACGACCCTGGGGCTGAGCTCGTTCCCCGTCGCCAACCTGCGCATCCTCCTGGTGTCGGGCGCGGGCGCCGAGGTGGGCGACGACCGGGTGGGCGTCCCGTTCGCCCAGGCCCTCGTCAACCAGGCACCGTCGGTCGGGGGCAGCCGGCTCGTCGCCGCCGAGAGCGGCCAGGACACGCCCGGCGGCCGGGCCGTGTTCGTGGGCCCGCTGAGGGGCGACACGACGGTCAGCACCAAGCTCTCCACTGTCGATAACCTGGAGTCGCCCATCGGCCAGGCGGCGGCCGTCCTGGCCCTCGACGACCTCGACGCGCCCCGGCTGGGCAGCTACGGCGTCGGGCCCGGCGCCCAGCGCCTGCTTCCGTCGCTGGAGCCGTGACCACGCCCGTCACGGAGCAGGACCGGAGGCTGCTGGCCTCGACGGCCGCAGTCACGGCCGGCAACCTGGCGTCGCGGATCACCGGCTTCCTGCGGGTCCTGGCCGTGGGCCTCGCCCTGGGGACGACGTTCGCGGGCAACACCTACCAGACGTCGAACCTGGTCTCGAACGTGCTGTTCGAGCTGTCCGCCGCGGGACTGATGTCGTCGGTGCTCATCCCGCCCCTGGTGCGGTTGCTCGACGGGGGCGAACGGCGGGAGGCCGAGCGGCTGGCCGGCTCGGTGCTGGGGCTGGTGCTGGTAGCCCTGGGCGTGTTGACGGCGGGCGGGCTGCTGCTGCGGCCCTGGATCATGCGGCTGCTCACGGCCGCCGTCGAGGACCCCGAGGTGCGGCGCCAGGAGGTGACGCTGGGCTCGTTCCTCCTCGTGCTGTTCCTGCCCCAGATCCTGCTGTACGCGGTGGGCGCGGTGGCCACCGGGCTGCTCCACGGGGCCCGGCGGTTTGCCGCTCCCGCCTTCGCCCCGGTGGCCAACAACCTGTCGGTGATCGCCACCATGGCCGCCTTCTGGGCCATCGGCCCGGGCGGGCGGCCTGGCCTCGACCTCACCGACGCCGAACGGTGGGTGCTCGGGTTGGGGACGACCGCCGGCGTGGTGGCCATGACCCTCGTTCCCCTCGTCGCCCTGCGCCGGGCCGGCCTGCGGCTTCGGCCCCGCTGGGACCTGCGCCAGTCGGGGCTGGGGCGGCTGGGCCGCGACGGACTGTGGGCGGCGGCGACCCTCGGCCTGGGCCAGGTGCTCATCATCGTCACCCTGGTGCTGGCCAACCGGGTCGAAGGGGGCGTGGTGGCCTACCACCTCGCCTTCCAGTTCTTCCTCCTGCCCTTCGCCCTGCTGGCCCACCCCGTGGTCACGGCCCTGTACCCGCGGCTGGCGTCCTCGGCCCACGTCGGGGACTGGCCCGCCTTCGTGCGCCAGCTGCGGGGCGGGGCCGCCACCATGGCCTTCCTCGTGCTGCCCGCATCGGCGGTGGCGGTGGCGGTGGCCCAGCCTGCCCTGCGCCTGCTCCGGCTGGGCAACCTCGACACCGCCGGCACCCGGCTCGTGGCCCAGCTGGTGGCCGCCTACGCCGTCGGCCTCATCGGCTACGCCGGCTTCCAGCTGTTGCTTCGGGCGTCCTACGCGGCGGGCGACACCCGCTCGCCCACCCTCGTCGCCGTCGCCGTGGCCCTGGGCGGCACCGTCACCATGGTGGCCTGGTTCGCAGCCGCCGACGGGCCGGGCCGGCTGGCGGCCGTCGGGTTCGGCCACTCCCTGGCCTACGTGGGCGGCACCGTGGCCC
>JBOGID010000001.1:0-6365 GCA_050742295.1 Acidimicrobiales bacterium | reverse complement strand
GGGCTCACCCTGCGCTCCGGCTGAACCACTTCCGCAAATCGGCAGTCGACGACCCGTCATTTAGTCAATTCACTTCGACGCGCCCCGGTAACTATGTACGGCTATTCCACTCGCAGTTGCACTGGCGGTCGTCGCTGCGTCGAGCGAAGGCTCGGCAACCGTTGCGACCAGCGACCCAACCGCGTCCGCAGCACCTCAGGGCGATCCCGCGGTGATGTGTGGTACCGAGTTGCCCGTTCGAGTCGCCCTACCGCCGGGCTTCTCCGATGCCGTGTCCGGCGCGAGCAGCGACACCCTCGCTGCATCAGGGACCGGTCAACTCGCCATTCACTGGACGACCAGCGACAGCAGCATCGAGGTGCGGTGGCCAGCGGATGTCGGGAAGAGCCCTCTGAAGCGCGATGACCGCGGCTTCGCAAGCATGACGCGCAAGGACCTCCAGCCGGCGGCCAACGGCCGGTTGGCGCGGACCATCGTCTTCCGCCTCGGCGACCAGCCGCGGCCGGAGTGCCGGTCGCTTCAGATCGAAGTCTTCGGCGTGAGCGGCGAGACGACGAACGCACTGACCGAGCAACTTCGGACGCGTCCGTTCGTTTCAGACAAGCCGATCGTCCTTCGAAGTGAGCGGGTGGCCGGTGCGCCGGCGGTCGTTCGCTGCCAGGTGCCGGAGGGCGCAGCACCCGCGGCTAACCAGGCGCGCGAGGTCGTCGGGTCCGCCTCCGCCTCGCCAAAGGACGCCCTGGCGGCCTTCGTGGCCCGGCAGCCACGGCTTGCACAGTACGGCTACGCCGAGTTGCAACTCCCTGACGGCTCCGTTGCCTACAGCTACGAGGCGCCGAGCGCTGGCGTCGTAACGGTCATCCATGTCTCCCAGCGCGCCGCTGGATGGGCCGTCGACCACGTGGAGGCAAGCGGGTGCTGACAACTCACGAGTCCAACCGGAGACGACCAACTTTCGAGAGAGGAACGAAGAGAACGATGGCGACCAGACCTCAACCGCCCGCCCGGGCGCGGGTCGCCCGGCTTGTCGTGGTGCTACTCGCTTTCGCTGGAGTCTGGGGTCCCGTCGGCCCAGGAGTTCCGGGTGCGAGCGCAGTGTGTGCGGGCTTCGGCGCGTGGACCTTCGAGAAGCGGATCGATCCCAACACGATCGTGGCGATCGAGGATGCGTGGTATTCGAGCACCTGCGACAGCGACAACTTCTACGCGGGGGGGATCATCGACACCTATACCGATGGAAGCTGCGCCTACGTGCAGATGAGCGACGTCGGCTATTTCGCGACTCAGGGCTATGACTGCAGTGGAAGCTGGGTCTATTACGGGTTCAATGACACGAACGGCAACAGCAGTTCGACAATGTACGTCGGCCCGAGCTACGACCTAGAGAGCACGCCACACGATCACTACTAGCCTTGGGGGGGTCGGTCCTCGGCAAACGGCACTATGACCGGCCCAATCCCCGGGGAGCTGAGCTACGGGACGGGACGACCCGTGCTCGAACCGCGTCGTACACCAAGCATGGCTGGACATTCACGAAAAGGGAGCAGCAGAACATGACAGACGACAACGGCCGCAGCATGAGGCCGGGAAAAGTTCTCCGCAGGGTGATCGTCCTGCTCGCAGCGGTCGGAGCCCTAACCGGGATGGCATCCCCGGCCTTGGCCGACGACTGGAATTGGGGCTATCTGCCCTACGCTCAGTACACCGACTACGGCGGCCACGTGGTGGGTGTGCAGACGGCACTCACGGCGAGGGAATACTACCTCTGTGGATCACCGGGATGCGTTGTGGACGGCGATTTCGGTGGCAACACGTTTTGGGCTGTCTGGGCGTTCCAGGAGAACATGAACCTCTATTACGTCGACGGCGAGGTCGGCTGGGAGACTTGGGGAGCACTTCAGGGCGGCATTCAGTCGACTGGGGGGTCACACCCGAACTACATGTTGGAGCCGTACGGCAATACCTCGTACTACGACGGTATCTACGACTCCGGCTGCACGTGGAACTCCTTCATCAACAATGACGCCTATCCGTCGGCCTTTGACGCCGCATCGACTTGGCGAATGGGCTTGACGTATCTCTATGAGCAGCCCCAGTACTCAAACTGCACATTTTAGGCTCGGAGGGATGAGAAGATCATGAAGAAGATCACAACAGCCAGCGTCCTCGTCGCCGGGGCGGTCCTCGTTGCGGCCGCCGTGGCGGCTCTCCCGACTCGGCAAGCGGAAACGCAAATCTCCGTCGGCGCGCCAGCGATGCGGCCGGCCGCGCAGGTGAGCGTACCGGGGGAGAAGATATCCGCCGCCGACTTGGCCAGAAACCACGCAAACCCCACCTACCTGCCAGAGGGCGCAGCCTCGCTGGGCGGCCGGGCCATTGAGGTCGGCTGGGTGGAGGCCTACTCCCTCCCGGGAGTTGTGAACAGCAGGACGCTTCCCGAGTCCCCCGACCAGTACGTGAAGGGCTCCGCGGCTCACCCGGCGACAAGGATAGTGCTGAGCCAGTATGCGCAGGACTTCAGCACGTTCCAGGGTGTCGACCCGAGAATCGCTAGCGTCTCGACCATCACGGTCATGGGGGTCCCGGCGACGGTTGTCGTTCCCCTCAGCGGGTATGGCACCCATCGCATCAGCTGGGTGCGTGACGGGGTCAGCTATGACCTTCAAACCCAACGCTTGTACGCCGGTGCGGAAGGAACAAGCGGAATTCCTATCGAAGAGCTGATTAGGGTCGCTCTGTCAGTATCTTGACAACGGTGCAAGGCCTCACAGGCGCACATGGGGTTGACCCGAAGAAGCTCGTACTGCTGTTGAGCGCAGAGGGGTGCCCGGCCAAGACAAGCAGCTGCCACTAAACCCGGATCCACCGATCGGTGATGGGCCGCCGACGAGAAGGGCCTGAAGCCGCTTCGGATGGGTGAAGGCAGCCGAGAAGGGGTCGATCGCCGTCACGGCCCGCTGGGAGGCCGCACAGGACCAGGGCGCCGGAAGGTTGCTTTCATTGGGGGCGCTGCGACGGTTCGGCCTGGTCGGCCGCCGCTTGTCCCCGTCGCTCAGGTGACGAGCTTCACGGCCCGCAGGTTCGCCAGCGCCGTGTCGAAGCGGCCCGACCACGGCCACGACTGGGGCAGGTGCAGGGTCAGGCGCCGGGCCGAGCAGGTGAGCCGGCCGGGCACGCGCAGGTAGCGCCGCCGCAGGGTGTCGGTGGCGATGAGGGTCTCGCCCAGGCCGGTGCGGCTGGTCCAGTTGGCGTGCCCGGGCGCGGTGCCCAGGTCGACGTGGTCGTCGAGCAGCTGGCGCAGGCCCAGGTGCTGGGCGAGGGTGGCGGGCAGGACCAGCCCGGCGTCGGCCACCGCGTGGGGGTCGTCGAAGGTCACGCTGAGCCGGTCCAGGCTGTGCGATGATTGCATCGAGAAGGTGCCCTCCGACTCGGGGTTCCAGGCTGGCCTCGCAACCGCCATTATCCCAGGTCAGAGGGCATTTTCCGCGAATGGTCAGCGGTCGCTACCCGTGCCGATCGGTGGATCCGGGCTAAATGAGCTTAGTGGAAGTACTTCGGCCCTGAACTTCTACTTAACGTGGTCCGATCCGGGTCGTAGCCCGGCGAGAGTGCTTCCACTAACAGGGAGGAGCGATGGCGGGCCGGGCCAAGAAGGCCGCGACGTCGAAGCCAGACGTCCTCGACCCCGAGGTGACCCTAGACGAGTACGTCCGGTGGCTGAAGCGCCAGCCGCTGTCGGAGCGCTCGCGCGACGCCTACCGGGCCCAAGTGCGGGCGTTCCTGGCCTGGCTGGCCTCGTCTGAGCACGGGGCGGCCGCGCTGGCGCAGGGCCCTGTGCGCGACTGGGCTGTCCGCGACTACAAGCGCCACGTGAAGTCGGCCCGCCGGTGGGCGCCAACCTCGGTTAACCAGGCCCTGGCCGCCATCGACAACTTCTACCGGTCCCTCGGCGGCGGCCGCCCCGAAGTGGCCCGCGAGGAGCTGGCCCAGGTCGCGCCCCGGGCGCTCGTCGAGGCCGATCAGCGGACGTTTCTGCGCGTCGTCGAAACCTGCCCGTCGGCGCGGGACCGGGCCATCGCCACCGTGTTCTTCTACGCCGCGCTGCGGCTGTCGGACCTGGCCGCCCTCGACCTCGACGATATCGAGATGTCGGCTCGGAAGGGCCGGCTCCGGGTGCGCACCGGCAAGGGGGACGCCTACCGGGAGGTGCCGTTGAACAGCGCGTGCCGCAAGGCCCTCGGCGAGTGGCTCGAGGCCCGTGCCGACCACCTGGCCCGCCTGGCCGACGCGGGCCGGGGCGTCGACGACCGCGGCGCCATGTGGCTGTCACGCTCGGCCGGGCGCATGAGCCCCCGGGCCGTCGACATGGTCGTGCGCCGCCTGGCCTCCCGAGGCCAGGCTCGAGCTGTCCTCCCACGTCCTTCGCCACACATGCGTCACCAACCTGCTCCGCTCCGGCGCCGATGTCGTCCTGGTGGCCGAGATCGCCGGGCATCGCCGGCTCGACACCACCCGCCGCTACAGCCTGCCGTCGCAGGCCGACAAGGACGCCGCCCTGGAGGCCGTCCTCGTCGACATCTGAGGCGCGTCGTGGCGGCCGGCTCGTTCCTCTCAGACGACGAGGCCCGCGAGCTGTCCGCGTGGCCGCCCGAGGTCGCCCGCAGCGACCTGGCCGCCCATTTCCAGCTCTCGACGGAGGACCGCCGGTGGCTACGGTCGCACCGAGGGACGGCCGGGCGCATCGGGCTGGCCCTGCAGCTGTGCGGGCTCCGCTACCTCGGCTTCGTGCCCGCCGACCTGCGGGCCGTGCCGTCGGAGGTCGGCCGTTTCGTGGGCAAGCAGATCGGCGTCTCCCCCGCTGCCCTCGCCCGCTACGCCGCCGAGGTGGACGGGCGCACGCGCCGGCGCCACGTGGCCGCGGTGGTGGCCCACGCCGGGTGGCGGACATGCGGCCCCGGCGAATGGAAGGCCCTCGGCGACTGGCTCACCGCCCGGGCCCTCGAGCACGACACCCCTTCGGTGCTGTTCCGCCAGGCCCTGGGCCAGCTGCGGACGGACCAGGTCGTGCGGCCTGGCCTGGACCGGCTCGTGCGGGCGGTCGGAACGGCTCGGGAGACTGCCTGGGAGGAGATCAGCCGGAGGCTGAGCCCCGAGCTCAGCGCCGAGCGCTGCGAGGAGCTCGACGCGGTGGTGACCACCGACGCGGCCCTCGGGGTGGCCCGCCTGGTGTGGCTGAACGACGCGGCCACCTCGGCGTCGCCGGAATCGGTCAAGGCCGAGCTCGACAAGCTGGCCTACCTTGAGGCTCTGGGTGCGCACCGCCTCGACCTGAAGGCGGTCCCTCCCGAGCGCCTCCGCCAGCTGGCGACGGTGGCGAGACGGTCGACGCCCCGGGCGCTGCGGCTGATGGCGGCCGAGTGCCGGCACCCGATCCTGCTGGCCGCGCTCGCCTCGGCGCACACCGAGATCCTCGACGAGGTGGTGCGCCTGTTCGACATGCTCATGGCCGCCACCGACGACCGGGCCCGTGACGCCCTGGCCGAACGTCGCGTCGAGGCGGCCCAGGCCGACGGTGACCGCCTCGCCCTTCTCGACGAAATCCTCGACGTCGTCCTCGACCCCGCCCTCGACGACGCCGCCGCCGGCGCCGCTGTCCGGGGGCTCGGGGCCGAACGCCTGGCGGCCGCAGCGCGTAGCGTCGACGAGCGTCCCCCTCGTGACGGCGGCTACCTCCAGGTGCTGGAGGCCCGCTTCTCCTACGTCCGTTCCTTCGCCCCCCAGGTGCTGCGCTCGCTCACCTTCAAGGCCAGCGCCTCGCCCAGCGAAGTCCTCGACGCGGTCGTCCTGCTCCAGAGCCTCAACGCCGAGGGCCGCCGCCACGTCCCCGACGGCGCCCCCGTCGAGTTCATCGCCGACCGCCGGCGCGCCTACCTCGACGCCGCCCGAGCGGCCGGAGACGAGAACCGCTACAAGCACTACTGGGAGCTGTGCACGCTGTCGGCCCTGCATGCGGGTCTGCGCTCGGGGGAGATCTGGGTCGAGGGCTCCCGGCGCTACGCCAACCCGGCCACCTACCTGATCTCCCCGCAGGACTGGCCCTCCCAGCGAGGCGAGGTCCTCGAGCTGACGGGCATGCCGGGCAGCTTCGCCGAGCGCCTCGCCGCCATCGACAGCGAGATAGAGCGCCTGCTCGACGACCTGGAAGCGCTTCTCGGCGAGCCCGATGGGCCTGTCCGCATCGACGTCGACGGCCAGCTGCACCTCAAGGCGCTGTCGGCCGAGGCCGTCGACCCGGTGGCGCTGGCGGAGCGCGACTCGGTGCTGGCCCGCCTGCCGATGGTGCCGCTCACGGAGCTGCTGATCGA